>NZ_RCBY01000133.1 GCF_003838195.1 Okeania hirsuta
CTGTTCCCAGCTCCGGTGTTCCCTGTTCCCTGTGTCCTCACGCTTTGCAATATTTTATGAAATTGGTATAAAAGTTTTTTCGTCAAGGATATATTTTGATGACAAAAATAGGAAGTTAATTTTCTGTTCCTGCTTAATGACAGTTGCTATATTTTTAAGTTTACGTTTCCACTTATCAGCAAGAACAGGAATAATTAAAATAACTTAGTCACACTCCAATTTGCCCTAACTCAAAATATTTCATGGCAATTGAAAAAAGTTGACTCTAAATTGTGATAATTTATAATTCAGGAATAATCATAAGTACTCATGCCAAATTATTTGTATATAATTTCATCTCTAAGTCTGACAGAGTGAGAAGTTAATGCATAATTAATTATGCTTAAATACTTAATTTAGGAATTATACAAATCTGGAAAAAGAATGTGACGAATAATGAGGGCAATTAAAAGAAACCTGCAGGAGATGTTCCTTGGGCTAAAAAGATAAAGTCCCACCTAATAAATGGTATCAAAGCTATTTATTTTTACTCCTGACTCAGTCCTCCTGACTCCTGACAAAAAACTCAATCGCCGACAAAGATACGATCAGGGGTCAGGAGGGGAATTCAGGAGTAAAAATAAATGGTATCAAAGCTATTTATTTTTACTCCTGACTCAGTCCTCCTGACTCCTAAGAAATAACCTAGTTATTTATAGCAAATATTTATTACGCTTTGTCAGAGAATTCACGGCCTCATAAAAATAATTTGAAATGTTTCTTCTCGGTTTTTTATCTATTAGTAACTATTTGAATTTATTAGTGACAAATATCAAGCTTTATTTTGAGTTTAACAGACATCAACATCAGGTTATTCAATCACTTTTATTATTTATAATTTCTTTAATCAAATTGGTATAATACAGTACGATCGTGAATACAGTTTCAAAGAGCCATCTTGGACAAAAAAATCAGGTATAAAACCTCCCCCTTTAAGGAGATAAAAAAGAAAATTTTGCATTTTATCGCCTCCCTATTGCCCGAGGTACTGATAATTGATAACTGAATTGACACTAAGAAATAAAGAACATCAAAAAATTATAAATATCTTTTATCAACCAAACTTAGTATTACTTCAAAATTAATATTAGATTAAATGCTCATCAATCATTGTCCTCAAGTTACCGTTTGTTTACCTACTTATAACTCTGGAGAATTTCTAACTCAAGCAATAGATAGTGTCCTTCAACAGACATTTACAGATTTTGAGTTAATTATTTCTGATGATTGTTCCAACGATAATACTCCAGAAATTATTAAAAATTATCTGCAGAAAGATAACAGAATTAGATACTTGAGAAATTCAAAAAATTTAGGACTGTTTACTAATTGGAATCAGTGTTTAGAAAGTGCTAATGGTGAGTATATTACTATCTTTGCTCAGGATGATGTGATGTTGCCAAAAAATTTAGAGCAAAAGGTAAAAATTTTGGATAAATACCAAAATATAGGTTTAGTTACTTCATCTGTTATGGTGGTTGACGCTAATAATAATCATCTCAATTGGAATTGGGCAAATTATCCTGAGGATAAGTTAGTAAATGGCAAGGAATGGGCGAGGAATATTTTGGGAGAAGCTAATCCTATTTGTTGCCCGTTTGTATTAATGAGAAGACAAGTTTTAGAGAAAGTAGGCGGGAAATTTAATGAGAATTATGCTTATGCTGCGGATTTAGAATTATGGTTGAGAATTGGTTTGGTTGCTGACTTATATTTTGTCAAAGAAATATTGGGATATTATCGATGGCATGAAGGAAATAAAACTCATAGTTTTGATGATTTTTATCAGGTAAAAGAACATTTACAAATTTGTAGTGATTTAATTGATAGTTTAAATTTATCAGACCCAGAATTAAATTATTGGGAAAGTGAAGTGTTATCTCGAACTGTTAAATGGGTGAGTTTTTATCAAATTTATCGTCATCTGGAAAAGGGAAATTTTGATGAAGCATTCAAGTTATCCGAGTTGCTGGAAAATTGGCGGGGTAAGTCAGTAAAATTAAGTATTTCTGTGCAAGAGTTAGGCACTAGAATACAAAAAATTTTACAAGTAAATTCTCGCCTCAAGTTTGAAGTGGATGAATATAGGGACTGGGTTAAAAATCTTGAGAATAAAAATTCGGTTTTAGAAATGAAAATTAATCAGTTAAATGATGAAAAAAAATGGCTAGAATCTCAGATTAAAGCTTGGATACAAACTGCACAAAAATATTATCAAGAAAATAGGAAATAGCAGAGCGGGGGAGTGGGGGAGTGGGGGAGTGGGGCAGCAGGGGAGTGGGTAGGGACGTTGCATGCAACGTCCGTACAGGGAGTAGTAAATATAATAATAATTAATACGCTTCTAGGGTGCTAATTATCAAAAAGGTGATTATATTTGTGTCAATTACTTAATATATTGAAGTGCTATTTAAGTTAAGTATTGTCGAAGGAAAGGTTATTTCTTAGGAGTCAGGAGTCAGGAGTCAGAATGAATAGTTTTAATGCCATTTATTAGGCCATAATTTATCTTTTTAGTTCAAGGGACATCTTCTGCACCTGTCTTTTAATCATGCTTATTATTCGTAATATTCTTTTTTCACCCATGGTATTAGGACATATCAAAAGCTTAAAATTCAGAAAAAGCAGTATTTTTCCCTCTTCCTTCTTCTTTCTTCCTTCTTCAGCTTAAAATTCAGAAAAAGCAGTATTTTTCCCTCTTCCTTCTTCCCTCTTACTTCTTCAGCTTAAAATTCAGAAAAAGCAATATTTTTCCCTCTTCCCTCTTCCTTCTTCCCTCTTACTTCTTCAGCTTAAAATTCAGAAAAAGCAATATTTTTCCCTCTTCCCTCTTCCTTCTTCCCTCTTACTTCTTCAGCTTAAAATTCAGAAAAAGCAATATTTTTCCCTCTTCCCTCTTCCTTCTTCCCTCTTACTTCTTCAGCTTAAAATTCAGAAAAAGCAATATTTTTCCCTCTTCCTTCTTCCCTCTTCCCTCTTCCTTCTTCAGCATTCAATAAAACGACT
Source organism: Okeania hirsuta (assembly GCF_003838195.1). Taxonomy (GTDB): domain Bacteria; phylum Cyanobacteriota; class Cyanobacteriia; order Cyanobacteriales; family Microcoleaceae; genus Okeania; species Okeania hirsuta. The sequence continues at coordinate 3,046 of NZ_RCBY01000133.1, forward strand.
ATAAGCGACACTTGCTTCATCTATTTTTCCTTGCTTTGCTAAAGCATCTCCTAAATTTTTATGAAATAAAGGTGAGGTGGGATTGAGATTTATTGCTTGCTCAAAAACATAGATTGCCTCTTCTAATTCCCCCACTTTTGTTAAAGCTTCTCCTAAATAGTTGTAAGCTAAATCTAACTTGGGATTAATTTCAATAGTACGACGGTAAGAGGCGATCGCTTCTGACCATCTTTCTTTTTTTGCCAAAACTATTCCTAAATTTAGATAAATCTCTGGATTATTTTTCTCTATTTCTAAGGCAAGTTGATATTCATAAATTGCTTGCTGAATATCGCCTTGCTCTGTCAATATTTTGCCTAAATTAAAATGAATTTCTGGATTTTCTGGTTCAGTTATTAGGGCAATTTGATAAAAAATAATTGCAGAGCTTAATTTATTTTTTCTAAATAAGATATTAGCTAAACGACAACATATTTCTGGATGATAGGGTTGAGTTTCTAAGATTTTATGGTAGTTGCTTTCATTCTGAGGATCGTAATCTATTGCTTGACGATAATGACTCAATGCTGCTGTTAAATTATCCTGATAACGCTGCCGAAAAATATCCCCTAAATTTTCATACACTTCTGTTAAATTTGGTTGTAATTTTATAGCTTTTTGGTAACTGAAGATCGCCTCATCCCACTGCTTTTGTCGAGAGTATAAATTACCAATCATTTTGTATAATTCAGCTAAGTTTGGCTGAATTTTTAATGCCTTAAAATACCAATTAATTGCAGCTTTTAAATTACCTTGAATTTCTAAAGCATTTCCCACAGTCTGATAAGCTGGAATAAAGTCTGGTTTTACCTCTATAATTTGATGACACAGAGCGATCGCTCTATCCATTTTACCTTGGGCCAAATATTCTCTGGCTTTTTGGTGTTTTTCTACTACATTCACAGTTAAGTATAGATTTTTTCATACTTGACTATATTAAGCTAAAGTATGTTGCAAATTCAAAGATTATTTATCAAACAAATCTCGGACAATCTTTTGTACTATGTTGGTTTTTGTGAGATACCTAGTTAATAATATATGTAAGCATTTCCTGTGGAATGCTGCGCAAACAGCTATTAGCGGTCAGTTCATCCTACGGAATGCTACGCAAACAGCTTTTTAATGAATGAAGCAAACATTAGTTTAACTTCTACTACATTTTCAACTCTATAAAGCTGATAGTTGACTGCTGAATGCTTGGCAATATATTTTGGATAACATATCTAGTTAAGACTTTTGGTAGTAATTTGATCGAGATTTAGATATATACTAATTTCATTTGAGTTGCGTAAAAAACATGGTCGCTTTTAGGCAAAAAGTCAAAGGCAAGAGGCAACAAGTAAGAAGGTTTTCTGGACTTTTTAATGTTAGTAAATAACCAATTATTGTTTGACATCACATCCCGTTAATTCGGTATAAAAAAATGTTTCATCTTCAGGTAGAGCAAAAATATTTCTAAATTCTTTTTCCTCCTGACTCCTGATTCCTAATTAACTATCTAGTTATACCAATACCACCAGATTTAATATTACATTTCAAATGAAAACGCTATATCTAGAGAATATAAACTCAAAAAATTGGCTGAATTTTACCTCTGCTCTACTGCTTTAGCTAAGAAATAGTTCTCTTCTTGGTTAAAGATTGATTTTATTAGTGGTAGAGCGACATATTTATTTTTTTCTGAACTGAAATTATCTAAGTATTAGTAGTCATGAAATTAGATTTAAAGAACCTTTGCTTTCAAAACCAAATTTTTCCTAGAGGCATTATTCATGTAGGTGCTTATGAGGGTAAAGATATTAAAACTTATCAAGGGTTAAATATTTCAAAAATTCTTTTCATTGAAGCTAACCCCACAGTATTTGAAAGGCTAAAAACAAATATTGCCGAAGTATCTATTGATGTGCAAGCTGTTAACTATGCTATTAGTAATCAAAATGGAAAAGTAAAATTATATGTTAACTCCATGGGACAGAGTAGTTCCATTTTGCCTTTGAAATTTTATCGAAATATTTATCCAAATATTAAAGAAACACATCAACTAACTGTTGAGTCAAAAACTCTTGATACTTTGCTATCAGAATTAGGACTAACACCAGCAGATTTTAATATTCTCAATCTAGATATTCAAGGGGCAGAACTTTTGGCATTACAAGGTGCAACTAATCTACTTAAATATATAGATGCAGTTTACACAAAAATCAATTATGAAGAACTCTATGAAGGTTGTGCTTTGGCAGAAAAAATTGATGAGTTTTTAGCACAGACTGGTTTTGGTAAAATAGCAGTTGCCACGCCTTTTCATCCTTCTTGGGGAGATGCTTTTTATGTGAGAAAACAAGTAATTAGTATGTCTACTCTTGGCAAAAATGGTGGATTAGGTAATCAAATTTTTCAGTATGGTTTCTTGAAAATATATGCTCAAGAAAATTGCTTATCAGTAGAGACTCCAAAATGGATAGGGCAAGAATTATTTGGGCATAAAGATCGAGAGATTTCTGAAGATTTACCTGAAGTTGGGGAGAATGATAATGAATTTATCCTCGGTAATACAGAAATTTTGAAAAATGTAGATATTCATGGAGAATTTTTATATCACACTCGCTATTATGTGCCCTTTAAAGAATATTTTTGTTCTTTGTTTCAACCTGCACTAGAGGTAGAGGAAAAAGTAAAACTTGCTTGGGAAAAATTACACTCTCGTGGCAAAACTATCATTGGTTTACATTTACAATCACATTCAGAGGAAAATAGTAATTTTGCTGTTGCTCCGAGTGAGTGGTATAAAATTTGGTTAGATGGTTTATGGGAAACTTTAGAGGAACCAGTTTTATTTATTGCCAGCGATAATATAGAAGAATTACCTCTGGCTTATTTTGCTGAATATCATCCTGTAACCGCTCAAGACTTGGGGATAGAAGTTAATCAAGAATATCTGAATTTTTTCTTATTGAGTAAGTGTGATTTTGTTGCTATTTCTAACACTCCCTTTGCTTTTGCTGCTTGTCTATTAAATGAAGTCGGAAAATATTTCTTTCGACCTCATTTTTCCACTGCAAAACTTATACCTTTTGAACCTTGGAATAGTACGCCAGTTTTTCGAGATGTGGATATTTCAGAAATAGGGAATAGTGTTTCATTGGAGGTAAAATTTCAGGAAAATCAAGTCGAGTTAGCAAATATTCAGTCTCAGAAAGATGAACTTTCTCAGAAATTAATATCTACCCAATCTCAACTTCAACAAAATCGTGAAGAATTAGAAAATACTAAATCTCAGCGAGACGAATTTTCCGCACAATTAGTATCTGCTCAGTCTCAACTTCAGCAAAATCAAGGAACTGCCAAAAATGCCGAAGCACAACTACAACAAATTCAAGCAGAGTTAGATAAATCTTCTTCAGAACTATATGATGTGCGAGAAGAATTAGAAATTACCCAATTCCAACTCGATGAAGTACAGGTAGAATTAGAACAATCTCAATCTAAATATTTCAAGTATCAAGAAGAATTGAATACCTGTAAATCTCAACTTCAAGAAACTCAAACCGAACTAGAAAAAACCAAACTAAAACTAGAAAATCAGGAAAAAATACCACCTAATCAAAATACAAAAAACTACGCAGCACATCTCAAAAATTTAGCGAAAATTCTAGCAGAAACAATTCCAGATTGATATATAGCAATTCCTAAGAGGCGTGAGGTCAAAAATTATTTTGCTGCGTGGGAGTAGGGAATAGGGAATAGAAAAGAAGAAAAACAACTGTACCTCAGTAACTTGAGAAAGGCTAGATTGTATAAATCTATAGCAATTATAAATGATGTGCAAGAAAACTAAAATAGATCGTAAAGTCTGAAAAATAACCATTTTAATCTAACTCCAAAATATGTTTTATATAACCTGAATAAGGCTTCTATATAGAGATTACATTTAGGCAATAACCTGTTGTTTTTAATCAAAAGATATCTTTGAAAAAGAAGTCAGAATACAGGAGTCAGAAGTTATAGCAAGCGCGATAAATGTTTGCTACATTTTTGCATTGGGCAGGAGTATGGCCGAATAGCCATTTGCCCGTACAAAAGTAGGGGAGAACTAAACATCAGAATAATTAACAATAAATGGCCTGCTAATTATCAAAAAAGTTATTCAGTTAGCATGTTAATTACTTAATAATTGAAGTGTCGTCTAAGTTAAGCATTCTTTTTTTCAAAATGGTATTATAGAATAATGAGATATTTAACCCAATTAGGTAAGGATAGAGTCAGGAAAAGTCAAAAAACATTCTTATTAATTCTTACTCCTGACTTATTACCTGGAAAAGGCAATAAAGTCAGCCTTCTAATATAGGGTATGGTGAAAAAAAGTAGGCGAGGAAAGGCAATAGTTTATTGAAGTTTAACAGTAGAAAAAATTTCACTGTTTCAGTTCAAAAAAATGTCTGAATTTTGACATACAGTTCGACTTATTTGTTTTTATTGCACTACATGAATATCTCAATAACCCTTAAAACTTTGATTAATTAAAATTTCAGACTTATTCAGCAAGTCCTAAATATTTATCTCTTTTTCTCCTTCCTTAAAAATTATGAAAACAGCATTAATTTCCGGAATTTCAGGTCAAGACGGTTCCTACTTAGCCAAACTATTACTAGAAAAAGGTTATAATGTTTGTGGCACTTCCCGAGATGCCCAAATGTCTACTTTTAACAACTTATATCGTTTAGATATTCGTGACAAAATAAAATTAGACTCTATGTCTTTAACTGACTTTAGAAGTGTCTTACAAATATTAACCAAATATCAACCAGATGAAGTTTATAATCTAGCAGGTCAAAGTTCAGTAGGTCTATCTTTTCAACAACCTGTAGAAACATTAGAAAGTATCGCTACTGGCACATTAAATTTATTAGAAGCAATTAGATTTACCGGAGCAAAAATTAAATTATATAATGCTAGCTCCAGCGAATGTTTTGGCGATACAGGCGGTCAACCTGCTACAGAAATCACTCCTTTTCGCCCAAGAAGTCCCTATGCTGTTGCTAAATCTACAGCCTTTTGGGAAGTGGCAAATTATCGAGAAGCTTACAATTTATTTGCTTGTTCTGGCATATTATTTAATCACGAATCTCCCCTCAGACCTCAACGTTTTGTAACTCAAAAAATTATTTCAGTTGTTTGTAAAATTGCTAATGGTAGTAATGAAAAATTACATTTAGGAAATATTTCAGTACAGAGAGATTGGGGTTGGGCACCCGAATATGTAGAAGCAATGTATTTGATGTTGCAGCAAGAAGAACCAGATGATTATGTAATCGCTACTGGAGAAAGTTATCCTTTACAAGATTTTGTCATAGAAGCTTTTGCTACTGTAGGATTAAATTGGCAAAATTATGTAGAGGTAGATCGAAGTTTATATCGCCCTACTGATATTTCCGTAGGTAGAGCAAATCCAATTAAAGCTAAAGAAAAATTAGCATGGAAAGCACAGTATAAAATGCCAGATGTAGTGCGAATGATGGTTGAGGCAAGAATGGCTAATATTTAAGTTAAGTAGGGCAGCAAAAAATCACACAATCAGGTGTCTAAATATTGTGAATACTTAACAATTTGTAGATAGTTTGTTTAACTAGCTATCAGCATTTTCCGTACCGGAATGCTCCGCAAACAGCATTTCTGTACCGAAACGCTTTTTAATCTTTTTTTGTATGCCCATATTTTTATCCTTGGTCATAATAATTATGAAATATTGAATTTTATAACTGTTTTCATCTAGGGAGAATACAGATATTTTTTCTCCAATCAAAGCATCTAGAAGTTATGTAGTCTATACTTAGTGAAAAACAACAATAATATAATAAGACTATGATTAAAATCAAAATAATACCTTGAGAAAATGGCGATCGCTTAACTAGAAATGAGTTTGAAAAGCGCTGCTTTTCCATGCCAAAACATAAAAAAGCTGAACTTATTGAAGGAATTGTTTATATGACTTCACCATTAAGATTTTCTGCCCATGGAGAACCTCATCTTCAGATTAATACTTGGTTAGAAGTGTATACTGCTGCTACTCCTGGAGTTAGGAGTGTCGATAATACTACTCTCGTTTAGATAAAAATAATGAACCTCAACCAGATGCCATATTATTTATTGAACCAAGTTTGGGAGGACAAACAACAATTAGTGAGGATGATTATATAGAAGGAGCACCAGAATTAATTGTTGAAGTTGCTGCTAGTAGTGCTGCTTATGATTTGCATGATAAATTAAAAGTCTATCAACGTAATGGAGTCAAAGAATATTTAGTTGGGCGAGTTTATGAACAATAATTCAGTTATTTTTGGTTGTCTGAAGGTGAATATATTTCTGCGACAATAGATGAAAATGGAGTTATAAAAAGTCAAGTTTTTCCTGAATTATGGTTAGCAGTTAAATCCTTAATAGAAGGAAATTTAGCTGAAGTTTTAAATGTACTTCAACAAGGATTATCTAGTTCTGAACACCAATCATTTATTAGTCAACTTCACAGTGAATTAGCATTTTTAGTTAGAGTGAGTATCTTTAATATTGCCATCAATAAAAACCCAGGGTTTAAAGGTCAAAATTTCCCTAAATTATAGTTTGCCGTTAAACCCTGAATAGACAGAAATTTGCCTGAAGTATTCAATCTACTTCAGCAGAAATTATCTATAGCAATATGATTTGAGTTGTGAGATATTGGAGACTTTCAACTTCACAATTAATTAGGATTTTTAGTTAGAGTGAGTATCTTTCTGTTGCTATAGATAAAACGGAGTGATAAAAAGTCAAAATTTACAGAAATTATAGTTAGCAGTTACATCCTTAATAGAAAGAAATTTTCCTGAAGTATTAAATCTACTTCAGCAGGAATTATCTAGTTCCGAACACCAAGAATTTATCAATCAACTTAACGGTTAATTAGGATTTTTATTCGCAAGCTACTTTAGCGATCGCTTATGCAATAATCCTATATCAATTCCCATACATTAATACTTAACTTAGATAACACTTCAGTTATTAAGTAATTTAAAAGAGCAGAATAAATTTTTTTGCTAATTTTAGCCAAGTTAATGTTAATTATTCTGATGTTTACTTCTCCCCCACTCCCCTACTCCCCCACTCCCCTACTAATGAAAATATAGACCTAAATTTTGCCAACATTTCTATTATGATAAATATGTAAGTTTACAAAACTTTATAAAATGAACCCCGTTATAGCAACACCACCAAATCAACTAGACCTGCATACTTGGACTTGGAAAAACCACCAAATCCAATATACAGTCATGGGAACTGGACAACCCCTAGTATTAATTCATGGTTTTGGTGCATCCATAGGTCATTGGCGTAACAATATCCCTACCCTCGCCGCTGGAGGCCATCAAGTATTTGCCCTCGACTTACTAGGATTTGGTGCATCTTCTAAGCCACCTATAGATTACTCATTAGAACTTTGGCAAGAACTACTATACGACTTTTGGAACCAACATATTCAAAAACCCACCGTCTTTATAGGCAACTCCATTGGTGGATTACTTAGCCTAATGATACTAGCAGACTACCCAGAAATTTGTACAGGTGGGATTCTAATTAACTGTGCAGGAGGCTTAAACCATCGACCTCAAGAATTAAATCCTCCCCTAAGATTCATAATGGGAATGTTCAGCAAATTAGTTAATTCCCCAGCTCTAGGACCATTTATTTTCAATCAAGTCCGTAAAAAATATCGTATTCGTGGCACCCTCAAACAAGTTTATAGTAATCAAGATGCCATTACAGATGAGTTAATCGAACTACTTCATCGTCCTTCCTGCGACCCTGGAGCGCAGAAAGTCTTTGCTTCAATTCTCACTGCACCTGCTGGACCCCATCCCTCAGAATTGTTACCAAAAATTCCAGCACCATTGTTAGTAATTTGGGGAGAAAACGATCCTTGGACACCAATTTCTGGTGGTAAAATTTATCAAGACTTAGCAGAGAAAGGTGCATCTATCCAATTTGTTCCCATACCCAACACAGGTCATTGTCCCCACGATGAAAGGCCAACAATAGTTAATTCTTTGATTTTAGATTGGTTATCTCAAAGGTGAAGCTCTTGATAGATAGTGCTTTCAAGATTTGTCAAAAAAAATTACTGAAATATAGTGACAAAACTAGCTTTCTAAGTTAGAATGTCTACCGTGTGAGGAGCGAATCAGCAAGAGCATCGAGACGAAACACGGTCAGTCGTCGATGCTCTTTCTCAAAAACTCTATTTACGTTAAGGCACAACTGTTGTGTCAATTACTTTTTAAGTTCATTTTAAGTGGTGTTGAGGATTATTAAAAGGTAGTCATTTTTAATGGCTACCTTTTTAAATTTATTTGATATATCTAGGACTTGCTGATTAACTCTAAAAGCCTTTATTTGTAAATGCTTTAGCCTTTTTTACGAAAAAAAATGCAAGTTTTTCGCTCCAAAAAGCTAAAAATACTCACATTTTCAGTAAACTCTAGACAGACAAATATCAGACAATTATTCCTTCTGACTTTTGACTTCTGAGTTCTGAGTTCTGAGTCCTACCCTCTACAAAAACATATTTTCAGTAGACCCTATCTAGTTGTTATTATTAGTTTCTAACTCTGTTGGCATCCAGTCATGAGTAACATATATATGACCTAACTCTTTACCCCCATAACTTCTTTTAGCAAACCGCCAACCAGGTTCAAGAATAATTTTAGTAAATCCGTCAGCTAAACCATAAGTTCTGCCGATCAGTAGTCGTGGTGCATTAGAATCATAACGAGAAATACCCATTAGTCGTATATCCCCCCCGCTCATTTGCAAAGAGAGAGCATATTCAAGGGCTAGATCGGTACCTGCCATTCGGATAGAATAACCATTACTGTCGGTTGCACGTCCACAAATACCCGTAAAGTCAAAATTTAGTAATAGAGGATCGACCAAGACCGGGCGATCGCCACTTTCACCCCAACATTGTCTAGCATCGGTTTTTTGTTCTAAAATTAGCAACTGTGGCCCAAAAGCACGAGGAACTGCAATTGCAATGTATCTAGACTGCTCGACTTCTTTTTGGTCAAAGAAATTTGCCCTAACTGGTACTGGACGAAGAGAAAAGAAAGTTAATACTCCTAAAGTTGTCAGTGCAGCTATAGACTGCTTAAAAAAAGTTTTCATGCCTCTTGTTTCACCTGATTTTATATAACTTGAGAATTAGATTTTGGGAAATTTTAGGACTTATTTTCGTACTTCTGTTAGAATTTGTCAAATCCCATATAGCCCAATTCTCTGAGTTAGAGACAATTTTGTATTTTTAATTACTTTCTGATACCAATTTTATGTGAGGCTGCATAGAATTAGTTGTTAGGTGGTAGGCGGTAGGTGTTAGGTATTAGGTATTGGGTGCCGCGGTGGCACATAATTATGAAATTTATTAACAAGTATTTCTTTAATGTACAGGCAACGCCTGATTAAAATATTGTTCTATGCAACTTTATATTAATTTGGTATGAGTATTTTAGAGCTAGATATTAAAATTTGTCTCAATGTCAAGTTATGATTGATTTAACAAATAAAAAATAAGATTATAGTATTGAATTTATAATTTTCGGTGGTTAACCATTAACCCATAAGTTAATCATATTTCCTATACATAAACAAATACTGCAATTAAATTTATTCTTGCTTTTGATTACCTATTTGTTTTCTATATTTTTAGAGTTATTTACGTTCTGAATACTTATATTTATATAGTGTTTTCAAATTAAATGTAAATATAGATTTAGTTTTTTTTAGAAAAAAGTGCTGTTTATAGTACCTAATGCTCTGGTGTTTGCTACTATATTAATGCTGTTTTTCTTCCTTTACTCTTCCCTATTTTCTCCATACATATTCCCTTTTCATAGCACTTGGTTTCCACATCCCAGATAAAAACGCTATAACAAAAATTATATTAGCTATCTCTGCTTGAACACAAACACAGAGCAATTTGCTTCAGCAACAACCTCACTACTAATAGACCCCTGCAAAATCCGATTGATACCTTTTAATCCCCGACTACCAATTACAATTAAATCTGCATTATAAATATTAGATAAACGAACAATTTCTTCAGTTGGATCGCCGATCACAACCTCTACTTCAGTAGTACAAGGAAGTTTTTCTCGGTAAACTTGGAGTTGCTTTTCAAATTCCCCGACAGAAATATTTTTCCCTTCAGGTTCAGGTTGATCCGCTTCCCGATCCAAATCTGATTTTTCCGTAGCAACCACATGAGATAAAATCACTCTCGTTTTTGATGTTAAGTGAAATTCTGTCAATGCTTGAATTACTAAATCTAGATCTGAGTGTGAATTGCTGAGAGCTACAATAATTGTTTTGAAGGCCATAGACAAGAGTATTAGTAGAGATTAAGAAATAGGTAGTCCTGTACAGTAATGGTAAATGAAGTATCAAATGTTTAGTCTGCCGTTACCAAAATAATTATAATGCCCACCAGTATGAATAAATAGATAATTAAGGTTTCTACAAAGAAACCCAGTTAAAGTTTGAATAAATTTAGTAACAACTAATCTGTTCTATAAAAACTTAAACAAAATCTTACAAAGAGACATTTTGACTTTAACTGACCATATCTCTCCGGTACATCACTAGGCAGAATGCTACCATAATCAGCCCCATCTAGGTTAAACAGACTTTCTACCGTAGAAGCTAATAGCCAACTTGTGGGACATGAAGACTTACTTTTAAATCCCCATCTTTGAAAGTATTACAAACTTTATAGCTGTCGAAGGAAAGGGCGCAGACAGGTCAAAAGCTTAAAACTTAGACAACGCAATATTTTTCCTTCTTCCTTCTTCCTGCTTCCTTTTTCCTTGTGCTATACAATTGAAAGTTTTCTATATTATTAGTGGTATGTTCTCCCGCGATCTTAAAGATTCTAACGGGAGTCCTCTTGCATTACTTATAAATTTTTACCATCATTTTCCTGATTAATTGTTTCTTTTTTCACCCATTCTTGTTGCTCTTGCTCCTGAGTTTTTGTCCTAACTCTTACCGAGTTAGCATGAGAGGGCAACCCCTCAGCCGTGGCCAATATATCAATAGTTGTAGCCACCTTATGCAAAGCAGCAGAAGAATATTGAACCAAACTAGAATGCTTCATAAATGTTTCTACTCCCAATGCTGAAGCATAACGAGCAGCACCAGAAGTCGGCAAAGTATGATTTGGCCCTGCCAAATAATCTCCCACAGCTTCTGGAGTCGAATAACCAAGGAAAATAGCACCAGCGTGACGAATATTTTCCAGCAAAGCCCAGGGGTCTGAAACTTCCAACTCTAAATGTTCTGGAGCAAATAGATTAGAAAGTTCAGCAGCAGCTTCGAGAGACTCAACAACAACAACTAAACCGTAATGGGCGATCGCCTTTTCTGTCATTGTGCGACGTGGATGATCCTGAAGTTGTCGCTCTACCTCTGTTACCACCTGACGTGCTATTGCTGAATCTGTAGTTAACAAGATAGCTGAAGCCAACGAATCATGTTCTGCTTGAGCCAACATATCTGCTGCTAAATGAACTGGGTTAGCTTCAGAATCTGCAATAATCATCACCTCTGAAGGTCCAGCCAGAGAATCAATGCCTACAGTACCATAAACAATCTTCTTTGCCAAAGTTACATAGATATTACCCGGCCCAGAGATTACATCCACTTTTGGTATCGTCTTTGTCCCATAAGCTAGAGCTGCTATTGCCTGCGCCCCTCCAATCCGATAAATTTCTTGAATGCCTGCCTCCTGGGCAGCTACAAGTACAGCGGGATGAATTTTGTTATCTTGACCAGGTGGTGTTACCATCACAATCTTCGGGACTTTGGCCACTTGAGCAGGTATAGCATTCATCAGAACTGTACTGGGATAAGCAGCCTTACCCCCAGGAACATATAGACCAGCTCGATCTACTGGTGTGTAGCGTTTGCCCAAAACCACATCATCATCACCGAACTGAACCCAAGATTTAGGAACTCGCTGTCGGTGAAAAGCTTCTATCTGTTTAGCAGCAAAACGAATAGAATTTAATAAGTCCTTATTTACTTGTTGATAGGCCGCATCTAACTCTGAACCAGTTACTTTTAACTCTTCTGGAGTCAAGGTAATATGGTCAAACTCAGAAGTATAGTGTAATAGAGCCTCATCACCTTTTTCTTTAACGGAGCGCAAGATTTCTCGCACCGTTGTTTCTTTATCAATAGCCGTATCATCATGGGTACGTTCTGTGATACGTTTTAATTCAGCTTGTGCCTCAAGCCAGTTAGTAATTATTCGCAGCATGGAGATTAGGAATGCCAACTAATAAAGTTCGTTAGTAGAGGGTACTTTCAGAACTCAGAGAGTTGGAGCAACATTAAAACTATGCAGAATGCTCAACACTTGACAATCAAGAAAGAAAAATTCTTATTGGTCGCCAATTGTCTCTTAGCTTTACCCTAATTTAATTGAGGGATAAAAGTAAAACCATTCTCGTAAGTTTCCGAATCACCCATTACTCTTTGTTATAGCGTGAAGTAACAACACTGGCATCTTTAATACTGTACTCAGTTTTCTGCATCATCTGTCAATATCTCCAAAAGCTTAACTTTAGCAGAAGGAAGAAGTGAAGAAGAAAGAAGGAAGAAGAAAGAAGGAAAAATCTGGCGTTATCTGAGTTTTAAGCTTTCGATCTGTCCCCGTCCTTTGCCTCGACTCCTATACCAAACCTTCAATTGCAATATTTTTCAACAAGTATTAGTATTTTCTGATAATTAATGCTATATTTATATATCTGGTACTTTATATTTTTATATATTTTGGCTGCTGGGCTAGCAGTGTAAGTCTGTGGAGTGACCGTAAGGCCGGAAAGAGGTAAAAGCCTTGGAGGTAGGTGCTATGAAGCAGAAACCTAAGTCGTGAGTCTTAGGAATTCCGCAGTGTCTCTTAAGGGAACCGTCGGAATGAGATGAATTTCTACAATGTCTGGATCTTAAAGAAAAGTTAAATTATGGCCAATATTAAGTCTGCTATCAAGCGAATCCAGATTGCTGAACGCAATCGTTTACGCAACAAAAGCTACAAATCAGCAGTGAGAACCCTGATGAAAAAATACTTCACTGCTGTAGAAAACTACGCTGCTAATCCCACAGAGGAATTAAAGCAAGAAGTTAATCTGCGAATGTCAAAAGCTTACAGTAAAATTGATAAAGCTGTAAAATGTGGTGTTTTACACAAAAATAATGGTTCTCGCAAAAAGTCCAGGTTAGTTAGATATTATAAAAGGCATCTAAAGATCGACAGTAAACAGCAAGAGTCTTCAGAAACTAATGATTCTGTAGCTTCTTAAAAAAGATTGGATTACTTAGTCTTATTGCGGAGCTAGGTGCGTAGTTTTTCGCTCTGCAAAAAGGGCGGCGGGGCATCCCGTCCTTAAAGCTCATGGAGTCCGATGCAATGGCAGGACTGCGAAGTGAGAAGCCCACACTATACCGAATGGTTAGTGTGGGAGTATGTCACAAGTCGGTATAGTTGCTTGAATTAGTAAGAACTTAAATTAATTACCCGACTTCATTTTTTCTTCAATAGCTGTCTTGAGTAAAAAAAGTTTAAAATAGTTAAAGCGATCCATTAACAACTTTGTATATTTTTGTGGCCAATATACCTATATCAACTGACAATATAGCACTACAAACTGACTAAGAGAATATTTATAATGTCAAGCCTCCTGATTGCAGAAGGTACTGATAAATGATAACTGGAAGACCTGGAGAGCCACAAATGCAGCTAATTGATACTCACGTTCATATTAACTTTGACGTATTCAATTCTGACCTGGAAGACATACGCCAACGTTGGCAACAAGCAGGAGTTGTCCACCTTGTCCACTCTTGTGTTGAACCACAGGAATTCAATGCTATTAAAGCAATAGCAGATCGTTTTCCAGAACTGTCTTATGCAGTTGGCCTACACCCTTTAGATGCTCATAAGTGGACATCTACGACGGCTACTCAAATTGAAGAGTTAGCTGCATCCGATCCTCAGGTAGTGGCTATCGGTGAAACAGGGTTAGATTTTTACAAAGCAGATAATAAAGAACAACAAGAATTTGTTTTTAGACAACAGTTAACCATCGCCAAAAAACTCAACAAACCGTTAATTATCCATTGTCGTGACGCTGCTCACTCAATGGCCGAGATTATTGATGATTTCCAAAAAAATCAAGGACTTGTCAAAGGAGTAATGCATTGTTGGGGAGGTAATCCAGAAGAAACTAAGATATTTATAGACTTAGGATTTTATATTAGCTTTAGTGGAACTGTCACCTTTAAAAAGGCTACCCAAATTCAAGAATCAGCTAAAATAGTAGATGATGATCGACTGTTAGTAGAAACGGATTGTCCATTCCTAGCACCAGTTCCAAAGCGGGGCAAACGAAACGAACCTGCTTATGTTAAATACGTTGCTGAAAAAGTAGCTGAACTTAGAGGTGTGACGCTAGAAAGTTTAGCATTACAAACTAGCGAAAATGCTTGTAGGCTATTTGGATTATCTATTGACACCAAAAATACCTAAAGGCTATTATATTTAGATTTCATCATTAAAAGTCAAACAAGTAAATTAATAGTTCGCTCTTTAATGGCCTAACATAATGCTGAGAGTAAGTTTGAGATTGACTACTCCCCGGATTCAACTCACGGGGATTCTAAGTAGATACTAAGCAACAGGATAAATCCTTGTTGCTTCGTCTATTCTTAGCTGACCAAAGATATATTCTTTGGGGACAAGTCAAAGTGCCCCTACACAGTCTGCTTAGGCCAATGCCTAACATTCTGCTTACTTTTTATTGATCAAACTAGCACAGGACAACTAAAGTTGTCTAGTCTCAACGACAGAAATAGCGTATATTGAGTTGGGAGACGGCCGGAATCAAAAAACTTATTAGAGTATAATTGTCTGGCAACTGCACCAAATAATTATGATATCTTCAATAAAATTATCGTTTAACTTGCTTTTCTTGAAAAATTAATATGTATTTTTTATTAGATTACTAATTAAGAAAAACTAACTTTTTGTATTAGGCTTTATGCTTTAAATGTACAACTATACTTATACTACTTAGGCGAAACTTCATCATCCTAACCAAATTATAAAAATGATATTATCTACAGCTTTTTTGTTTGATTCAAAAATAGTAGTTAGTGAGTAAACTTAACAGAAAAAAATTAAAATAACACTCAATAAAAATCATGAAATTTACTTATAAAAAAAATAAATTGGCACAGAATCTTTGCTTTACTCATGTATATAAACTGTAAAAATATTACACTAACTAATTTACAAGTGTATTACATATTCAAGTTTGAAATAAAATTTGTGGGAGATAAAATCACCCATAAAAAACTATAAATCAACAACCAGGATACTCAAGAATGATTCATCAAAAATTAAATATCAACACCCAAAGCAACCTACCAATTTTCAATATGCCCGATCTGATTGAAATTCAGAGGGCAAGCTTTCGATGGTTTCTAGAGTATGGCCTAATAGAAGAACTAGAAAGCTATTCTCCTATTACAGATTATACAGGAAAACTAGAACTTCACTTTATTGCCAAAAACTACAAACTAAAGCAACCAAAATACGTTGTAGAAGAAGCCAAACGTAGAGACAGCACCTACGCAGTGCAAATGTATGTTCCCACCCGCTTAATCAACAAAGAAACTGGAGAAATTAAAGAACAAGAAGTATTTATTGGCGATCTCCCCCTCATGACAGACAGAGGCACATTTATCATCAATGGAGCTGAAAGGGTAATCGTTAATCAGATAGTTCGTTCCCCAGGAGTTTATTACAAATCTGAGACAGATAAAAGTGGACGACGCACATATAATGCCAGTTTAATTCCTAACCGAGGTGCATGGCTGAAGTTTGAAACAGATAAGAATGACTTAGTTTGGGTCAGAATAGATAAAACCCGCAAACTTTCAGCTCAAGTATTACTCAAAGCTTTAGGATTAGGGGACAGTGAAATTTTTGACTCTTTGAGACATCCTGATTATTTCCAAAAAACAATCGAAAAAGAAGGACAATTTGGAGAAGAAGAGGCACTACTAGAACTATATCGGAAATTACGCCCTGGAGAGCCACCAACTATTGCAGGTGGGGAACAACTACTCCACAGTCGATTCTTTGACCAAAAAAGGTATGACCTAGGAAAGGTAGGAAGATATAAGCTCAATAAAAAGCTCAGGTTAAACTTACCAGACACAGTACGAGTATTAACCAAAGAAGACATATTAGCCGTAGTTGACTATCTAATTAATTTAGAATATGACATTGGTCAAACAGATGATATTGACCATTTAGGAAACCGACGGGTGAGAAGTGTAGGAGAACTTCTACAAAACCAAGTAAGAGTAGGTTTAAATCGTTTAGAGCGAATTATCCGAGAGCGGATGACCGTATCCGAGGCAGACTCATTAACACCAGCATCACTGGTTAACCCGAAACCATTGGTAGCAGCTATCAAAGAATTCTTCGGCTCCTCTCAGTTGTCCCAATTTATGGACCAAACAAACCCATTGGCAGAGCTGACTCACAAACGACGAATATCAGCTTTAGGACCAGGAGGACTAACTAGAGAAAGAGCAGGATTTGCTGTACGAGATATCCATCCTTCTCATTACGGGCGAATTTGTCCGATTGAGACACCAGAAGGGCCAAATGCTGGCTTAATTGGTTCCTTAGCAAATCATGCTAAAGTCAATGGCTACGGATTCATCGAAACACCATATTATCCTGTAGAAAATGGTCGAGTGCTGCGCGAGGGCAAGCCAATATACATGACAGCAGACGCAGAAGATGATTCCCGGGTAGCACCAGGGGACATTATGACCGATGCAGAAGGTAATATTTTAGGGGAAGTTGTACCAGTACGTTATCGACAAGACTTTACTACTACCAGTCCCCAACAAGTAGACTATGTAGCAGTCTCTCCGGTGCAAGTAGTTTCAGTTGCTACGTCATTAATTCCATTTTTGGAACATGATGATGCTAACCGAGCATTGATGGGTTCCAATATGCAACGACAAGCAGTTCCATTGTTGCGCCCAGAAAGACCCCTAGTTGGAACAGGTTTAGAAGCCCAAGCTGCCAGGGACTCCGGTATGGTAGTTATTACCCGCACAGATGGAGAAGTTAGCTTTATAGACTCAACTAAAATATCTGTGGTCGATCCAGAAGGTAATGAAATAGATTACCCATTGTGTAAATATCAAAGGTCTAACCAAGATACTTGCTTAAATCAAAGACCTTTGGTATATGAGGGAGACCAAGTAGTAGCTGGTCAAGTATTAGCTGATGGTTCCTCCACTGAAGGTGCTGAGTTGGCTTTAGGGCAGAATATTTTGGTGGCTTATATGCCTTGGGAAGGTTATAACTACGAAGATGCAATTCTCATTAGTCAACGTTTAGTGTATGACGATGTTTATACATCTATTCACATTGAAAAGTTTGAGATTGAGGCCCGACAGACAAAATTAGGACCTGAAGAAATTACCAGAGAAATTCCTAATGTAGGGGAAGATGGTCTGCGAAACTTAGATGAACAAGGAATAATTCGAGTTGGTGCTTGGGTAGAATCTGGAGATATTCTGGTCGGTAAAGTGACGCCCAAGGGAGAGTCTGATCAACCACCTGAAGAAAAGTTGTTGCGGGCAATTTTTGGAGAAAAAGCACGGGATGTACGAGATAATTCTCTCCGAGTACCGAATGGTGAAAAAGGCCGTATAGTTGATGTGCGAGTATTTACGAGGGAAAAAGGAGATGAATTGCCTCCTGGAGCAAATATGGTGGTCAGGGTTTATGTGGCTCAAAAGCGGAAGATTCAGGTAGGAGATAAAGTAGCAGGGCGACATGGAAATAAGGGTATTGTTTCACGGATTTTACCTATTGAAGATATGCCTTATTTGCCCGATGGTACTCCATTAGATGTAGTGTTAAATCCATTGGGTGTACCTTCGAGGATGAATGTGGGGCAGATTTTTGAGTGCTTGCTAGGATGGGCAGGTGAGGTTTTGAATGTGCGATTTAAGTGTGTACCTTTTGATGAGATGCACGGTCGTGAAAAATCAAGGGAAACGGTACATCGAATGTTGGAATTGGCCAGGGAACGTTCTGGTAAAGATTGGGTATTTAATGAAAATTATGCCGGGAAAATTCCTGTTTATGATGGACGCACTGGAGAAAAGTTTGACCGTCCAGTAACTGTGGGAATTGCTTATATGTTGAAACTGGTTCACTTAGTTGATGATAAGATTCATGCTCGTTCCACAGGACCTTATTCTCTAGTGACTCAGCAACCTTTGGGTGGTAAGGCACAACAAGGTGGTCAGCGTTTTGGAGAAATGGAAGTATGGGCATTAGAAGCTTTTGGTGCTGCTTATACTTTGCAAGAATTATTGACTGTGAAATCCGATGATATGCAGGGTCGGAATGAGGCGTTGAATGCAATTGTTAAAGGAAAAGCAATTCCACGACCTGGTACTCCTGAATCTTTCAAGGTATTAATGCGAGAGTTACAGTCTCTATGTTTAGATATTGCAGCTCACAAGGTAGAAACTATGGATGATGGTACGACTCAGGATGTGGAAGTTGATTTGATGGCAGATATACCAGGAAAGCGAGCGCCTTCTCGTCCAGTATATGAGTCGTTGTCTCAAGAGGAAAACCCCCAGTAAGTAAATTAGGTAGTAGGTTTTAAGTGGTAGGTGGTAGGTTAATTAGATGATATTTCTTCTCATAACCTGACTCCTACTGCAATTTACGGCATTACTGAGGGGCAGGGTGAATATAAGTGGGGTGGACATCCTGCCTGGGGTGAAAATATAAGGAACGGGCAAGATGCCCCCAAACACAAAACTATTAAAATCATCCCGCATTTATGCAACGCCCAATTTACTAACTAACTTGTAAAAATTATACTGCCAAAAATGGGGTAAATACAGAAAGCGAAAACTTCTCTAAAGTTAATCAAACTTCCTCATAACTATAGCTATAAAACTAAAGTGAGTAAGTTTTTCAGTTGTCTATCCATTGAGTCGTTATTACCTACAATTAAGGTATGAAGCTAGTTGAACGTCATGTTATCACCAAATC
>NZ_RCBY01000134.1 GCF_003838195.1 Okeania hirsuta
GGGAAAAGAGTACCAGGTATGAAGTCGGGAAAAAGAACTGAGAGAGTCAGTTGGATTGCAGCTATAAATCAATCAAAAATGTTTGCTCCTTTAAGATTTACAGGAAGTTGTGATCGTAATTTGTTTGAGAATTGGTTAAAAAAATTTTTACTACCAAAATTAAAACCAGGACAAGTTATTATATTGGATAATGCAACCTTTCATAAATCAATTTATATAGAAGAATTAGTGGCCAAGCAAGGGTGTGAAATTTGGTATTTACCACCCTACTCACCAGATTTTAATAAGATAGAACGTTGGTGGTTTGTCTTAAAAAATTGGATGAGACAAAGACTCAAATTCTTTGAGAATTTTAGAGACTGTGTGGATGCAGCTTTCATGGAAAATCCTGAAGTTTTTCCGTAGTAGTTAAATCAATTATTCCAAGGAATTAAATTTCAAGGAGCGAGTCTATAAAACTTGAAGATCAGCATGGTTGGATGGGGTGAAACCGAGACACGATCGCAGACCTTCTGATGTCAGATATGGCAGGCCAAAGCATATTTGGCTCACGACAGAGGAACTGAGTTGCGATCGCATATCAAAAATATCGGTCATGTAGCAGAACTTAATACTACATGTTAAGACATTAGTAGTATGTAAAGCGTGCCAGCGCTCATTGCTATAACTTTTAAATCATAAAACACTTGCAGCCATTTTTGAACTTCACCATAGCTAAAGAAACCTTCCGCAGATGTGAGTTCTTTGGTCAGTTGATTGACGATCTCTGGTGGTACTGCTCTTGGCCTTCCGGGACTTTTTTTTCTGTTTAATATTCCTTCTATTCCCCGTTGACGATATGTAAGGATTCAGGTGAAAGCGATCGCTTCCTAATAATTCAGGTATCAGATGTAGGAATCAGAGAAAGAGTTGATAAGTTATCATTATCTAGAGCGATATGGCTTATGCCACGCTCCGCGTTTAATGTCGGCGACAGCCGAAACGCCTTTAAAGACTGCTCAAAGAAATCAATCACTGAACGTCCCTGGCGACGACAGGTTTGTACCACAGTCAGTAAATTTGCTGTGTGTTGAAATCTTTCCATGCTTCTGGAGCCACCACTTACCTTTCGTTTAGTGATAGCTAGCCTTAATGAGCGCTCTGCAAGATTATTATCAGGAGGAATTTCTGGGTGATGGAGAAAATACCACCATTGGTCAGCTTTGAGCTTGAGGCTGCGTAACAATTTTCCTGCCTCATAACCTGCTTTGTTGCTCCATTGTTTGAGTGTTGACTCTACCTTGTGTTTAAATCTAACAGCCCAGTGACGATAACCATCACGCTCTTGATTTTGTTGCCATTGGCTATAATGACGAAATCCCTCATCAATTAAGTCTTTAAAAGCTTTCCCAATGGCTTGATTATTTTCCCCTGGTAATTGAATCAATCGTTGAAAGTGACGACGTAGATGGGCTAGACATTTCTGTTGAGCTTTGACTGGATAGCCATTGTACACACTTAAATCATCACTACTTATGACACCACCGTATTCACTACCTAACTGGGATTCTAGTTCAGCACGACTCCTAGTATCGGCGGCTCGGAACAGACAGAAATCTTCATTTGTCAACACCCATAGCCATTCCTTGATTCCCTTTACAGGCCAAGGTGTTTCATCTACATGAATTGATGGTTGTTCTTTTTTTACCCAATTTGACAATTGCTCTACATGAGGTTTGATTGCTGATTCCAACCTTTGATTGGTATTAACTAAAGTCCCTAAGCCAATATCAATTTTCCCCAACTCCCATAACATCTCTTGTTGTTTTTCGTAGGGTAGATGTCCGATCTGGCCTAACCATCCCAGGAAGGCTTGTAGCTTCACTCCTAAATCTTGTCCCGGTATCATCTCAGAAGACCAAGAAGCAGATGTTACTTGACTACAGCCTCTACATTGACAACTGTGACGGTGGTACTCTACTATCTCTATGGGTTGAGCTACCAGTTGTGCTACTTGTTGGGTTTCTACTTCTATCGGCTCACTTAAAAATTCTGTTTGACCACAATTAATACATACAAAAGGTTTGAGGATTTCGATTCTGTCTATTCTAGAAAATCCTTGACGAGTCTTTCCCTGATGGCCTGGTTGACCTCCGGGGAGTCTCTTTTTTGGCTCGGACTTTGGATTATCTTCAGAGTGTTTTGCTGTTTCTGACTTTTTTAGTATATCTGTTGATGGTGGTTTGGAGGAACTTTTGCTGTCCAAATCTCGACTAATTTTTAGTTTCTCAATTTCTCGTTCTAGTTTTTCGATCACTTTTTGTTGAGCCAATAGCGTCCTTACCAGTTCCTTCTTTGACAACTGGTTGAGATTTTCCCGGAGTTAGGGATGCTTGTGACTCACTCATATCCTTACTTTACCGTAGTTTGATTTTTTGTCAAGCTCTCGCAGATTTCCTGAATCCTTACCACTCAAGACCTGTTAAGCGATCGCTCTCACCTGAATCCTTACGACGATATTCACCAAACCAACGTTGTACTGTCACTCGATGACAACCGAGCAACTCTGCTATTTCTCCGATAGTATATAGCTTTTTCGTTTTTAACCAGTAAAGTGCTTGTAATTTTTCTTTGATATGCCCATCTGTTTCCTGGGACAACAGTTTTTTTAATTCAGATTCTGTTTCTAATATTTGAGTTTTTGTTTTCATCTAATAACTGCAATCACTTAATAATTTTGTACCTATTTCATTGTAACAATATTTTTTGAAATTGGTATAAAAGTTTAGTAAAAAATTTTGTTTGCCCAGCATTCCGCAGGAAAACAACTCTTGCTCATGCTGCCACCAAAATTAATATTTGTTTTGTCAGGCTGATGTTGAAGAGATTAGTGGCGATCGCCTAATTTCTTCGAGAACCCAAATGGGTTCTATAAACTTAGCTCGTGGCATTAACCTGGCCGTAGATTTAGGGGCAAATATTATCCACTGTGCTGCCTGCCGCCCTAGCAAAACGGGCGTTGCTCACGAACTATTGGAAAAAGCAGTACGTCAAGCTCTAGAAAATAATATTTTAATTGTTGCTCCGACTGGAAACAATAAAGGCGAATGTTGGTGTCTTCCCGCTATATTGCCTGGAGTAATGTCAGTAGGGGCAATGAAAGATAATGGTCAAATATTCAAGTTTAGTAACTGGGGTGGGCAGTAGCAAAAACAAGGTATTATTGCTCCCGGAGAAAATATTCTTGGTGCTCAACCAGGAACAGAAGAAACTGTTCGTAATAAAGGTACCAGTTGTGCAGCACCAATGGTAACAGGTATTTCGGTACTTCTAATGAGTTTACAATTGCAGCAAGGAGCAGCTCCAGATGCAGAAGCAATACGGGCAGCATTAACAAATAGTGCCATTCCCTGTACTTTGTAAGATACCGAAGAAGTAGAACGCTGTATGTTAGGTAAGCTCAATGTTGCCGGAGCTTTTCAACTTTTGACAGGAAAGGAGTTAGCAGCAGTGGAAGTTTCTACGGCAGAGGTAACGCCAGAGGAAGATGTAATATTAGGAGATAGTGGGGTTGATAGAAAGGCAGAAGGCAGAGAGCAGGAGGCAGGAGAGATTTATCCCGATGCCGTTCGCGTAGTGTCTCCGCAGGAGATAGGCAGGAGCATTCTGGCAACCAAAGGGGGTTTCAAACCTCCGCTGAACTCCCGTTTAGTGACTCCCATTCATTCGGGGTCAGAATCCGCAACTGAACAGAACCTTCTGCCTTCTGCCTCTCTTGGTGCGCATTCCCTTGCGTCTAACGCCGACGCGGGGTCGCACCGCTCCTGCCTTCTGCCTTCTCAAGGTATTACGCCCAGTGCTACTTCCAACAAAATTTATGCTTTGGGAACAGTGGGTTATGATTTTGGCACAGAAGCACGGCGTGACTCATTTAAACAGTTGATGCCAGCAGCAGTTATTTTAGGAGTTCAAGTTCCTGCGAACCCTTATAATGCTAGCCAAATGGCAAATTATTTAGATGCTAATTTATATGAAGGCAAATCTTTAATCTGGACATTAAATATAGAATTAACTCCTATTTACGCCCTCCAACCTGTAGGCGCATTTGCCGAGGATATTTATAAAACTCTGCAAAATATGTTAGCAGGAGAGGTTGAGGAAGAAGACAATGAAGGTTACATCGAAAGAGTCAGCATCACTGGTAGGTTGAGCGACAAAACTGTGAAATTATTTTCTGGGCAAATTCTACCTGTGGTAAAAATATATAGTCCCAGAGGAATGTATGGTTGGACAGTGAATATGCTGATAGATAGTGCCCTCGCATCAGTAAGTGCAGAGCGAGAAGAAGCTGAAGAAGAAGCAATACGAAAATCTCTAAGAAGTTTTCTGCAACGGGTTTATTATGACCTCCGCAACTTGGGACAAGCAGACCGTGATCGGGCCATTAACTTTGCTGCGACAAACGCTTTTCAATCAACAGCTTCTATTTCTAAAGCAGTAGCAGTTGGTATGGAGTTGCACAGTATAGAAGTCGAAAAAAGTCCTTTCTGTCCTTACAATAGCAACTGTTGGGATGTAAAGCTCAAGTTTTTTAATCCAGATAACACTAGGAGGGCAAAAAAAGTATATCGTTTTACTATTGATGTATCTGACTTGATGCCTGTAACATTAGGTAAAATGCGGTCTTGGTCTGTTCCGAAGTAATAGAGTATCCCCATAATTAGTTATTGCATAATTCAGGAATCAGGACTCAGGACTCAGGACTCAGGAGACATAATTCTAATAAGAAAATTCTGATAGCCGATCATAAATAAAGTTAACTTTGAAGAGGATAAGCTACACTAAATCCGGCTATCTATCTATGAGTATCTTTATTACGATGGTAAACCAGAGGGCAGAAAGGTTAGAGAGGATTGAAAAGTACCTTTGGCTCGGCGGATTTAGTATCATAAGTATGGTATGATAGATCTATTAGGAGAGCCGTAGAATTGGCTACATACAGAATTCCGCCCAGGTTTGGATAAATTTACAACATCCGTATATTAGACGTTTAATTTTGCTAACCTAATTACTGAGGGTTAAAAGCATTTATTTAAGTCTATTTAATATAAAACATCTCAATTTAGTTTAGGTTTTTAACTCATTTGTAGCCCTCTATTTTACCCTTTTTACCCTACATATCTAATTTACCCTATATACCTAAGTTTTAATTCTTCTTGAAAGTAATTGTTCTTCTAAAGCAGCAATTCTATTATAAGCCGCCGTCAATTGAGCTGTTAGCCGTTGAATTTGAATCTCTGATGTTAATTCTCCATCCATATTTTGACTACCTTGATTCATATAGTCATCATCTACTAGCACATCTTTGTGTTCTAATTCTAGATCAAAACCGTTATATTTTTGTTTTAGCTCATTGACATGTATCAGATTAGAAGTAGTTTCTGTAGATGGATGTTTATTTACCTTCTGTTTAATTATAAAGGTTGATACCTGATCGTTCAGTTTTTCAATAATGGTGTGTATTGCTTCAATTTTTTTACTCAAAGCAATAATTTGTTCTTGCAATAGTTCCATATATTTCTTCACTACCCGAAAATTAAGTTTACATTCTTCAATTTTAATAAACATTGAGTATAATTAGCTATTATTTCCAATTTCTTAACTTTATAATAAGAATTAATTCCTTAAAAAAAGATTAAATTTTGAGATGTTTAAAGAGATATTAAAATCAAAAATAACTCTCTACGTCTATTTGATAACTTTCGGGTTTACCATTCTGTATCATGTGGCCCTTGCATAGGGTATTGAATGAATAACTCCACTGCTTGGTTTTCAAACAATTGTCTTCGCAGTTTACCCCCAAATCAAACTTTGAGTCTAAACATAGTGGTTTGCGATCTTAGAGCTGATTTGTAAACTTAGCTAAAACCCTTATTTTATCTAACTCTCAGGGATTTAGGTTTTCTTGGACTATAACTCCCAAAACCCTTGTATTGCCATAAATTCAGCCTCTTAATATTTACTTTATAAATCAGCTCTTAGTGCGTTGATGATATCCACTTTCATGCTTCCATTGATTACGTCCTTTTTTACGAATTCGTCTGAGACTCTCGTCTCTGGGATGGAGAGCAGCTTTGCAGTTGCCACGCTTTCCAATCACAGCATTTTGGCGTGGTGGAATAGTTGATTTCGCTCCTCTTTTGCTCACTATGGCATAATACTTTATGTTTTTAAGAAACCTAGGAAAAATATGGGTTTCAGCGTTCTTAGTTTTAGACTAAGACAACGAAAAAATCAAGCTTTCAGTCAGTCGAGAGAAGTTGTTTTGGTTGCCAATATCAAAAACATACCCTTGTAAGATATCTCCATCTCTTGATTAAATAGATCTCAAATGGGTTCTATAATTATCCGACTTACAATCAGCTCAAGTTCTCTGGTTGGGGTTTCTGAGAGTCCTCTGCACCTGGATAGTCGGGTGATCGCTAATCTTGAAAAAATTTATAATGTTGTTAAATAAGGATAATTATGTCAGAGCAAACATCTCAAGCTTCTCAAAATTTGAGTAACAGCGAAAATCAACATCTATCTGAGCAAGAACAAGAATCTATGATGCTGGCAACTGGTCTGGAAGACTATGCACATTGGAAAATTATGTTCAAAGACCAGAAGAGGGAAGACGATAAACCTTTCTGTCGCGGACGCATTTGGGCTTAATATCGAATCCAGTAGCATTGGTATATAGTAGAAGAAAGAAAAGTCTTGCTTTGTTTGATTTTTAAGCTTTTGATCTGTCCGCGTCCTTTGCTTCGACTGCTATAATTCAGTATTGAAATTAAAAAATAACAGTCAACATTGTAGGGGTAAACGGCCGTTTGCCTCTAATGATGCTAGAAATGATATTACTCACAAAGCAAAGGAATTTAATATTAAGAAGTTAAAACTTAAAATTCTTGATACCAAACTATTTCTTTGTTGCTAAATAGACATCTCCAGAAAAGAGGGAAAAGGGAGTAGGGAGTAGGGGGAAATAATTGATAATTTCTGTGCGATAATTGATTTGATTTTTTATAATTGAAGATGTCTAATAGAAATCTCCAGAAATTAAATATTACTATCTTCCTTCCAGTTAATAAATTTTAACTTCCAAATTTACTCATTATTATATCATGTCCGGTAGCATCGGTATTGTATAGCAAAGGTAGGCAACAGGCAACAGGCAGGAAGGCTTAAGAGCAAGAAAAAAACTTAAATTTCCTGTAGATATCCACGCTAACTTTTACACAAACGATACCAACAGACATGATATTACTTATTCCTTCTTCTTTCTTCCTTTTTCCCTCTTCCTTCTTCCTTCTTCAATAAATCAAAAACTATGACAGATATTTGAAATTTATTAAACAAATTAGCTGCTCAAGAAGCACAATTAAATAATATTCAATTTCTAGCACCTTGTATAAGAAATGGGCGAGTCAAAACAAAAGTAGCAGGAATGGTTTATACCTTTCAAACTCAACCTAAAAAAATTGAAGGTTGGGGAATTTTTCAACCAATTAATGACAAAATAGCAAAATTTGTAGAAGAACCAAATTTGCCTCAATTAGAGGAATATTTCCAACTTTTAAAACCTCTTAGATTATTCCTTGCTTGTCAATTAAAAGGGCAAAAATGGCTAGCATATCCAACTAATGAATCTGATGCTAAACAACGTTTTGGTTTTGCTAAACCTATAGCAGTTCATATAGTAACAGAAGGAGCTATGTTTGAGTCAATAATTGCTAGATTTGATGGTAGTTCCTGGTGGTTTGAAGATATCGATCGCCGTGCCGATCCTTTTGTTGCGGAACAGTTACGGGAAGCGTTCAAAAATATTACGCCACTCAAAGAAGTCAGGTTTAAGGGGATAACACCAGAAATGAAAACAGTTTATGACTTAGTAGCGCGACAAAAAGAAGAGTTTATGAAACAAATGCAACAACAAAGGGATGAAAAACAACTGCGTGAAGCGTTAGAAATGGGAGGAGGTGAATTGCAGGATTTTCGCGATCGCTCTACTTATTGGCAAGTAGAATGGGTGACAAGGGATGGGGAACGTCATAGTTCTGCTATTGAGAAAAATGATTTGACTGTGGTGAGTGCTGGTATTTGTCTGAGTGGGGGCGATCGACATTTTGATTTACAGTCTTTAGTGGGTGTTGTTAAAGAAGGAAGAAGGAAGAGGGAAGAAGGAAGAAGGAAGGAAGGAGGAAAGACGGAATCAGGAAGAAGGAAAGACTGAAGTTGCAAGAAAGTAGGAAGAAGGAAGTAAGAAGGAGGAAAATTATGCTTCTAATTTACGAATAGTGGCTATAATGAGACGTTGTAGTTCATCAACTTCTTGAATGATAGAATTAAATAATTCTGGTTTAGCTAAATTTACTGCTTTAGCAATAATTAATTGGGTATCTAACTCTCTGAGAGAACCTAGAGCAATTCTGAGAAAACGTATATATTCAACTTTACTTATTCTGCCATATCCTTCAGCAATATTTGAGGGAACTGAAACACAACTACGACTAATTTGACTCGTTAAACCGTAAAGTTCAGAAGTGGGAAAATGTTGAGTTATTTGATAACAATTAATAGCCATTTTAACACCTCTTTTCCATATATATTGTTCTCGATGACTACCCATAATTTAAAATACCTTTAAAAGTTATCAACTCGAAGGAAGAAGGGATATAATTTATCAGGAAGAAGTAAGAAGGGGTAAAGATTGCTTGGAGTTTATAGACTTGGAGTAGCTTTTTGGAGACTATCCCTATCTACTTTTTCCTTCTTACTTCTTATTTCCAACTTTAGTCCTTCTTCCTTCTTCCCTCTTCCTTCTTACTGATTAAAGGTATTTTAAATTATGGGTAGTCATCGAGAACAATATATATTCAACTTTACTTATTCTGCCATATCCTTCAGCAATATTTGAGGGAACTGAAACACAACTACGACTAATTTGACTCGTTAAACCGTAAAGTTCAGAAGTGGGAAAATGTTGAGTTATTTGATAACAATTAATAGCCATTTTAACACCTCTTTTCCATATATATTGTTCTCGATGACTACCCATAATTTAAAATACCTTTAAAAGTTATCAACTCGAAGGAAGAAGGGATATAATTTATCAGGAAGAAGTAAGAAGGGGTAAAGATTGCTTGGAGTTTATAGACTTGGAGTAGCTTTTTGGAGACTATCCCTATCTACTTTTTCCTTCTTACTTCTTATTTCCAACTTTAGTCCTTCTTCCTTCTTCCCTCTTCCTTCTTCCTTCCAAACTATGTTTTTTCACGAACAAATTTACCGCAGTTCAGAAGTTATGACAAAGCTAAAAAATTTGTCAATAACTATTTGTGGTGCAGGTGCTTTAGGAGCAAATATTACTGAAAATTTAGCTCGTTCTGGGTTTAGTAAATTACGGGTTATAGATTGCGATCGCATTGAGGAGCGTAACTTATCTACTCAACCTTATTATCGTTCTGATGTGGGAGCTTTTAAGGTTAAAATTTTGACTAATAGTCTCTATCGTGCTTTAGGAGTAAAAATTGATGGTCAAATTCAAAAATTAACTGAAGAAAATGCAGGTAAACTATTAGGAAAAAGTGAGTTAGTGATTGATACTTTTGATAATAGTATTAGTCGGAGTGCTGTGAAAAATTATTGTGCCAATGCTAATATTTATTGTCTTCATGTAGGGTTAGCTTCTGAATATTCAGAGATAATTTGGAATGAAAATTATCGAGTACCTTCTCCAGTAAATGATGATATTTGTGATTATCCATTAGCGAGAAATTTAGTAATGTTAACTATTGCTGTTGCTTGTGAAGTTGTGGTGAATTTTGCAGCGACAAAACAGCAGGATAATTTTACTGTGACTTTAGGAGATTTTGCTGTTAAGCCATTATTATTTATGTAGGATTAAATCAATATATGCTATGCTGATTTAATGACTAAATTAAAGTTGATAATTGAATTACAAATATATAGCATAAAAGGTAAGATAAATGACAACAAATATAGACATTCTTAAAGATGAAAGAGTTAACTGTTATTCTGTAATGATTCAGTTGAGAGTAGCAGAATATTTAGAAATGGTAGAAAAAGTTTTTAATGATAGAGGAGGTTTAGAAGGACAAAGAGATACTTTAAAAACAAGAACAGCTATCAGGATTCGCAAAAGAATGATTGAAGACTTGGAAAAAGGAGCTATACTACCACCAATAGTTCTAGGAGTAATTACTTCAGCAGAAAAATTATCTAATATTAATAAATTAGATAAAGATAAATTATTAAATTTAATCAACGATAATTCTGAAAATAGCATATCTATCATTGATGGAATGCAAAGAACAACTGCCTTATATGATGCGCAAAAAGATACTAATATTAGTGTTAATAAAGTTCGGATAGAATTCTGGATAGCATCGCAAGTAAATAGTTTAATATATCGGATGTTAGTATTAAATACAGGACAAATTCCTTGGAATTTGAGAAGACAAATTGAAACTGTTTTTCAAGCAAATTTGAAGGAACTAAAAGCCAAATTTCCAGATATAGACATCATCAAAGTTGACGATCAAAAGAAACGTAAAAATTCTTGTCAGTATCAAGCAGATAAAGTCATTGAACTATTTTTAGTTTTCGGTGCTAGAAAGGAAAAAGTTGACCTACAAGAGAAATTAGCTGATGAATTTACGAGACAAGACTTTATAGAATCAGTAGCTAATCCTAATTTTACGAATATATTTTATGAAGTAATAGGATGTCTAGCTGACTTTGACTCAGCTCTATCTGCGTATGAGGATACAACTAAAGAAGGGTATTTCAAAAAAGGTAAAGACTTATTTCGTAGTCATCCAGCTTGTATTGGTTTTGTAACTTCTATCGCTTTATATGTACAAGGTAGACCTGGTAATGATTATTGTTTAGAAAAACAAAATAAAAGATGGAGTGAAATTAAAAATAATGCAAATAAACTGTTTGAAAAAGTCAAAGAAATGAAACATAGCGAAATAGGTGATTTTTTAGATTTTCCAACACTTAACGAACTGATTAGTAAAAAAACGGGTAAATCTACTAACTTTGAAAGAGCGTTTTTCTTAGAAGCTTTTAAGGTCTTAATAGAAGAAGATTTCGACGTTAAAACAATGACACCATGTTGGAGAGCTTACTGATACCAAGATGTCTAGAAATATGATCGAAGCTAATGAATATATCTTCAATAAATTAGCTGATTTTTTTGAAGTAAGTAATATAGACATCGTTATAGATGAGCAAAAAAAACGTTATATTGAGACTGATGATGAAGAAAAAGAATGGTTAAAAAAATTAAAAATAATTAACCAAAAATATCAGATTTTACCCAACTTTGCAACAGCGTCTTTTCAATATGGTGGTAATGATTATTTTGTAGCCATTGGTTCCCAAGAATATTTAGAAAATAATCAAGAAGTCATCCAGTTTATAGAATTGAATGCAGGCATAGTTACAGCTTTATTGTTTGAATTAAAAATATCAGTGGCTCGAAAAGCTAGTCCCTATGATATTGCAGATAAAATTTTTTATCCATCTCAAAAAGAAAGAATCGGATATGATTTTTCTACAGTCAGAGACTTATTTGAACCAATTTTTGTTTATAAAATCCCAGAAAATTCTCCTTTTTTGAATTTAGATGATATAACTTTGATTAGAATTTCTGGTTTTTATGCTAAAAATAGTCAACTGGTTTCATTAAATTTTTCATCAAATACTCTGAATGAATTTGAAAAGCTATTTATTGAAGGTTCAAAAAATATACCTTATGAAAACTTACTACTCAGCTTAGTTTCTGTTTATTGGAAATATTCATTTCTCGATATCTATAGATGTATCGAAAGATTATTTCCCATATCAGAACTAGAAGACCTGCACACAAAATTAAATATTCAAGATTCCCTATTAAACTTTGCCGATAATATTGAATCTTATATCGGTTGGAAACCAAAAGAAAATGAAGCACTAAATAAACTGATTAAAGATTCTCCCAATTCAGCACGTCAGATACTTCGTCAAGTAAAAGCTAATATTAACAATGTAGAAGAGGGAAATCTTGGAAATTTTGTCTATAAAATTCGTAATTCGATTGTGCATTTTAGACCTGCTATAAAGCAAATTAAATTCAACGATAATAATTGGGATATGTTAATCCATTCATCTTTGCTAGTTATTGAACATTGGTATGACAAATATGAACAACAACTTGCAGATAGTAATGTTGATAACGATAACTAAGGTGAAACTCAGAATAATTAAGATATTATCTCTATCCAACCAATTACAGCATATTTCAGTCAAATGATGTACGAGGTAAATGGTGAAAATCTTGTAGTGCGGGCATCTTGCCCGCGATGGGTGTACTTCATAGAGTCGCAAAGTGCTGTATTTCATCACCCATTAAATTACCAAAAGCAGCAGAAATTATCTTTTCCACCACAAATTAAAATCATGCAAAATCTAATGTAGAAAAGCAACCCCAAAAACTATTGGAGATTACTTTCCTATGGCAGTGATTTTATAGTAAGTTATCAGTCAGATTTGATATATAGAAGTCGAAGGAAAAGTTAGGACAGATAAAAAGCTTAAAACTCAGACAAAGCAATTTTTCCCTCTTCCCTCTTCCTTCTTCCCTCTTCCTTCAACAAAAAAAATACTTAAGCTGCAACCGCTTCTTCATAAGGAACAAAAGATTTCTTCTGCGCTCCACAAATAGGGCAAGACCAATCTTCAGGAATATCTTCAAATGCTGTACCAGGAGCAATACCAGAGTCAGAGTCGCCAACAACTGGATCGTAAATCATCGAACACACCCGACAGATCCATTTACGGGTTGCAGCTTCCTTTCCAGCAGCTTTTTGTTTCGGTGCAACACCATTCAAACCTTCGAGAGCTTCTGTATATTGATCCGCGTGATGATGCTCAATGCTAGTCAATAAACCAAACTTATGAGTTGCTTGGCGAAACATCGAAGCGTGTTCCCGAGACTCTTCTTCTTGCTCCTTAAATTCTGCTGCTGCTGCACTATCACGATCTACCCGTGCTTGTTCGGCAAATTCTGGGTACATAGTTGTATATTCATAAGTCTCTCCTTCAATTGCTAACTCTAGACAACGAGAAGCGATCGCTTTTTTCTGCTCTTCAGTCAAAGTAGATGGGTCGTCTACCACTAACTCTGGGTGAAGTAGGCGAAAGTGGGAAAAGGCGTGTTGAGTTTCTTGGTTAGCTGTTTCCCGGAAAAGTTTGGCTAAATCTTCCATGCCCAATTTCTTGGTTACTTCGGCAAAGAAAAGGTATTTACGGTTAGCCATTGATTCTCCTCCAAAAGCATCAGACAAGTTTTTGGCGGTGTTAGAGTTGGACAAGTCCATGATGTTCTCCTGAATTCTTTCTTTTACTCTGTTATATCTAAGAATAATTCTTATTTAATAAAATGTCAAGGAAAAGATTAATTTTAAATTAACAACCAATATTTGTTGAGATGTGTTATAATCTGAAGTTGGTATAAAATCTATTAATAAGCCTAAATAATGAACAGTAACTATACTGCAACAAATATTAAGAAAGAAATGCAATCTAAAGGACTGAGAATCACTCCTCAGCGGTTTGCAGTTTACGCTAATCTTTTATCTCGTTCAGACCATCCGACAGTAGAGGAGATACTGAGTGAAGTCAACCGTGAGTTACCAATTTCTTCCAAGGCAACTATTTATAGCGCCTTAACAGTGTTACGAGAAGTAGGGTTAGTTAAGGAAGTATTGTTGGAAGAGGGAGTAACTCGTTATGACGCTAACGTTAAACCTCATCATCATTTTTGCTGTCAAAAGTGTGGCGCGATCATTGATATCGACTGGGAAACTTTTAGTAATTTGCAAATGGATC
Organism: Okeania hirsuta; assembly: GCF_003838195.1. Classification (GTDB taxonomy): domain Bacteria; phylum Cyanobacteriota; class Cyanobacteriia; order Cyanobacteriales; family Microcoleaceae; genus Okeania; species Okeania hirsuta. The sequence continues at coordinate 13,921 of NZ_RCBY01000134.1, forward strand.
GTTTACCACCAGGAATTTATCCTGAAAGTTATGAGGTTATTCTTAGGGGTACGTGCAGTCGTGAAAGTTGTAATAAAGCATAGGCATTGAAGAAGGAAGAAGGAAGAAGAAAGAAGGAAGAAGGAAGAAAGAGGAGATACTAAAAAGTTGACAACCCTCGAATGATACCCAACCAATTCTAGATACCGTGGGTGAGGTTGGGGTATTAAACCCATCAGGGAAAAGATAAATTTGATAGTGCGAGCATCTTGCTCGCGAATATTTTAGTATCGCTAAAAAAGAAGGAAGAAGAAAGAAGGAAGAAGGAAGAAGGAAGAAAGAATAAGAGAAAAGTGGATGGGGATACTAAAAAGTTGCCACGACTCTCGATCACTCCCCAACCAATTGTTCCTTCTGCCTTCGTTTATGATATTCTTTTTGTTAATTACTATTGCCAATTATTAGAATTACCCTATGAAAATCAAAAGCTTCAATCACGTTGCAATTATTTGCTCTAATTATGAAAAATCAAAACATTTTTATGTGAATATTTTAGGATTTGAAATTATTCAAGAAACTTGGAGAAAAGCACGCAATTCTTATAAGTTAGATTTACTTGTAGGAAATGGCGATCGCATTGAATTATTTTCATTTCCCAACCCTCCAAAAAGATTAACTCGTCCAGAAGCTTGTGGTTTGAGACATTTAGCTTTAGAAGTAGATAATATTGATGAATCTGTCGATTATTTGAAATCTCACAATATAGAAGTAGAAAATATTAGAATTGATGAAATAACTAGCAAACGTTTTACTTTCTTTCCCGACCCAGATGGGTTGCCTCTGGAAATTTATGAAAGTTGAAAAAGGCGATTAATAATTAATAATTCATAATTAATAATTGCCTCTTATTTTCAAGTAGAAATAATTATTGATGGTTTACTTCCCCTCCTGGGAGTTGCTATGGGAACATTGCATGCAACGTCCCTACTGCCACTCAAGAAGGAGTTTGAGTACCCATCCATTTTTTCCTTGCTTCCTTCTTCCTTGCTTCCTTCTTCTTTGCTTCCTTCTTCCTTCTTCCTTCTTCCTTCTTCCTTCTTCCTTCTGACTTCTTTCTTCTTCCTTCAAATAAATGCTAGGATTGTTCATAAAACAATTAATTTAGAGTGTAATGGAACAAGAAATCTATAAGCAAGCAGTAGCAAAATCTCGTGCTAAAGACTATGAGGCAGCAATTCAATATTTTAGTAGAGTTATAGAAATTAATCCTAATTTTGCTGAAGCTTATTATGGCCGAGGTTTAGCAAAGTTTGATTTAGGAAACAACAAAGAAGCCATTGTTGATTATACTCAAGCTTTAGCAATTAATCCTAATTATATAGATGCTTATTTAGCTCGTGGTATTGCTAAGTTGGCAGTAAAAGATATTTCGGAAACTATTGCAGATGCAAATCAAATAATTGCTATTAATAATAACTATGCTCCGGCATATAAATTGTTGGGTAATGCTTATCGTCAACAACATAATCAAGCAGATGCCATAGATAATTTTAAGCGAGGAGCAGAATTGTATTTAGAACAGAAAGATGTAGTTAATTGTCGGAAATGTTTGGATAATATTAAGCAAATACAATCTGTATCTACTACTGCTGTAAAAGTTGAAAATAATCTCCAAAAAGGTGATAGTAAAACATTTTTAAATAAGATTTTAAGAAAATTTGAAAAAGGCGATCGACAGGGAGTAATAGCAGATTTAAACTGGGCTTTACAAGTAGACCCAGAAGATTCTCAAGCCTATTGTTGTCGGGGAATTATTCGTTATAAACAAGGGGAGAATTTAGGTGCAATATCAGATTTTAATCAAGCTTTGCAATTTAACGACCGAGATATTTTAGCTTATCAAAATCGAGGGATAATTCGCAGTAAAATGGGAGATTTTAAAGGAGCGATCGCTGACCTTGATGCAGCTTTAAAAATTGAACCGAATAATTCGCTTATTTATGTAAGTCGGGGAAATACTTATCGGGATATGGGAGCATATCAAGAGGCAATAAAAGATTATGAACAAGCATTAAAAATTAACCCTAATGAAGCCAAAGCTTTTTATCATCGAGGCATTGTTTATTTCCGTTTAGAAGAAATGAAAAAAGCCATAGATGATTATCAGAATGCTGCTAAATTATTCGGGGATGCTGAAGATTGGAATAACTATAAAAAAACCTTAGATGACTTGAAGAAAATTCACGGAACTGTTCCTAGTCAAAATCAGAACCTTAACGAAGATAATCAATATAAACAACTACAACAAAAACTTTTAAAAATGGTTGGTGGGCATTGGGAAATGGCAGAAAGATTAATCGCAAAAGTTCGAGAAAAATATCCTGGAAGGGATAAGATTTGGTATTTGGAAAAAGTTATATCTGATTATCAACAATAGTCATTTCAGTTATCAGTTATCAGTTATCAGTACCTCTAAAACTCAACTTCCCCCTTCTTCGCTCCTCCTTCTACTATAAATTCAACCTAAAACCAGGCAATAAATTTTCACCCGATAATTCAGTTGGAAGATTTCTTACTTCCACATCCTTTGCCAAACGATAAATTTCTACTTGTTGCTGCTGAGGATTAATTAACCATCCTAAATTTACTCCAGCATCCATATATTCTTGCATTTTGTCGCGCAACATTTCCAAATCATCTGTTCCTGACCTTAATTCAATTACAAAATCCGGTGCAATGGGAGGAAACTTGCGCCGTTGTTCAGGTGTTAATGCTTCCCAACGTTCCCGTTTTATCCAAGCAACATCTGGGGAACGGTTAGCACCATTTGGCAACTTAAAAACAGTAGATGAACTGAAAGTAAAACCAAGTTTTGTTTGCCGATTCCAGATGCCCAAATCAATAATTAATTCAGCTTCTCGATTACCACTATCCCCACCAACTGGTGGCATAATAATTAATACTCCTTTAGCCGTTATTTCAAAGTTAAAATCGCAGTTATTTTGACATAACTGATAGAATTGTTCGTCTGTGAGATTAACAGTATCTAAATTTAATGTCAAAGTACTCATAATTTTATACTTATTTAGAATTTTTATAAATATTATATGAGGAACTTTCCTACGGAATGCTACGCAAATGTTATCAGCTTGTAGGGGCGAATGGCATTCGCCCATACTTGAGTTTAAATCTCCTTCTAAAAGTTTACTGCTGAAAGCTGAAAGCTGAGTGCTGAAATGCTGACAGCTTTTTTAAAATTAGCCAATTTCCGCAGTCATACTAATAACTGTTTCCACAGTTTTACCAGGTTCAGCAATTAATAAACTTTCCCCAGTATTCATAGCATTACGAGGTGCAGTCCAAGGTTCTAAACAATAAAAATCTTTACCTTTGACAGTCCAAAAAACTAGAGTAGAGTAATTACTATCGTAGTTAATAGTTAACTTCAAATTACGACTTTTATCAGTAACTACTGCTGATTGTTTTGACAAATTAACAAACGCCCAATCAATTTCTTCGGCATTAAAATCAAACTCTCCAGAAAAAGTATTAACAGTTTGTTCGCCCTTAAGTTTATACTCATTTGAAGGTAAATCAAACTCTAATTGACTCTTATCAGTTACAGCAAAATAAGGATGAATTCCTGTAGCAAATGGCATAGGTTTCTGAGACAAATTCGTGTGAGAATATCGCATCTCTAGAGTATTACCCCGCAATATATATGTATAATTCAACTCAAAATTAAATGGATATACTGCCCGAGTTTCATCACTGCTGCGGAGAGTCACAGTAATACTTGCGCCATTCTCGGTAGACTGTTGTGTAACTTCCCAAGGGAGGGTACGAGCAAAACCATGTTGCTTGATTTTGTAGCTTTCTCCATCTAACGTATAGGTATCGTCAACCACGTTGCCACAAATAGGGAACAGTAAAGGAATACCACCGCGTACCGAAAGAGTGGGGTCAGCAAAACGTTCCTTATCAAGATAAAATATTTTTTGGTCTTGAGTACGCCAGTCAGTAATGATGCCACCTCGTTCGGGAACAACAACTACCATAGACTGAGTAGTTTCATCAGAAAGGATATAGGGTTGATTTTGATTTTGTCCAACATTAGCAGGCATAGATAATTTACCTAAAACAACTGCTATTAAATTCTCATAGAATAGTCTGAAAAACTATTCATTTTGGACATAATACGAATTTGATAAATATTTGTAGCAAATATTTATTAAATTCTCATAGAATAGTCTGAAAAACTATTCATTTTGGACATAATACGAATTTGATAAACGTTTGCTACAAATATCTAGGGGATTTTTTAGGAGTCAGGAGTCAGGAGGCACGGAAGGAAGAGAATTTAGAAAGATTTGGCAATGGCGCTGAGGATGGAACATTTTTTTATACCGAACCCGAGCGGATTTTATATAAAATATTGCTTAAACCTTTAACCATATCATTTAAGTGAACTGAAAACAAGTCTAAACTTAGTGCTACTAATATCAGTTACCAACATCAAAAAATTAGGTAGTGCATAAGTTCTGAACTTAAGGAAATATATCTAGCGATCGCAGGACTTATACAATAGACATCTGGTGATCATCAAAAATAAAATCAATTATTGCATATAAATTATCAATTATTTCCCCCTACTCCCTACTTCCTACTCCCTCTTTTCCGGAGATAACTAATATATGAGGTCTAAACACTAAATATATAAAACGTTATAGTTTTGATTGACTATATCAATCATCGATAAACTGGTAAAGTAAACTGAAAACAACTACCATTATTTGGACTAGACTCTACCCAAATTTTGCCGTAGTGGGATAAAATAATCCTTTGACATAAAGCTAGACCAATACCATAACCTTCTTGTGACTCATCACGCTTGAGTCTAAAACTATCTTCAAAAATACGACCGTGATTTTCTTTAGGAATACCAGGACCACTATCACAAATTGTCACTTGAATCTTTTGAGTAGTGCGATCGAGGATTAAAACCTGTATTTTTCCTTGTTTAGGAGTATACTTTATGGCATTATCCAGCAAATTAACTATTACCTGACGTATTCTTTCTCGGTCAGCATAAACTAACGGTAAATCATTAGGAATATCCGTTTTCAACTGCAAATCTTTTGACTTAAGTCGGTCTCGAAAACTAATTATCACCTCGCGACACAATGCCCCCAAATCTAATTTTTCAGGCTGAATTTGTAACTGCGTACTTTTGCCTCTTGGCCTCTCCAGAATATCTGTAATCATTCTGTCAATCACACGAACTTGGTAACGTGCCTGCTTAATTAGCCTTTCCATAAGAGTCGGAGAGCTTCTAGGAAACTCACTATTAACAGTTTTTTGAGTTGATTCTAAAGTCTCTAGAGCCAATGAAACTGCTGTCAGAGGGTTGCGTAAGTCATGAGCCAACATGGCCACAATACGGTCTTTAAATCTTAGTTGAGCTTGAAGTTGTTCCTTTTCCTGTTTGAGACGAAAAATTTCATCTGACATTTGCATTAATTCTGCAGCACAGTCGATGGAATTAACAGATAATTTTTGATTAACAACCTGTTTAGACTGAGGTTGAGAGTTATGAGTGTGCCAATATTCGGCGATGGAACGTTGCCAGCGTGGCCACCAATATTCCAATTTGGCAATTAAATCTGTACCAGTTAGGGTTTGTCTCGGTTCAGGATAAATTTTGAGTAGAGCAGGAGTAGCAATTAACTTGAAGTGCTCTGCCATATAGGGTTGCTCTTGTACGTCAATGACTTGAAATTCAAAGGGATAATCATAATCTTTTTCTAAATTGTTGAGGGACTTACGAATGGCTTGAATTTGCTCTTGAGAGCCAGGACGTTTGTTGATAAACAATAAAATCTGTAAAAATCCCTGCTCATTACTATTATTATTATTATTAGATTTTTCTGAAGACACCTGTAAAAAATTTCTAGGTAAGTGGGATAGGCTATTAGCATCTCTTTTGCAAATAGAATAATTTACCATTTAGTAGTAATCCATATTGAATATTCCCGCCTACCTAGATACTTGGCCCTATGCTGTAAGCGGGGCGGGGTTTACCACTTACGATTAAAAAACTAATTGGATGAATTTTATATTTTTCTATTAATGGCCTATAAAAGAAAATTAGTTTCTGAGATAATTTAATATCTATTTCATATTGTGACACTAATACTTTCAATTCGCGTTCTAGAGTATATTGAGATTATCTAATGCTGACTTGACATAATTGATATTTTATAGTAAGTGAATACAGATAAATCTTACCAGTGGTTATGATGACTCAAGTGAGGGAGAATTTTCTGGTAAGTGGTATACTGCAAGCTTAAATTTTATAGTAGTTGGAGGTTTGCTGAGGATACTCTCAGAACTTCATGTCTCAGTTGTCAAAAAAATGTAATTTTAAATTTTGAAATATTGCTAAAAATGGATGAAGTTGGTTAGCTGGCAAAAAAATCAGTCCCTCAGAGTGGTGCTTGTGGCGGCGATCGCCTTCTTTGTTCTCTGTCTATTATTTAATTTGCACCGCTATTATAGTTTTTACGCCTCTTACGACCAAGGTATATTTAACCAGGTCTTTTGGAATAGTATACACGGTCGTTTTTTTCAAAGTTCTCTCTCTTCTGCTCTTTCTACAAATGTAGTTCACCAAGGCCAAGTACCAGAAGTATACTATCACCGCTTAGGCCAACATTTTACTCCAGCTCTATTATTGTGGTTGCCAATATATGCTCTATTTCCATATCCTGTCACCCTAACAGTATTACAGGTCACATTAGTTACTGGTGCTGGTTTAGTTTTATACATTTTAGCTAGGCACTATCTCCAGCCACCCTTATCAGCCATAATTACCATTAGCTTCTATTGTGCTAATGCAGTAATTGGCCCTACTCTCGGAAATTTCCATGATATTTGTCAGATACCTATATTTGTATTTAGCTTACTACTGGCAATGGAAAAACGCTGGTGGCCTCTATTTTGGATTTTAGTAGTATTAATTTTAGCTGTTAGAGAAGATGCAGGAGTAGTTTTATTTGGAGTAGGATTCTATCTAATTTTGAGTAAACGCTACCCCAAAATAGGTTTAGCTATTTGTACTTTCAGTTTTGTTTATATGGTAGCTTTAACAAATCTGATTATGCCCCTATTTTCCGAAGACATTTCCCAGAGATTTATGATGGAAAGATTCGGTCAATATGCAGAAGGAGATGAAGCTTCGACTTTGGAAATTATTTGGGGTATGATTAGTAACCCTTGGCGGTTAATAGCAGAAATTTTCACTCCATTTTTTGGCACTATCAAGTATTTATTAGGTCAATGGTTACCTTTAGCATTTGTACCTGCTGTTGCTCCCGCTTCTTGGATGATAGCAGGGTTTCCTTTACTGAAATTATTTTCTGCTCAAGGTTTGTCTGTACTGTCAATTACAATTCGCTACGCTATGACAGTAGTACCTGGATTATTTTACGGTGCAATTCTATGGTGGGGAAAGAGAGAATCAGAAGTTGAAAACTCACCACTGCCATCAGGAAAGTTTCGCCGTTTTTGGGTAATTTGTATTTGCTTGTCGCTATTTTTTACATTTACATCTAATCCTAATCGCACTTTTTATTTTTTAGTACCAGATTCAGTTAAACCTTGGGTTTATGTTCCCGCACACCAACAATGGCAACACGTTGGTAAAATGCGACCATTGTTAGGAAAAATTCCTGATGATGCAAGTGTGGCAGCAACAACTTATATTATTCCTCACTTATCAAGTCGTCGAGCAATTTTGCGGTTTCCTAGAATGCAATTTAGAAATGATGCTAGAGAGGTGGAAAAGGTGCAATATATTATTGTTGATCTGTGGCGGTTGAATAGATATCGGGTCGCATTTAAGAGCGATCGCCAACGGTTAGAGAAAATTGTACCGCGAATTGAAGAACTTTATAATTCTGGTGAATATGGAATTACTGATTTTAGAGATGGTGTGGTTTTGATGGAAAAAGGAGTAGTTTCTGATTTGGATGCTCTGGATGGATGGGAAAATTTCCGCATGAAGAAGGAGTCAGGAGACAGGAGTCAGGAGTCAGTCAAGTAGGTTGTGTTAGCGTTTGCGCAGTATTCCGCACCGAAAGCGTAACGCACCGAGATCTTTGAGATAGCTACAAACTATTCAACGGTGCGTTACGGCGCAACGTAATATTTGACAGTTCAACAGTATTTTGTAGTAAGCGCCTAACTCACCCTACTGTACTACTACGGAGGCGATGGCACTGACTCCTTAAATTAACAATGAGTAATCTTCTTGAAGAAGGCAGAAGGCAGAAGGCAGAAGGCAGAAGGCAGAAGGCAGAAGGCAGAAGG
>NZ_RCBY01000135.1 GCF_003838195.1 Okeania hirsuta
GAGAAATTACAGTTAGAATTGATGGACCAAACAGAGGAGGTTCAGGAGTAGTTGTCGAAAAACAAGGAGATACATATTATGTACTCACCAACTGGCACGTTGTCAATAAAGTAGGAGATTACCAAGTACGCACACCCGATGGAGAAATGCATCCAGTTTACTATAGTCTCATTAAACAAGTACCAAACGTAGATTTAGCCGTTGTGCCATTTACCAGTTCTCAAAATTACCCCGTTGCCGAAACAGGCGACCCAACTCAGTTAGTTCAGGGAAAAGCAGTTTTTGTGGGGGGATGGCCACGTTCTGGGAGTAACCTCCAACAACGAATTTTTCTGAGTACACCAGGGGTAGTCAAAGGGCGTCAGCAACCTATCGGTGGTTATAGTTTACTTTATGATAATTTAGTCAGAGCGGGGATGAGTGGCGGACCAGTGCTAGATACAGAAGGTCATCTAGTCGCTATTAACGGTATTGTCAAGTTGCAAGAAAACTCTGACGCGATCGTTTCTGGAGGAATAGAGATTAATACTTTTTGGAGGTGGCGACAACAGGTTTCGTTGCCTACCATTTCTCAACAACCTCAGACTGCTAAAATTACAACTACTCCAACAGAAGCAACAAAACCTGTTTCTACAACTATCTCTAAACAGGAAAATGGAAGCGAAACTGCTGTAAATTTTACTTTGGCAAAGGCAATTTCTAATGAAGTAGGTGGAATAGTTAATTCTGTAGTTGCTTTAAATTCCCATATTATCAGTGGTAGTAGTAACGGGATGATTTCAGTCAGGGATATTCAGAATGGCGAAGTCATAGCTATTTGGAAAGCTCACGCAGAATCAATAAATTCAGTGGCAGTAACTCCCAATGAAGAGTTAGTTATCAGTGGTAGTGATGACAAAACTATCAAAATTTGGAAACTACCCAAAAATAAAAATGTCACTGATATTACTCTGGTGCAGACTCTCACTGGACATAACGATGTGGTAGATGGAGTAGCGATCGCTCCTGATGGTGAAATGTTGGTAAGCGGGAGTTGGGATAGAACTATTAAAATTTGGAATTTAAGTACTGGAGAGTTGCTCCGAACCTTAGAAGGACATTCTGAGATTATCAATGCGATCGCTATTAGTCCTGACGGTCAATTTCTAGCTAGTGGTAGTAAAGATAATATGATTAAATTATGGAACCTACAAACAGGTCAACTAATTCGTAATATAAATACTAATTCTCTATCAATTTTGTCTGTAGTTTTTAGTCCTGATAGTCAGATATTAGCTAGTAGTAATAGTAATGGCACGATAAACATTTGGAACTTGCAGACAGATGAATTAATCCATAGTTTAAAAGAACATATAGATGGAGTATGGTCAATAGTCATTACTCCTAATGGTAAAACTTTAATTAGTAGCAGTTGGGATAAAACCATCAAGTTTTGGGAATTGAGTACGGGTAACTTAAAAGGTAGTTTAAACGGACACACCAGTTACATTAGTACAGTAGCAATTAGTCCTGATGGTCAAACAATAATTAGCGGTGGTTGGGACCGGAAGATTAATATTTGGAAAGTTCCTTAATTTCAGTCAAAATCAAGGGGTACATCTCAAATGAAAAAAGTCTCTAGTTACTGGATTGTATCTCTGCTATTTAGCTTAATTATCTGGTTAGGATTACCAAATCCTAGCTATGCTGATAGTCAATCTATTAATGCCCAAACTATCCATGTTTTGCATCGTCTAAGTTTTGGTCCTAGACCAGGAGATATAGAACGAGTTAAATCAATGGGAATTAATAATTATATTCAGTCTCAACTGAGACCAGAAACTATTAGAGAATCTTCAAAAATCATGCAAAAAATGGCTAAGTTTCCTAACTTTAACTTAGCTCCAACAGAATTATATAAAAAAACTGTCCCTCCACTAAAAAAAGGAGCTAAAGACTTTACTCAAAAACAACGAAGAGAAATGAACAAAAGTATCAGAAAAGTTTTACAAGAATCAGAAGATGCACGTTTACTTCAAGCAATATTTAGTAACAAACAACTACAAGAAGTAATGGTAGATTTTTGGTTTAACCACTTCAATATTTATGTAGATAAAGGTAATTTAACTCGCCTCTTAGTTGGCACTTACGAAAGAGACGCTATTCGACCTTACGCACTTGGTAATTTTCGTAATTTATTAGGAGCAACAGCCCATCATCCAGCCATGTTATTCTATTTAGATAATTGGCTAAATACTGCTCCTGGTAGTAAAGGTGCCCGTGGCAGATTTAAAGGCTTAAATGAAAACTATGCCCGCGAACTTATGGAGCTTCATACTATAGGAGTTAATGGAGGGTATACACAACAAGATATAATAGCTTTAGCAAGAATTTTTACAGGTTGGGGAATACAACGTCGTGGTGGAGATGGGAGTGGGTTTAAATTTTTTCCAGAACGCCATGATAATAGCGATAAAATATTTTTAGGAATACCCATTAAAGCAGGTGGAATAGAAGAAGGAGAAAAAGCCTTAGATATTCTCGCAAGTAATCCATCTACTGCCCGTTTTATTAGTTATAAATTAGCTCAATATTTTGTTGCCGATCGACCTCCCGGTAGCTTAGTTAATAAACTAGCTAAAAGATTTCAAGAAACTAATGGCAACATTCGTGATGTGTTACAAACTTTATTTAATAGTCCTGAATTCTGGAATGAAAAATATTATAGGAGCAAATTTAAAACCCCTTATCAATATATTGTTTCTGCTGCTAGAGCAACCAATACTGACAAACCAAGATGGGGGAGAATTAAACGAATTTTAGAACAATTAGGAATGAAGCTTTATGCTTGTAAAACTCCTGACGGCTATAAAAACACTAAAGAAGCATGGTTAAATCCCGATGCCATGATGCGTAGAATTAGCTTTGCGATAATTATATCTCGTGGTCAGTTAAATCAAGGGGAACCAAAACGGATAAATCATCGGCAACTTAGGGCAACTTTAGGAAATAATTTTTCTGCCCAAACTCAAGCAGTAATTAGCAATAGTCCAGTTGGTTTACAAGCAGCTTTAATGTTAGGTAGTCCAGAAATGATGGAAAAATAGGCGTTGGTAAATTAGGGTATGATATTAATCTTAATTCTTGAGGAGTCAGGAGTCAGGAGTCAGGAGTCAGGAGGAAAGAAAGAATAAGAAACCCTGAGTAGAAGGATAAAGTTTTTTGGTAGCGTAAACGGAACGGAGTTCTATCGCGCTCTTATCCAGACATGATATTAGACATCTCTTCTAAAAGTAGGGAGTAGGAAATCTATCCCTTCCCATAAGTTTTAGAAGTATTGCAGGGTGAGGACCCACCTCTACTCCCAGCTATATAATACCATTTCTCACGCAAGAATGCTATGTATGATTGGGTGGGGAAGTGTGGGAAGTGTGGGAAGTGTGGGAGGTGGGGGGAGGGTTGAAAGTAGGAAAAATCTATACTAACCGACTAATAATTGTCAAAAAAAGACTTTGAATCTTGGTAAATATTTGACTGTTGAAGTAGAACTGAAGTATAGCATTACTTTCGGGAATTGGTATAATAAGTATTCAACTGGATTTAATATTAGAGGTAATATCAAATCAGTTTAATTGGACATAAAAAAATCTTCCAATCGTCATAACTACGCTCATCAAAGTTATTCTCTCTAATCCTGACTCCTGAGGACTGACTCCTAAAGACTTAACCATTCTAAAACTGTTTAACCGGATTTGATATAATATGAAAAGACGTAATTTTTTACAATTTGCTAGCTTACTATCAGCTTCAGGAATAATATCTGTTGGTAGTCATGGTTGGGTAGCAAAAGCATTAGCTCAAACCAACAACCGTAAACGATTAATAGTTATTTTTCTCCGAGGAGGAGTTGATGGATTAAATGTAGTTATTCCTCATCAGGAATACAATTATTATGATGCACGACCAAAAATAGCAATTCCTGCTCCAGGAGAACCAGAAGGAGCGATCGACTTAGACGGCCAATTTGGCTTACATCCTGCTCTAACAAGTATCATGCCCCTTTGGCAAAATCGTAGTTTAGCATTTGTTCACGCCTGCGGTTTAAACAACGACACTCGATCCCATTTTGATGCTCAATATTATATGGAAACAGGTATTCCAGGTAATAAAAAAATACCCGATGGATGGATGAATCGTTTGTTAGCAAATCTCCCAAAAGATAAACCTACTCAAGCTGTAAACTTAGGAGATACACCACCTCGGATTCTCATGGGTGCAATGCCAGTTGCCAATCTACCCACCGGGAGAAAATCAACCCGTAGTTTACCCATAGATGTCCCCAGAATTTATGAAGTATTCGATCGCCTTTATAGCAACAATGACGAACTTAGTAGAGTTTACCAAGAAGGTCGCCAGGCAAGAGACCTACTACTAGCTGACTTAGAGCAAGAAATGGAAGCAGCTTCCGCAGGCGCACCACCTCCACAAGGTTTTGCTGCCGATGCCAAAAATTTAGCTCAAATCATGGTTGGTGATTCCAAAACACAGTTAGGTTTTTTGGCTCTCGGTCGTTGGGATACTCATGTTAACCAAGGAAGCAGTCAAGGTACTTTAGCAAGACGATTGAAACCTCTTGGGGAAGGTTTAGTTACTCTAGTTCAGGAGTTGGGTCCGCTTTACTCGGATACTGTGATTTTAGTAATGTCAGAATTTGGTCGCACAGTTAACGAAAATGGTAATGGTGGTACCGATCACGGTCATGGTAACGTAATGTGGGTGTTAGGTGGTGGTTTGCGTGGCGGTCAGGTTTATGGACAATGGCCTGGTTTGGATGAGTCAGAATTGTTTGAGAAACGGGATCTAGCGGTGACAACGGACTTTCGCGATGTGATTTCTAGTGTTTTAGAGCAGCATCTTGAGATTGAGCGATCGCAAATAGCACGGGTTTTTTCTGGTTATTCCTCTGAGCGGCGTTTGGCTTTGTTGTGAAGGTAAGTAAAGGTCAAGTAGGGTGCGTTAATGAAATGCAACGCACCGCCTATCCCAAATATTTCGCTCAGTTACACTTTCCTACGGAATGCTGCGCAAACGCTAACAAACCCTACTTGACTAATGGATTAAGGTTTCATCCAACCTTCAAAACCTGCAACTAAAATATTAGCTACTGGATGGTCTAAAGCTTCCTTTAATGCCTCCGTCCCCGCAGATTTCAACGTACCAACAACCCGCTGCTTTAGTGTTGGATTACTTTCAATAATCTCAATAGCTTGTGTGGCAACTGTCATTTGACCTGCTGTTGTTTTAGTAGGGTTGGATTGCTCTAGTTGCTTGAGAAGTTCTTGTATCTCTGCTGCTGTCTCAGCCAGACTCTTTGATTGGTCCTCGTTAATCGTCTCATGTACTTCATAGTGGTTTTTACTATTTTTGCCACCAGCAATTTGACCATTGTTGGTTATATTGCCCTTGATAGAAACCCCATCATTAGTTTCATTCATTCTTTTTTCTCCTTTTTAGTTAGCTTATTTGTTAGAAGGTTTGTTTGCAGTCTGATTATAGGTAGTTTGCGCATTCATACCACCAGCAATTTGACCATTATTCGTAATGTTATTAGCATCAATCATTATCCCATTATTGATAACCTGTTTGAAAAATTCAAACTCTGATGTATCAACTCCCCAATCGTTTAATGTCTTAATAGTACTATTAAAAATGGTAGTTTGAATAGTTTTCCAATAAAGTAATGTATCCTGGGCACCGTAATAATCAAAATTGATTTTAAGATCTCTATCAACTCTGAGAAAGGCGTTCAAACCTATGTTGACAAAAGCAGCCAACAAAAGTGGTATCCAAACAAAGAACCATAACAAAACTGCAATAACTATTATAACAATGCCTATGGGGTTGTAAAGCCGTGGGTTGAAAACTATTTTTCTTATTGTAAAATTTGACCCTTTCTCTTTCTCTTTTCTTTCAAAGAATAAAGGCTCTGCAACATACTCTCGTAAAGTCTTATCAACACCATAATTGTACTCCTCTCCAAACTCTGCAGCTCTTTTTTGTCGGAAATTATTCAACTGCCAGGAGGTGATTTTATAGATAAAAACGCCAATATGAACAACAGCTATTAACCCAGTGAAGTATGAGCCACCTGGAACTATACCAATAATTATACCAATAATTAGAGCTTTAATTAACCTTAAAAAATTAGTATCTTGAAGGGTGGAAACTAAGCTAAAGCGCTTGCGGTCTATACCTGTCAAAATGTAAGCAGAAGACTCAACAAAAGTAATCGAACCAGCATTTAAAAATCGCAAAAAGTGGGTGAGAACATAATCACGTTCCGTATCAGTGTATTGATAAACTCGATAAGCTCGCTTGAGACTTCCTACTTTATTATGCTCTTGATTTAAGAGCGGGTCTTCTAAGTAAGTTACTCCTGGCTGAGTAGTAGGAACGGCCAAAAATTGACTGTCTTTTAGCTCGAAACCATCAATAAATAAGTAGGAATACTTTTGTAGTTTTGGTAGTTGTTTTTGAGCAATATCAGCATCAACAGATTTATAAAATTCAGAAATAGGAATATCAACTTTGCTATTTGAATCTTCTGCTAATCTGTCTATTGGTACAGTCCAACTAGATTTTGGAATCAGCTCGCCATAACCAGTAAAGGGATAGTTACCACCAAAAACAATAACATTTTGACGTTGCTCTACCTGCATTACTAGCTGTCGAAAGTTATTTACTAATGGTTCGAGAAATTTGAAGAAGCTAACTTGATAATTTTGCGTATAATTCTTTTTGATGAACTGTCTGGCCATGAACCATCGCAAATAAACTAGCTCGAATCCTACTAATAGTCCCCCAACAATGCCAAGCAGAAAAGCCCAGATTGAAAAACCAATTTCGATTATTATTAAAGTCTGCACGCATACTACAGTTAAGGCTGAAATTGCAAACAATACTGTAATTAAAGCCGAGCGAGCAGCGTGACCTGCAATTTCATCCAGGTTAAGGCTAGAAGCAGGAATTTTCGCTTTGTAGGGGTCAACTCGTAAGTAATCCAGTAGCTCAAAACTACTAAAAATTCCTTTTAAGTAAGCGTAGCCTGACAATAGTCGGGTTGATGTTATTAAATTTGTCGTCGAGTTTCGCAAGAATGGTGGCGAGCTTTCGGTTTCATAAGACTCTGCTCTAGGTACAGCCAATAATGCCTGGCCTTCTATAGTTTCTATCCGAGTTTCCCCCAAAATAGGAACCTCTTTATCTTCCATCAGCCTATTGTTAACGGTAACATTCTGATAGCCATCCAGCTTTTTTAAACACCATTTTTTTGTTGATTGGTTATACCTAAATTCTAAATTAAGGGTAGGTACATGACCAATACTAGGAAGGATAATATCGCAGTCAGAATCATGGCCGACTTTACAAGCGCGTTGTGGTTGCAAAGTCCAGGTTAAATTGGCTCTCTCAAGAGCTAAAATTAGGTTTGTCTTCATCCAACTTCGACTAAAGGATTATTAATACATTAATACTTAGTATATCATTAAATATAGAGGCTGTTTAATGTTCTTATATTCTGAGAGACAATCTCCCGATAAACAAAACAGGCCATACAGATATCTCAGTATTTTCACAATTGTGCCATAAATTTAGACTTATGCAAAACATAGTTAAAGTGGGTTTAAAGCCGGATGAACGTTATTCATTTATTAATACTATTCAAAAAAACTCATTTGAAATTATTTCTCTCGTAGAAGATAATTATCAATATTATGAACACTATTTAAAGAGAGATTTCACAGGTGAATACTTGGAAAATTTTCAACATAAATTAGATAGTTTTGCTGGGTTAAAACATCCACAGATTGAACAAATTGAAGATTTTTCTTTCGATAGTAACCAGCAGCAACTATCAATAATACAAACTTATGTTGAAGGAACATCCTATCAAACATTATTGGAAAGCAACTCTTTTTTAAGTGAATATGAGGCAGTTCAGTTGATGAACCAAGTTTTAAAAGTGCTTTCCTACGTGCACAGTAAAAGCTTGAGTCACGGTAACATTTCTCCAAGTAATTTGATCAAAGCTGAGGATGGATTAATTATTTTAGTAAATTTTAAGCTGATTCAAAATATAAGAGAAACTGTTAAAAAAGGAGCTTTAGATAATTCCACACAGAAAGAACCTAGCTCTAATGCAAATTTAGGAGAGAAGAGCGAGTCTATAACAGAAGTAGAGTTTAATCCGTCTCAAGATATTCGAGATTTAGCAATAACAGTATTGATGTTAATGACAGGTTTGAAGCGTGAGGAATTGCTCAGAAAAAACGATAATACTTGGGAGTGGTACGCTAGGAAGCAAATTAGCGATTCACGCGCTCAGGTTTTTGAACAAATGTTATCTGCCAACTCAACTGGCGTTAGTGCTGAAACGATTCACCAGTCCCTTAATACTACTTTGCCTATTGCTGCTTCTGGCTCTCTTTCATCTATAACTGGTGTTGTTGCTAGCGCATTGGGAGCTTTAGTGGTTTTTACAGGATTGATCGCAATTCTTTTAATAGGCGACGATTCATCAAGCACCCCTGATATTGAACCGAAACCATCAATATTAAGTGAAACTCAAGAAAGTTTTTCTTGCCCCCAAGGAAAATTAATAGCGATTGCTTGCGACGTTGAAATTAATGACTCAGATTCCCCTGATTTTGATGGAGGCGAATTAACTGTAAAAGTTAAAGGTGGCACAGAGAACGATCGTTTGTTGATTTATCAGAAAAGGCCAAGTACAGAATCTGCGGAGGAAAACAACAACCAGATTACTTACCGGAATATCTCAATTGGTAGTTTTTCAGGTGGCATTGGCACTGAACCTTTGAAAATTGTTTTCAATTCTAGTGCTACTGTTAAAGCTGTTGAAACTACAGTTAAAAGTATTATTTACCAAAACGTATCGGATAATCCCAAAAAGGGCACTCGCACCTTGGAAATAAAAGTTACTGACGGAGATGGCGGAATTAGTAATACCCTTAATCGAATAGTTACCGTGACTCCCGTCAATCAACGTCCAGTTATTACTGTTCCAGAAAAGCAAACTGCCAAAGAAGACCAAAAATTTAGTATTAAAGGAATTAGTGTTAAAGAACCTGACGGGGATAACATTTGTCTTGTGTTTACTCCTAACAATGGAAAAATAACTATTAAAGAAAATGTAGTCGGTGGCGTATCATTTCGGGGAATTAAATACAGTGAGAATAATACAGTCGCTTTCTGTGGTACCCCTACCCAGGTTAACAAAACTCTTAAGGCTAATAATGGGATTGTTTATGAAAGTAATACAAACTTTATAGGTAGCGATTGTTCCTGTCAACGATGCACCTCGTCTTATAGGGTTTTCAAATGCCGATAGTAGTATTTTAACGTCGGAGAGTGCCGTCAAGGTAGTTCGCGATTGGTTAGAAATTAAAGGTGAGGTTTTAGGCAGTCCTCCTAATCGTCAACTTTTATCAGAGTACACGGTTGGCGCTTACTATGACAAAACTTGGGGAACTATAGATTGGCTTATTAAAAATCGAGCATATTACACTTATGACAAACCTAGTGTTGAGCTTGTTGGCAATTTTCAATTATCGGGGAAACTAGCAACAATTGATGTACAAGTTTACGAGTTTACAACACTTCACTATATTGCTGGAGGCACTTATCCGGAGCCTAGTTCTGGAATCTATCGCTTTACTCTTGAATTTAGCAATGGTAAATGGAAAATAGCAAAGACTACAAGACTAGACTAATGAACAGGTTAAAAAATAAGTCTATAGGAAACTGATGAATAATAGATTTTTGACGAGCTTTCGTTTTTTTGTTCCCACCACTTTATTAGTTGTGGGACTAATTCTTAACGGTTATGCGTTTGTGAAATTTTTAACTAAAAAACGTGCAACCGTTACACCTTCTCCTTCTGTTGCGCCTACCGTTCTTGTTTCTCCAGCACCCAAAAAAACAGTTTCTCCATCTCCACCACCTCCAGCGATCGCTCCTTCAATTGAGCCAAAATCAGTGTTAACGCTAAAAAAAACAAAATTGGGACATTTTCCCTACCAGGAAGGAGATGTGCAAAAAATGGTAGTTGTTGCCAGTTATGCCACGGGTGCAGAGTATCAAAGGTTTGAAAAATTAGCACCTGAAGCAGCTTTTGCTTTGATGAAAATGATATATGCTGCCAGGGATGAAGGAGTGTGGATAGTTCCTGTTTCAGGCTTTCGGACAATTGCTGACCAAAAACAATTGTTCCAATACCAGATTCAGCGCCAAGGTTCCCCAGAAAAAGCAGCAAAACTTTCTGCTCCACCAGGATACAGTGAACATCATACAGGTTTTGCCATTGACTTAACTGATGGCAACTTCCCGAAAAAAGATATTACTTATGAATTTGCAGAAACAAAGGCTTTTCAGTGGCTAATTAAAAATGCAAACCAATACGGCTTTGAAATGTCATTTCCTGAAAACAACTCTCAAGGAGTAAGTTATGAACCTTGGCACTGGCGTTTTTTCAAGTATGATGGCTTTCGATAGTTTGAAGTCGGGGTAAATATAGCGAGGATACTTTGTGAGCGGAACGAAGTGAAGCAAAGCAATCACAGTACTTTGCGATTACTTCACTCCGCTATCGCTGCGTTCGTAATGACAACTTTTCCACCGGACATGATATCATCTATGAAGTTTGCGAGGGTTACGGGCAAAAAAGGTGAGAATTAAAATCAAAATCACCAATATCAAACAACCATAAAGACCAGGTTGATAAGAACCCAATTTATCTTTAAATATAGCTAAAAAAGAAGGTCCGATGGCACTAGCTATCACCAAAATCATCATCTGAAAACCAGAAATAGCACCCAAATAAGCTCTACCAAAAAAACGCGGTAAAGCTACTGCCGATAAAGTACCAAAACATCCCGTACTAATGCCAAACCCCACAATAGTTAATACCCGAAATAAAGGCACGCCAAGATTAGCAATAGAAGCAACACCTATTGCCTCACCAACCATCATAACCATGAATAAATATTTGATATTAACTCGGTCTGCAGCCATCCCCATCAAATAACCAACAATAGTAGATACAACTGCCTGCGGTAAAAATATACTTACTGTCTGTACTTGGGATAATCCAAATTCGGCACCAATATCAACGATATGAAAAGTGATACCTGTAAATATCAAAGACTGGGAGGATAATACTAATGTCACCACCCAAAACATAATTGTGCCGATAGCTTCAGCGCGGGTAAAATCTTGCAAGTTGTTTTCAGATGAGTTTTCTACTTCAACCGTAGGTGTTTGTACTTCTCCATCCATTAATAGACCGCATTCTTCAGGAAGATCGCGATAAAATACCCACCCTATTAACCCCATACCAATACCAACAACTGCTGCCATAGTTAGCCAAGCATTTCGCCAACCTAAAGTATTAATCAATGAACTTGAAACTAAGGGTGCCATAGAGAACCCAAAAACCATGAATAAACCATTAATACCAGAAACCAAACCCCGGCGACGGTTAAACCATTTACCGAGAGTTGTACGACTGGTCATAGTTAACATACCTTGGCCGGAAAAACGCAGGCAGACAAAACCTAATATCAGCATTAATAGCGCTATAGTTGAATCGGAAATTCTAGGAAATGCGTTACTGACGAGAGTAGTTAGGCGATCGCTAAAACTCAGATAACACAAAGTTAAAGCTAAACCTACTGATGCACAAACAACAGTTACTCGCGCCCCAAAACGGTCTAGCAATACTCCGCCATAAGGCAATAGTAAACCACTGGTCAAAGTACCAAAAAAATAAGCATTACTCAGTTGTAACCGTGACAGACCAGTAGCAGCTAGTAAATAGTCAGTAAAAGCACTCATCCCAATAGTTTGACCTGGTATGCTCATTATTACTCCAATGGTGCAAACAATTAAAATTATCCAGCCATAAAAAAACGGGAAATTTTTAGGAGCGAAAGGATAGTCGGGATGTAACAGATTTTTGGGAGTAATTTTAAGCATGAGATTAAATCAAGTTGAACCAGAATTATATTAGCTGTTCCCTGCTATATAAATATAAGTTGTCTGCCAAATTTTTTAATATATCGTTGAGCGTGTTAAACTACCAAGAAATTATCTCCAAATTATTAACTATCAAAAGTACCATTCTTCCCATAACCTTAGCTATTTTAGTAGGTTTTATATTCTATTGGCTAAACTTTCCCGTCGGTTGGCTGCTAGGGCCAATGATTGCCGGAATTATCTATGCGATCGCTAAAGGTACTCCCCAACCATTACCGAGAGTAATAATTATGCTGGGCAAAGCAATAATTGGTATTGCTACAGCATTTCGTTTTTCCCCAGAAACAATTAGTTTAGTTAGCACTTATGCTATTCCTGTAGTGGGATGTATTTTCATCACTGCTGCCTTGAGTATGTTGAAAGGCTATTTGTTGTCGTTGTGGAGTGGAGTTAGTCGCTCTACAGGTTTTCTAGCATCTATTCCTGGAACTGCTTCCGCTATTGTTGCTATGAGTGAAGAACTAGGTGCAGACCCTATTGCTGTTGCTATCCTTCAGTATTTGCGATTGTTATTAGTGGTATTTATTATGCCAACTGCTACCATATTCATGTTTCCAGCTATCGACCAGACTCAAATTACAACTTTATTAGCATCGGGTAAAACAAGCATACCCATGTTTGGGAATTTATTAATTATAGCAGGATGTTGTGGTTTAGGAATTTGGGGGGGAAATTTATTACGTTTGCCTTCCTCTGCTTTTTTAGGTAGTTTTGCAGTTGGGTTAACTACTTTGTGGGGAGCGCCATATCAATTACAAGTTCCTCAATGGTTATTTGCAGTTGGACTGCTGCTAGTAGGAATTTCTATAGGGGTTCAGTTTGACTGGGAAAATGCTCGCAAATTGTGGAAAGCTATTTTAATTGATATCGCACTGGTAATAGGGTTAATTATCGGTTTCTTTGGAGTAGGTTACGGGTTTTATAATTTGACAGAGGTGGACTTAATTACTTCTGTTTTAAGTTTCACCCCAGGGGGGTTAGAAGCCATGATCGCAACTGTTAATGAGTTGGGTGGTGATGCTGGTTTAGTTTTGGCAATTCAACTTTCTCGAATGTTAACTATTATCTTAGTGGGACCGGGGTTGACAACTCTGATACTTAAGAGAATGAAAATCTCTAGTGCTGCTACGCGGAAGTCAAAAGTCAAAAGTTGAAGTAGCAGTCAGCTATCAGCACTTCAGCAGCTAATATTATAGCACTTTTTAGGATAGTGAGGTACAATTTGAAAATTAGGCGTTGGTGAAAAGAGGTATGATATCTTGTCCGGATAAGAGCGCAAACAAAAAACTTTCTCCCTCTACTACTCTTTCTTCTTCTTTCTTCCCTCCTGACTCCTGACTTCCCCTCCTGGGAGGGGGAGGGGCGAGGGGTGGGTTGACTCCTGACTCCTAGATAATTAAGATTAATATCATACATTAATTCACCAATGCCGAAAATTAATCTTTTTTTCCCTACTGCCTACTCCCTAAAGTCCTAAAATTTTGTACCTCATCAACTCCAAAACTGCTGTAATAATTCTAGCAATTGATTAATCCAAAATCCTGTTCATCAAAAATCTCAAATCATTCGTCACTGTGCAACGCCAAAAATTCAACACTAATAATTACAATGCACCGCCACCCAAAATAGCAATATCAAGACTTGCGCAAAAATACTAAGTGTTGGCAATTCAACTGACTCGAATGTTAACTATTATCTTATTTGGGCCTGGGTTGACGACTATGATATTTAATCAAGATCGAAGGTTCTAATATTATATCGGAAGAGAAAAATTAGGCTGTTCTGTTTAGTGGCATAAACAGGAGGATCGTTGCTACAATCTCTAGAAGAAAAACACGATGATATTTTGACTAAAAATATTGTCCTTGCCTCATGCCTCTGTGTACTTATAATGAGTATTATAACTGCAGAAGTTTTTTATGAAAGCTAATAAATTAGAATCTTACAGTATAACAGCTCTGACTGTAATTTTAGGGATATTGGCTACAACTCCCGCCAAATCTCAACCCATAACCCCCTCAAACGACGGCACAGGTACAACCGTCAATCAAAACGGCAATCAATTTAATATTCAAGGTGGCGCTCATAATGGGACTAACCTCTTCCACAGTTTTGACCAATTCAACGTTCACTCCGGTCAAACAGCTAACTTTCTCACCACTCCAGATACTCGCAATATTTTCGGCAGAATCACAGGAGGTAACGCCTCAATTATCAACGGTCTGATCCAAGTCATCGGTAGTAATTCTAACCTCTTCCTGATGAACCCGGCAGGCATAATGTTTGGCCCAAAGGCTAGCCTTAATGTCCCCACCTCATTCAGCGTGACCACAGCCACAGGTATAGGTTTTAACAGCAATAACTTCTGGTTTCAAGCCATGGGAACAAATGATTATGCCAACCTAGTAGGAAACCCCAGTGGCTATCATTTTAATGTCTCAAACCCAGGCGCTATAGTTAACGAAGGGAACCTCAGTTTAAACCCAGGGGAAAATCTTACTTTGTTGGGTGGCACGGTTATCAACACAGGGCAACTCTCCACAGCAGGCGGCAACGTTACTATCACAGCAGTAGAAGGAGGTAGTACTCTGAGAATATCCCAACCAGGAAATTTATTAAGTTTGGAAGTAGGTTCAACAATAGCGAATGGGGAAGATATTTCTGGTATGACTCCCTTATCCTTACCCGAACTTTTAACAGGTGGAGAAATAACTCAGGCCACATCTATGA
The DNA here is from genome assembly GCF_003838195.1 of Okeania hirsuta. Lineage (GTDB taxonomy): Bacteria > Cyanobacteriota > Cyanobacteriia > Cyanobacteriales > Microcoleaceae > Okeania > Okeania hirsuta. The sequence continues at coordinate 14,821 of NZ_RCBY01000135.1, forward strand.
CTGTGAATGGAAATGGTGATGTGGTGTTGATAGATTCAAATATCCTGGTAGCTGATTTACCAGGTACAGCAATTACTTCGGGAAATATCAACGTTTCGATCCCCCCTAACCCCCCTTATCAAGGGGGGGAGATGAATCGTTTCCCCCTTTTTAAGGGGGACGGAAGGGGGATCGAAGAAGGGGGGTATATGAATAGTCTTCCTCTTTCCCAGGGAGACTGGAGGGGGATTTCTCAAAGAATGGAAAGGAATACCAACTCCAGTTCCCTTAAAAAGGGGGGTCAGAGGGGATCTAATGTCGGAGGACAGATAAATGTGTTAGGCAATCGCGTAGCAATTATCGATGCCAATATTAACGCCGATGGTCTAAATGGAGGGGGAAGAGTATTAATCGGAGGCGACTTTCAAGGTAATGGAATAGTACCCAACTCTCAGCAAACATTTGTTAACAATAACTCATTTATTTCCGCTGAGTCTACCACAAATGGTGACGGCGGTCAAGTAATAATTTGGTCCGATGGAATAACTAATTTTGCCGGGAATATTAGTGCCAGAGGAGGAGAATTTTCTGGTGATGGAGGGTTTGTTGAAGTATCAGGAAAACAACAATTAATATTTGATGGAAATGTCAATGTTAGTGCAGCATTTGGCACCCCAGGAACAATATTATTAGACCCAGAAAATCTAACAGTGGGAGAGTTAGAAAATACTGAAAGTTCAGAAGATAATAATTCGGAAGTGGCATTTGGTGAAAATTCCGAAACCACAGAAAATGCAGAAACAGAAACAGTAGATAATAATTCGGAAGTGGCGTCTGGTGAAAATTCGGAAGTGGCGTCTGGTGAAAATTCCGAAACCACAGAAAATTCAGAAAATGTTGAGAATTCAGAAATAGCAGAAAATTCCGAAAATGCAGAAACAGAAACAGTAGATAATAATTGGGAAGTAGCATCTGGTGAAAAATCCGAAAATTCAGAAACCACAGAAAATCTTGAGAATTCAGAAATAGCAGAAAATACAAATTCAGAGATAGAAATAACTTCTACAGAAAATACTGAGAACTCAGAAACAATAGAAACAGAAACACCAATAGACCCCTTTGCTCAAGATCAAAATTCTGATGTCACAATTTCAGCAGAAAATATTGGAGAATTATCAGGAGATATAATTTTATTTGCCGACAACGACATAACAATTAATGAAAAGATAGAAACTACAGAATCTGTAGAATTAAAAGCAGGTCGCAATATTAACATCAATGCCGATATTGACACATCAATTGGCAATGGAAATATTGACCTACTCGGTAATAATGATGAAATGGATATTGCTAACCGGAGTGCCGGAGCAGCATCAATAAATCAATTAGATGGAACAACATTAAATGCCGGAAGTGGCACCATTAATATTCAGTTGGGGAACTTAGGAGAAGTAGGGGATATAAATCTGGGAAACTTAACAACAACAGGGCAAATTTTAGTTAATGCCAATGGTGGAAATATTGCCAGAGTTTCTGATAGTTCAATTATTAATGCGGGTAGTGTTTTATTTGAAACAAATGGCAGTGGAGGAATAGGTTTAACTGATGCACCTTTGCAGTTGAATGTAGAAAATTTAGAAGCTGTTTCTGGCAGTGGTGGAGCATTTTTTGATGTGTTGGGAGATGTGAATATTGGTGATGTGAGAGAGGATGTTAATGGTATTGTTACTGCTGGGGGAGATATAGAAATTCAGAGTGCAGGAAATGTGACTTTAACAGAAAGTATTTTTATTTCGGAGCAAGATGCTACAGAGAATAATTCTGAGGTAGCATCTAGAGAAAATACAGAAGTTGATAGTGGGACAGGTGGTGCAATTAATATTGAAGCTACGGGAGATATTGTTGCTACGGGTAGCGGAATTACAGCTAGTGGGGAAAGTGTTTCTTTGTCTGGAACAAATATTACGATCAATGATGAATTTGATGAAACTTCTGGGGATGCGGATGTTAAGTTGGCAGCTACAAATGATATTACAGTTGAGGATATAGAGGATGATGCGTTGGAATTTCTGCCTGGGGAAGGAGAGATAGAATTTCGGGCAGATGTGGATGGAGATGGAATTGGTGCTGTGACCATGTTGCATAACGAAGCGGATGTTGGCAGTGATGCGGATACTATTAAGACCAATGGGCGAAATTTAACTATTGCAGGTGCCGGTCTTGTTTTGGGGAATATTGATACTTCGGCGTTGCCAGTCTATTTTGGTGGGGAGTTGCCAGCAACTGTAGATGTAGATGAGGATGGAGCTATCAACTCTGCTTCTGGTCAAGGAAATGGAGGTGCTATTAACCTTAATGCTATTTCTGGAGATATTCTTACAGGTTCGTTAGATGCTTCATCTGTTGATAGTGATGGAGGCGATATAGAAATAAATGCGGTAGGGGATATTACTACGGCAGAGATTATTACTAATTCTGGTGAATTTATTGTTGATGAATTTGGAAGAGAAGAAACCAACGGTGGTAGTGGCAATGCTGGTAATATTAGTATAGAAAGCACAACCGGCTCAATTGATACTACAATAGGCTCAGTTTTTGCTCGTTCAGTTTCAGGAAATGGAGGAAATATTACCCTAGATGCAGGAGCTAACATTGAGATGGCATCACTTGATTCCTCTTCTCAGGCATCAGAAGGTAACTCAGGAAATGGAGGAAATATTATCCTAGATGCAGAAGGTAACATTGAGATGGCATCGGTTGATTCCTCTTCTCAGGCATCAGAAGGAAACTCAGGAAATGGAGGAAATATTACCCTAGATGCAGGAGCTAACATAGAGATGGGATCACTTGATTCTTCTTCTCAGGCATCAGAAGGCAATTCAGGGGATGGGGGTAATATCACCCTTAATGCTAGTAGTGATATCTTCTCAGAAAATATCCATTCTAGTTCATCTGCTATTATAGGTGCTTCATTTATTATAGGTACTTCTCTTCCTGCTAGTGAAGGCAATTCAGGAAATGGAGGGAATATTACCCTTAATGCTGGTAGTAATATTAAATCAGAAGAGATTGTTTCCCATTCTCATGCCAATTACGGGAATTCAGGGGATGGGGGTAATATTACTCTTAATGCTGGTAGTGATATCTTCAATAACAAAGGTGTTGTTTCTTTTTCCTATGCCTCTACTAAAAATTCAGGGAATGGGGGCAATATTACCTTGAGCGCTGGAGATAATATCACAACAACATTAACATTTTCTTTCTTTTCATTTATAGGTCCTGGGTTCAACTTTTCTGCAACCAATGTAGATGCAGATGGCAACTTGACTCTTACAGGGACAGGAGGAGGTGTTTCTGCTTCACTAGAAGGAATTAGTTCTTATTCTTCTGGCAGTAACTCAGGGAATGGAGGCAATATTACCTTGAGCGCTGGAGGTAATATTAATACTGCATCACTTGCTTCCCATGGAGGAAATGGGGGAGCCATTGACCTTGAGGCTGGAGGCGATATCACTACAGAATCGCTCAATTCTTATTCTTTTTTCTCTAGTGCTAACTCAGGAAATGGGGGAGCCATTGATCTTGAGGCTGGAAGCGATATCACTACAGAATCGCTCAATTCTTTTTCCTATTCCGATGAAGGTAACTCAGGAAATGGGGGAACCATTTCTCTAACTGCAGAAACAATCAAATTTAACCCTCCAGAAAACGGAGACGGAGAACCATTAGCAATCAAAACATTCTCAGTCGGAGAAAACGACTCCGGGAAAGGTGGAGACGTTAACATTACCACCAACAACCTCAGCAATGCAGAAATATTGACCCTATCTACCCACTCCGAAGCAGGGCAGGTAATAATTGAAAGTCAACCACAAGGAAACCTTCAACTGACAGACTTATCCATCATCACCAGTAAACAAGTAACGATAGAAAACCCTTTCGTCCCAGACATAACAATAGACGTAGGTGACACCCAAGGCAGATCGGGAAACGTTAACATCTTCAGTTCAGGCAACCTCAGCCTCAACAACGTCACCATCGAAAGTGACACCAAAGGAGACCAACCCGCAGGAGATGTCTACATATATAGCCAAAAAAACACCACCCTCGACAACACCGACATCCTCAGCATCACCAACGCAGAAGGAAACGCAGGCAACATCACTCTCGAAACTCCCCAAGACATCCAACTGACAAACAACAGCCAACTCCGAGCAAATACAGAAGGTATAGGGAACGCAGGTAGTATCGACATCCAAGCAAACAAGCTCAACCTAGACCAAAGCACAAGCCTAATTACAGAAACTTATGGAGCAGGGGCACCAGGAGATATCACCATCGAAGCCAACACTGTAGATATCGGTCAAGATGCCCAAATCAGTGCCACAGTAGTTTTGGGCGCAACCAGCACCGGAGACGGAGGCAATATTACTATCAACACCAACGAACTCAATATTACAGGAAAACTCGGAATATTCGCCGAAACTGAAGCATCAGCAAACGCTGGCACCCTTACCATCAGTCCCTACAAAGACCACCCAGACCTCAACATCAATTTCAGCAACGACGGTTTCATATCCGCCTCCACCAGCTCCACAGGCAACGGAGGCAACATTAATATCAGTGCCCCAGAAACCATAGATATTGCTGGAAAAGGATTCATTGCTGTAGAAACTTCAGACAAAGGAAACGCTGGCAGCATCAACATTGAGACCCAAAACCTCACCCTTTCAGATGGAGTAGCCATATCAGCTTCTACCACTGACAAAGGAAATGCAGGAACGATCGAGATCGACACCGAAGAATTAACCCTGGAAACAGGAACAAGTTTAACTACAGAAACCAATGATAAGGGAAAAGCTGGGGATATAGAAATCAACACCATAAAACTAACCATAGGAGAAGATGCTCAAATTAGTGCCACAGCAAGAGAAGGAGCAACCAACACTGAAGCAGGAGGCAACATTACCATCAATGCTACGGACTTACTAATCTCAGGCCGACTCGGAATATTTGCCGAAACAGCAGGAGAAACCCCCGCAGGTACTCTTACCCTTAACCCCTACTTTCTTATAGGGGAGCAGGGGAATAGAGAAAATCGTTCCGATCGCTTTGACCCGGACTTTAATATTACCTTCAGCGAAAATGGCTTGATCTCTGCCCGCACTACTTCCAGTGGAGATGGAGGCAATATCAATATATTTGCTCCAGAAAACATCAATATTACAGGGGAAGGAAAAATCACGGTGGAAACTACGGCAGGGGGAAACGCAGGTATGATCAATATAGAAACCAAAAACCTGACAATAGCCGAAAATACTACTATATCTGCAGCTACTTCCGATAGTGGAGACGGAGGCAGCATCAACATCAACCCCAGTGAAAACTTTCAACTCGACGGTCAAATCATTACAGAGACCACAGGAGCTGGAGACGGAGGAAAAATTACTATTAATACAGGGGAACTATCAGCGGAAAATAGTACCATCTCAGCTAGAAGCACTGATGCAGGAAACGCAGGCACAATAGAAATCACAGCTCAAGAAAATATCGTCACAGGTATTATCCAATCTTCTGCCTCAGAATCAAAAGAAGCTGCTAACGGAGGTGACATTACCATTACCAGTGAACAGAGAGAAATCAATGCTACTCAACCCATCCAATCATTTTCAGAAAAAGGTAACGCTGGAGATGTAACTCTGAGTGCGAAAACAGATGTGACTACTAATACTATCAGTTCCCACGGAGAACAACAGGGCGGTCAAATTACCATCATCACAGAAACAGGAAACATAGACACCAGTAATGGATTTCTGGCCAACTATTCTGGCGAAGGAACTGGAGGCAACGTTACCTTAGAAGCATCCGCAGGAAACATTACTACCAGTGACATTTACTCTTTTGCTGATGCAGACGGCGGTCAAATTCTTTTAAAAGCAGGAGGTGACATCAATATCGCCGAAAATAGTAATGTTATCTCTGCCTCCGAACCTGCAACTACATCCGATACTGAAAACTCAGGCAAAGGAGGAGACATTATTTTAGAAGCGGGTGGTAACATTAAGACTACAGCAGCTAGAATATATTCCGGTGCAGATGAAGGCGATACAGGTACAATACATATTGTTGCGGATGACGCAATAGAAGTGGGTCAAATAGATCTAGCATCAGGTTTTGTCAGAGAAGAAATCTCAGTATTTAACAATTTTACCCTCATACCTGTACCTCAAGGAGAAGCAACTCAAGGAGAAGCAGGAAATATCAATATTACTAGCAACAATGGCACAATAGACACCACTGCTGGAGTAATAAACTCTCGTTCCCCTGACGGCACTGGAGACATTGCGCTCAATGCCAGAGAAAATATTACTGTAGGTAAACTAGAAGCTAGCACCCTCAACCAAGCAAAACCAACCACAGGAGGAAATGTTGAAATTATTAGTGAAAACGGTGAAGTCAATTCTACCCAAGCAATAGAAACATTTTCAGCACAAGGTACAGCTGGGAATGTGAATATTCAAGCTGAAAGTTCAGTTAATCTAAAAAATATTCTATCCCAGGGAAGGATGCGTGGGGGTGATATTACTATTGACAGTCGGAGTGCAAATAGCATAGATGTTCAAGGGGAGTTAAACACTTTTTCTACGGAGGGTATCGGTGGGGATGTTACTCTCACATCTCTGGGTAATGTAAGTATTAGTGGAATTCGTTCGGAAGGGATACAACAGGGAGGTGACATTACATTGGAGAGTGAAATAGGGGAGATTAGTGCAACGGGAGACATTACTTCTTTCTCAGAGGAAGGCAGAGGAGGAAATATTGAGATTGATGCCCCAGAAAGTGTGAATCTGGAAAATGTATCATCCTTTGGTGCGACTGAAAGTGGGGATTTGAGAATTCAAAGTCAGATAGCAACAGTGAATACAGGGAATGTGACAACTCAAGCACCGGACGGCCCCAGTGGTGAAGTTATTATTAATGGCAGTCAAATAACTACAGGAAACTTAAGTTCTTTGGGTACAGTCAGTTCAGGTATTATTCGACTAGAAGCAACTGATGGCTCTATTACTACTTTGGACTTAGAATCAATTGCTTCAGAGGGCGAAGCAGGTGGTATCGATCTAGATGCAACAGGAGATATCAGCACTGAAGACCAAACTGTAATTTCTGGAGATGGAGATGCCAATATTGATCTTGATGCTGGAGGGGATATTTCTGTAGGTAATCAAGAGGCGATCGCCAATCAAGGAGATGCTAATAT
>NZ_RCBY01000136.1 GCF_003838195.1 Okeania hirsuta
TTTGGGAATCGACCCCGGTATCAGCAACTGGTTAAGTTGCGTTTCTAATGTTGGGGTAAGTTTGAATCATATAGCAATAGGGAATAGATAGTAGAAGACAAGGATGAAATTTTACGCAGTTAGAGTGGATACTTTAGTTATTGCACAACAACTTTGGGTTCTCCTGGTTGAATCTAAATCTACTATTGGTTTTTCAGTAGCTTTACCTCAACTAATGACTTATATGATGGCAAATCCCAATCCCGAACGTCCTGTCTATGGTATGATTAGTAGTGGGGATGAATTTATGTTTGTTAAAATGTTGACGGCAGGTGTTCCCCAATATGATGTCTAATGTTTTTTATCTGCTACTACCTCGCAGAAATCAGTTATATGATGTTTTAAGTATTCTCAAGCAAATTGCCAAAATTATGAGTGCAAATATTGGGCAATGACTGATGGAAATTTAAGAGCGATCTGCTCCTATTTTTATACAAACAAAATAAAAACAAAAATTTGTCATTCTTTAAGATTAGTAGGTTGGGTTAAGCGCCAGCGCAACCCAACAACAAGCTCGACACTTACCGGAAACTTAACGGGAACGTGAAAGCCCCTGTCGTATCCTCGCAGGGGATGAAACGAGACACGGCGGGATTCCGGGGCGCAGTATCCACATAATCTTAACATTATAAATATAAACTTAGGAGATAATTAATAATATTAAGGAGGTGATTTATTTGTATGGATGTCAACAAAATCTAATTAACCCTGATGAAGACTTAAAATCAATTCTGGAGTTTATTTGTTCTGAATCCCACAAGCTAACCAATTGTGGTATTTATTATGGCCGTCAATTGTTTTTCCAAGCCCAGAAAATAATTGGTAAGTATGATTTAGAAAAAGAATACAAATCAAATAAACACTATCAAGTTTTGCACTCACAGGCAGCACAGCAAATACTTAGGTCTGTTGCTGAGTCTTTTAAATCATTTAAGGAGCTAGACAAAAAATACAAAAAGGGTAATTTGCATTTTAAGCCGAGAGTTCCTAGCTACCGTAAAAAAGATGGTTTAGCGATGATAACTTATCCTAAACAGGCTTTAAGACTTGTTGGGGAACACATCAGAATCCCTCTTGGAACAACTGTAAAAAGATGGTTTAAATTAGACAGTTTTTTGATACCTATGCCATCTAATCTACAATTTGTAGACATTAAAGAACTGCGGATACTGCCACGTAATCGATGTTTTTATGTTGAGTTTGTATACAAGAAAGAAATTGTAGTTCAATATGAATTAAAGCCTAAAAATGTTTTGGGAATCGACCCCGGTATCAGCAACTGGTTAAGTTGCGTTTCTAATGTTGGGACTAGTTTCATTGTTGATGGGCGCAAGCTTAAAAGCTTTAACCAGTGGTATAACAAACGAGTTTCCACCCTTAAAGAGGGTAAGCCCCAGGGTTATTGGGATCACCAATTAGCCCACATCACAGAAAAACGTAACCGTCAGATGAGAGATGCAGTTAACAAAGCTGCTTGTTTGGTTGTTAACCACTGTATTGAACACCAAATTGGTATGGTAGTTTTTGGATGGAACCAAGGACAACGGCAAGAGGTAAATTTAGGCAAAGTAACCCAATCATTTGTGCAGATTCCCACAGCTAAACTCAAAGAACGAGTAAAACAAATGTGTTCAGAACACAGCATTAAATTTGTTGAAAGCGAGGAATCATATACGAGTAAAGCCAGTTTTCTTGATGGCGATCAACTACCTACTTTCGGTGAAAAACCTGAAGGGTGGAAACCATCGGGGAAACGAGTTAAACGCGGGATGTACCGCACTAACAAAGGTTTGTTGGTTAATGCTGATTTGAATGGTGCTGCGAATATACTTCGCAAAGTAGAGACACAGTTAGGTGTAAATCTAGCCAAGGTCTGTAGGCGAGTTTTGACCCTCGCTACCAGATTTCGCATCTGGGAAACCAAAGCTAAAAAGCGGAGTGGCACGGATTTATCCTGCCACGTAGCAACAGCTTAGAATCCCTGTGGCTAAAGCCCAGGGAGAGGTCAAGAACATTATCTTTATATACTCACTATAAAAAATCATCAATAATAAAAATTTGTTATTCTTAAGCAGCCATCTTGTAGGGTGCGTTAATGAAGTGTAACCCACCGCCATCCCAACAAATATTTCGGTGCGTTACGCTTTCCTGCGGAATGCTACGCAAACGCTAACACACCCTACCGGACTAATAATAAAAATTTGTCATTCTCGCTCTGTTGGGTTTCGTTCCTCAACCCAACCTACAAAATGATAATTTCTATACAAAACTAATAATAAAAATTTGTAATTATAATATTAAATACTATATCCCCGCCCCAAAGTAGTACATAAAAATAGAGACTTAATAACATGGCTATGATGACCCCAGGCAAGGTTGCCGAACTGATGAATGAGCCAGGTTGCGAACACAACCACAAACACAAAAACGGAGATAAAAAACAAAAAGGCTGTCAACAACAAGCAACACCAGGAGCAGCTCAGGGAGGTTGCGCTTTTGATGGAGCGAGTATCGCCCTTGTACCTATTACAGATGCAGCTCATTTAGTTCATGGACCTTTAGGTTGTTCTGGTAACTCCTGGGGAACTCGTGGTAGTCTTTCCTCTGATTCCCATCTCTACAAAATGGGTTTCACAACGGACATGAGCGAAAATGACATTATCATGGGTGGTGAGAAAAAATTACTTAAGGCGATCGCTGAATTAAAGAAACGTTATCAACCTCCAGCGGTATTTGTCTACGCTACTTGCGTTACTTCTTTAATAGGAGATGACCTAGAAACGGTTTGTAAAGTCGCCACCAAAAAATTAGAACTTCCGGTCATTCCTGTGAACTCTCCTGGTTTCATTGGTAGTAAAAATTTAGGTAACCGGGTTAGTGCGGAAGCATTATTAGACCATGTAGTTGGTACTTCCGAACCAGAATTTACCACACCCTACGATATTAACCTCATCGGCGAATATAATATTGCGGGTGAAATGTGGGCAATGTTACCCCTGTTTGAAAAACTTGGCATTAGGGTATTGTCAAAAATTACAGGAGATGCTACCTACAAAGAAATTTGTTACGCCCACCGTGCCAAACTCAACGTGATGATCTGCTCCAAAGCTATGATCAATATGGCACGGAAAATGGAGGAGAAATACGGCATTCCTTATATTGAAGAATCTTTTTATGGTGTTGCCGATATTAACAACTGCCTCAGAAATATTGCTGCCAAAATTGGAGATGCTGACCTGCAAGAGCGTACAGAAAAACTCATTGCCGAAGAAACAGCTATTCTCCAAGAAATATTAGAACCTTATCGCCAACGTCTCAAAGGTAAAAGAGTTGTACTCTACACAGGTGGGGTGAAAAGCTGGTCTATTATTTCGGCGGCTCAAGATTTAGGTATGGATGTGGTCGCTACCAGCACTAAGAAAAGTACCGAAGAAGACAAAGCAAAAATCAAACAATTGCTCGGCAAAGATGGTATTTTGCTAGAAAAGGGCAATGCCGAAATTCTGCTGAAAGTCATTGCTGACACAAAAGCTGATATGCTCATCGCAGGTGGTCGTAACCAATATACCGCCCTCAAAGCTAGAATTCCGTTTTTGCACATTAACCAAGAACGCCATCATCCCTACGCTGGATATCATGGCACCATCGAAATGGCAAAGGAATTAGATGAAGCACTCCATAGTCCAGTTTGGGAACAAGTGCGACAACCTGTACCTTGGTTAGAAGAATGTCAGATAGAAGATGTTTTAGCAGTAGAAACTTTACCAAGTCTGACGAATATTCCACCTGCAACAGTTAGTTTTCCCAAAAAGTCCTTATCCACAAATCCTCTGAAATTGAGTCAACCTCTAGGTGCTTCCTTAGCTTACTTAGGAATTAAAGGTATGATGCCACTGTTTCATGGGACTCAAGGTTGTACTGCTTTTGCCAAGGTATTGTTGGTGAATCACTTCCACGAAGCTATTCCTCTTTCTACTACTGCCATGAGTGAGGTGACGACTATTTTGGGAGGAGAGGATAACATCGATACAGCTATTCTCACCCAAGTTGAGAAGTCAAAACCAGAAGTTATTGGTTTGTTGAGTACTGGTTTAACTGAAACCAGGGGCGATGATGTACAGGGTATTCTCAAGAAGTTTAGGGAAGAGCATCCTGAGTTAGATGAATTGCCAATATTAAATGTTTCTAGTCCAGATTATAAGGGTTCCGCTCAGGATGGTTTTGCTGCTACTGTCGAACGTATAGTAGCTTATGATTATGGCGAATCTATTCCTACTGAAACTAAAAAGCCTTTCGTAACAATTTTAGCAGGTAGTTGTCTTGCTCCTGGAGATGTGCAGGAAGTTCGAGATATTGTGGAATCTTTTGGCTTAATACCAATAGTTGTACCTGACTTATCTCAGTCTCTGGATGGACATTTGGTTGATGATAGTTATAGCGCGACAAGTTCTGGTGGAACGACCATAGAAGAACTTCGTAACCTGAGTCAGTCAAGTTTTACTCTGGTTATTGGGGAAAGTCTGCGGAATGCAGCTAATATTTTGCAGGAAAAATTTGGCACTCAATATCAAGTATTTCCTCGGTTGACTGGTTTGGGTGCGGTGGATAGTTTCTTGCTAAAATTGTCTCAGCTAATTGTTTCTCGTACTGACCCCCACTTAGATAAAGGTTGTGAAGTGCCTGCAAAATACCAACGCCAACGTCGGCAGTTACAGGATGCGATGTTGGATACCCACTTCTATTTTGGGCATAAGCAAGTATCTATTGCCCTGGAACCAGATTTACTTTGGGCAACCAGTTGGTTTTTACGAGAAATGGGAGCAGATATTAAAGCTGCTGTGACAACTACGCGATCGCCTTTATTGGAAAAATTGCCTACAGAAAATGTAATTATTGGCGACTTGGGAGACTTGGAGGAAGTAGCCACAGGTTCAGATTTATTGATTACTAATTCTCATGGTAAACTAATATCTGAGAAATTAGGTCTTGCTCTATATCGCATGGGTATGCCAATTCACGATCGCCTCGGCAATGGTCAACGTTGTAATGTTGGTTATCGTGGTACAATGAATTTATTATTCGACATTGGTAATATTTTCTTAGAGCAAGAAGAATCAAAAATTCACACCAATGATTATTCATTATTGTCACGATGAAGGTGGTAGGTTGTAGGTGTTAGATACACTTCTGTTAACTACAATCTGCGATCTAATAAATAGTCAGATATAAATAAACAAATATTTGGTAATCAGAGGCGGGTTTAATTAATAGTTAAACTAAATACAAATCCGCTACAAAATCGAATCCGCCCTCATTTTAGAGTTTATTTTTGTCTGCGATTAAAAGACAAGTTTGTTATCAATAACTAATGGTTTTTAACTATTAGTTATTCGGTACATTAAAACCAGGAGGAAAACAACAATGAAAGTTGCATTTGCAACCAGTGATTTTATTCATATAGATGGTCACTTTGGCTCTGCCAAACAAATGGCTTTATATGAAGTTGATGACAAAGGATACGAAACTCTAGAGCCACTTGTTTTTGGTGGTAATCTCAATCAAGATGCCCCCAAACAAGATAAACTAGAAAAACTTCATGCCAAAGTTGAAGCTTTGCTCGACTGCACAATAGTTTATGTACTAGAAATTGGTGGTCCAGCAGCAGGTCGTTTAATCAACAAAAAAGTGACCCCAATGAAATCAAAATCTCCAGAAGACAAAATTACCGATCTTCTGGACAGATTAGTAGAAACATTAAAAGGTAGCCCTCCCCCCTGGCTCAGAAAAGCTTTACAAAAAACTTCCGAATCTGACTTAGAAGCTGTACTTGAAGAGGTGTAAAATTATGACTGTTCAAACAGAAACAACAACAACAACAACCGACATTTATTCCGCTCCTTTTATTAGGGAATTAATTAGAGCAGTTCAAGCTCAAGACTCTTATGGAGTTTATAAGTCTTGGTCTCCTGAATTAATTATCAAGCCTTATATTGTTAGTAAGCAAGAAAAACGCCAAATTTCCACAGAAGAAGAAGTTAATCCGATGACTTTAGCTCGGATTAAGTTATTCTATAATGCAATAGCAACTTGCATTGAATTAGAAACCAATCAAATCATGCAAGTAGTTATTAGTATAAACCATGAAGGATTTGGTTGGGCACTTGTATTTTGCGGTCGTCTTTTGGTAGTTTCTAGAACTTTACGGGATGCTCAACGTTTTGGGTTTACTTCTCTAGAAAAATTAGAAGATGAAGGAGAAAAAATGAGTAGAGCAGGCATTGAATTAGTCAAAAAATATAAGGAAGTTTGCAAGCTCTAAGTAGTAATTTTTTCTAAAGATTTAGAGAGGAAAGTTAGAACCATATTTTTTAATTAATGGATAATTGATAATTACCTCTGGTTAAAACTATTACGGAATTGAATATAAGGAAATATTATTTCTTTTTTCCCCCTTTCAAGGGGAGGTTTTAAACCAGAATTATTTAATTATTAATTATTAATTATTAATGATTCGGTAAATATCTAACAACCTCTCTCCCTCAAAGTAGGTAAGCATTTCCTCCGGAATGCTGCGCCAACAGCCGTCAGCTATCAGCTATTGCTTTTAGTTTACGATTAAAACTCTATTAATTGTCTTACTACAAAAGTTGCTTCCCTTGACCTTAAAGTCAGTTGTTAATTTAAACACTGTTCTTAAAGAGAAAATCTTGTGGCTGATAGCTGACAGCTAATAGCTGAATTATTACCAAACTAGAGTGCTTTTTTTTTGCACACAAATATTAAAAAAAATTGAAAGTAGACGAAAAAAAGAAGATTTGTACCTATACTAATAAAGTAGAAAAAGTCACTACTGTAGGATTGCGGAAATAACTGACCAGTTACAAAATCCTCAAACAATTACAAATCAATACTTTTGAATTTTGACTTTTGACTTTTAACTTCCGCGTAGCGGCACTACTTTATCTAATTAATTTAGGGTTCATCAAATGAAGACATTAACAGACTTCCAAAAACTCGTAGATGCAGAAGACTTCCTCAGCTTTTTTGACATTCCCTACGACCAAACAGCAGTCAACGTAAATCGCCTCCATATATTAAAAATGTTTTCTGTAGCAATTGCAGAAGTTGACGAAAAAACAGGACTGACAGAAACTGAAAAATTGACAGAATATAAAACAGCATTAGAGTCAGCTTATCAAACTTTCTTAACATCTAGCGCTCAAGAACAAAAAGTATTTCCAGTCTTTCAACAAGAACATAAAGATGTAGTTAAATTAACAGAAATAACTGCTGAGTAAGGAGCAATTATAGTGTTCGACCTGACACCCAAAGAATTAGAACGTTATAGTCGCCAAATGATGCTTCCTGATTTTGGTGAAGAAGCACAACAACGACTCAAATCAGCTACAGCAGTGGTAAATGGAGTTGGTGGGTTGGGTGGCACAGTAGCACTGTATTTAGCAGTAGCAGGTGTCGGGAAGCTGATTTTAGTCCGAGGTGGGGAACTACGCCTTGATGACATGAATCGTCAAATCTTGATGACAGATGATTGGGTGGGTAAGCTGCGAGTAGACAAAGCTAAGGAAACCCTAGCTGCCATTAATCCAGATGTTGAAATTGAAGCTATACCTGAATATGTCACTGCTGAAAATGCAGACACATTAGTACAGTCGGCAGATATTGCCCTCGACTGCGCTCACAACTTTGACGAACGGAATTTACTTAATGCTGCCTGTGTACGTTGGCGCAAACCAATGGTGGAAGCTGCTATGAATAGCATGGAAGCTTATTTAACTACCATAGTTCCTGGTAAAACTCCCTGTTTGTCTTGTCTATTCCCAGAAAAACCAGAATGGGACCGACGTGGGTTTGGAGTCTTGGGTGTAGTTTCTGGAACCCTAGCTTGTCTAGCAGCTTCAGAAGCAATCAAACAGATTACAGGATTTAGTAAACCCTTGTGGTCACAACTGCTGACAATGGATTTGGATGCCATGGAATTTGCCAAACTTCGCCCTTACCATGACCCAGACTGTCCAGTTTGCGGTTCCCTCAGCAAAGAGTTAAAAGCTGACTCATAGGAAGTGGTAAAAACATAATCACAGAAGTTATCACTATGAACAGTTTCTAGTCAAATCTTTGGTTTAGCCTATAAATAGGAAATTTATAGGAAAGGTGATATTTACACGATATGCTTTAGCGCTGAAACTGAAACTGAAATTTCAAAATTCAGGGTGCAATATTTCTACTAATTTAGTCTCACACAGTGCTGTAAAGAGCGATCGCCCCGTTCCTATAATTTCCTAAGTGCCAATTGCTTAAACCAGACAACAGGCGGATGTCGTCGCCTATCTGGGTAATTATGTCATCGGTAAGTCTAAATTATTTTTCTTCAAAATTATGACTATAAGTTTAACAGAAAAAGCCGCTTCTCAACTTACCAAGTTCCTGAAAGACTCAAATCAAGGCATCCGCATCTCTGTTGTGGATGGTGGTTGTAGTGGTTACGAATATGCCTTAAATATTGCCAACGCTCCCAAAGAAGATGACTTGCTGCTCTACAAGGAAAATTTGCAGATTTTTATTGATCCAAAAAGTGCGCCTTTACTAGAAGGAGTTGTAGTTGACTACATTGAGGGTTTGACTGAAAGCGGTTTAAAGTTTATTAATCCCAACGCCACAGAAACTTGTAGTTGCGGAAAGTCTTTCCAAGCAGGAGGTTGTACCCCAACAGGAGTACCTTGTAGTTAACTAGCTATCAGCTATCAGTTATCAGCTATCAGCCTAAAAATTTGTGACAGGACTTACGCACGGACACTAAATCGAGTGAGGCGTTAGCGGATCTTTGTGTTAGCAAATACCATTTGCTTCGCATAACTATCGTTAACGCCCCTACATATGACGTTTTCAAGGTGAATTTGCGTAAGTCCTGTGTGAATAGAATTAGGTATTTGTTTGCGCAGCATTCCGCACCGAAAAGCTTGGATTTAAATCCCCGACTTCTAGTGCAGGATGGCGGAAATAACTGACCAGTTAAAAAATCCTATAAAGCCTTACCAATCAATCAATACTTTTGACTTTTGACTTTTGAGTTCCGCGTAGTGGCACTAGCTTTTGTTGAATTTTAGGAGGGGTTGCTCATCCCCTTTTAGTTCCGGAATGCTCCGCAAACGCGCAAAGCTGACCACTGATTGCTAAACTGCTCAACGCTTTTTAAAAAAGTCTTTTGAGACGAAAGAACAACTAAGAAAAGGAGGATCTCAATCAATGGCTACTTATAAAGTACAGCTAATCAAAGGCAAGAAAAAACAACCCCCAGAAATCGATATCACTATCGAAGTTGATGAGGATACATATATCCTTGATGCGGCAGAAGAACTGGAACCTGACATAGAATTTCCTTCTTCTTGTCGCGCCGGGTCTTGCTCTAGTTGTGCTGCCAGAATAGTAGAAGGAGAAGTCGATCAAGAGGATCAAAACTTCTTAGATGACGAGCAGGTAGAAAAAGGTTGGGTATTACTGTGTGTCGCCAAACCTAAGTCTGATTGCGTTATCAAAACTCACCAAGAAGCTTATTTGGTGTAATACCACTGTTCATTAATTGATAATTGATAATGGATAATTGATAATTACCTCTGGTTAAAACCGTTACGGAATTGAATATAAGGAAATATTATTTCTTCTCTTGGTCGATTGGATATGGTTAGGAAACCCATCCATCCCACCCTTCGGGAAGCTCCGCTAACAACCGCTTTTTTTCCCTTAAAAGGGGAGGCTTTAAACCAGAATTATTTAATTATTAATTATTCGGTAAATTATCTGATATTTTGCCCTCCTGTAGTTTTTATTTAAGACTCTAGGGGGGTAATTTATATGCAGCAGAGAGTTGGGAGTCGGGAATCAAAATTATTTTTCTTGCCTATAATTTTATTTACAGGACTTACACAAAAGATGAAATTATACACAGTTTGTAGTGGTTAACAGCGGTGTAGGGGTTAACGGCCGTTAATATCAAATCCGGTTAAACAGCCATAGAATGGTTAAGTTAGGAGCCAAAAGGAGTCAGTCCTCAGGAGTCAGGAGGAGAAAGAATTACAAAGATAAACGTAGTTATGGCGATTGAAGATTTTTTTTATCATTTTCTTTGTGGGTTTAATACCCCACCGTCAACGGTCGTGTTCACGCATTACTTGGGGGAGCGAATCCCCATGTAATTTTCCTCCTGTCTCCTGTCTACTGTCTCCTGTCTCCTTCTTCAAGTCCAATGAAACGGATTTGATATAACCCCTACCATAAGAGCACTAATTTTCATATCTATATCCAAGTTTGAATTTATTTACTCCGAAAATATTAGCAAAAAACCTCTACAATATTAACAATTTTGATCAAAATTAAAAATTGGAGTAATAGGTATGAAAAAAAATCGAATTCTGGTCTTAATTTGTATGGCTATACTTTCCTGTTTATTAACAATTAGTTGTAGCCAAACTACGAATAATTCATCTTCTGAGTCTACCGCTTCAACAATAAATTTAACAGTTTCAGCAGCAACTAGCCTCAAAGATGCAATGGAAGAGATAGAGCCTATTTATGAACAAAAAAATACCAATACTTCTTTAACTTTAAATTTATCTTCCTCCGGTTCTCTACGACAACAAATTGAACAAGGAGCGCCAGTTGATTTATTTATCTCCGCATCTCCTTCCCATATTAATATTTTGCAAGAAAAAGATCTAATAATAGATGAAAGTCTTCGGGACCTTTTGAAAAATCAAATAGTGTTAATAGTTCCTACAGAAAATACCGCTGCAGTTAACACATTTCAAGACTTAACAAAAGACACTATTAAAAACATATCCATTGGCGAACCAGAAAGCTCTCCCGCAGGAAAATATGCCCAAGAAGTCCTAACTTCTTTGGGTATTTATGAAGCACTTGAAAAGAAAATAGTTTTTGCTAAAAATGTACGCCAAGTTCTCAATTATGTCGCCACAGGAAATGTTGATGCTGGCATTGTTTATCGTACAGATACTAACGCTTCAAAGGCAGTAAAAATTGTTGCTAATGCACCTGATAAATCTCATACACCAGTAGTTTATCCCATTGCAGTAATTAAAGATAGTAAAAATGTTGAAGCGGCTAAACAATTAGCAGAATTTATGTTTACTCCAGAGGCAAAAGCTGTGTTTGAAAAATATGGTTTTGTTACACTAAACAACAATTATTAGAAGAAGGAGTCAGGAGACAGGAGACAGGAGACAGAATTTTAGAAGAAAATCATAGCTGCCGTCCGATTTCTGCGTAAGTCCTGACTATTTAACTGAACTCGTCAGGAATGATACCTATATGTGAAATTATTTCCTGAAATTACTGTAGCGTCAAAACTGTAGCCTCAAAGTTTTGAGCCTATAAAACCTTACTTTTGACTTTTGACTTTTGACTTTTAACTTCCGCAAAACGGTATACTCCTAAAAAGAAAAACACAACTCCCCGCCGTAATTGGGGGAGTTGCTTTTTGGACAAAATGACTAAGGGTTTTCAGGCCAAACCAAAGGGTAGGGAAGGGGTTCCTGGACAACTGAACTTAGACCTGGAGGGGTACCAGGAGGTGTACCAGGTAGACCCTTTGGGAAGTTGGTTTGGCTCAAAGGTTGCCCATACATTCATTACAGCAAATGGGGCTGCGATGATGGGGTAACTGCAGGGCGAGTAAATGATGCTAATATTATTTGCAACCCACCATTTATTAATTATTTATTTTATTATTTTAAATATACACAATTTAAACAACAATTAAAATAGGCAATAATAACGATCATCATGCTCAATAAAATCACCCCCCTCATCATTACACTCTTTCAAAACTTCCTCACCTACTACACTCTTGTCCTTACCATACGGACGAATTTCCACCAAACCCGGATACGCAACATAATCAATACTTAATTTCAATTCATTTTCCATTACCCAATTTTCCAACCCTATTTGGGAGGCTGCAGCTGGCTCTACTACGGTAATCATACTTGCACAGACTATTATTACTGCACTTAATAATAAGCTTATTAGCTTTTACATAATTTCAATTTTCCATTAAACAACTACAACCATAACAATAACATTTTTATAACATTAACATTTATTTTGTTCTCTTAAGTGACTTTTGACTTACTATTTCATTTTGTGCTACGTCCCTACTTTTTGATGAAAAGCATCCTTCTTTTATTCTTTTGGTCTCTTAGAATGAGAATTTGATGCAATGAGTCGATCGCGCATCACTCCTAAATCTTGGCTAAACTTACGTAAAGCAACGCTATTTTGTCAGTGCGTCAGCGCAGCTTTGCGATAGCAAGCGACAGTGTTTGCGGAGCATTCCGTCAGCATAACAAAGTCCAGTAGGGTGCGTTAATGAAATGTAATATCATGTTCCCCCTCCGGGGGAGCTACGCTAACGGTTGAATACTTATAAATGACTGTTGTGAGTCCTCAGGAGTCAACCCACCCCTCGCCCCTCCCCCTCCCAGGAGGGGAGTGTGGGAGAAATTAAAAAATATGTATCCTACCATTACTATGCAGGACTATCGGGTAATGGAAGTCCATCTCAAGTATGGGGGCGATCGCATAAGTTCGCTCCCTTGTCTTAGTCTCAAGTTTTGATCACAACAGCTTAACAAATTTCGCTAATTATATCATAATTTTGAGCGTTGGTAATAAATAAATTTTTATCTAGGAACTTTCCTGCCAAAGTTCCTATTTTTTTCCCTAAAGAAATCAAATATTTCTCTATCTTGTAGTCAACAAAACAGTTTATGCCAGGAAAAAAGATAGAAAATATAAAAATATAAAGTAATTATGGATAGCCACTGAGACATCTCTAGAAAAGATTCTGAAACCTGTATATTGCCCTAATAAAATTGGCATTTTTGGAGAGGTCTATTAAAGTTCTGAAACAGAATAACCTCAATTTCAGATTTGCCTACCCTAGTTCCCAACCATTATTTTATTAACCTACCACTAAATAATTAGCCTACAACCTTCTTCAACATCAATAATGAACTTAGACCTATCTCCTGCTTGGATTTCCCTAAAAACTGCAGCAGTTACTACAGTAATCACCTTTTTCCTCGGCATCACAGCAGCACGTTGGATGCTCGGATATCGTGGTAAAGGCAAAGGTATAATTGACGCCATCTTAACATCTCCTCTAGTATTGCCTCCAACCGTAACAGGTTTTCTATTACTATTATTATTTGGTAGAAACGGCCCCCTTGGTCAGCTACTCTCATCAATGGGGATAACATTGATTTTCACTTGGCCTGCAACCGTCATTGCGGCCACTGTGGTGTCATTCCCCCTGATGTACAAAACATCACTGGCAGCTTTTACTCAAATTGATACCAGTCTCCTTGCTTGTGCTAGAACTTTAGGTGCTTCTGAATGGACTGTATTTTGGCGAATTTTGTTACCCTTGGCAAAACCAGGAATTATTGCCGGGACATTATTAGCTTTTGCCCGATCGCTTGGTGAGTTTGGCGCTACTTTAATGTTGGCAGGTAGCATTCCTGGGAAAACAGAAACTATTCCGATAGCTATTTTCTTCGCTTCCGAAAGTGGGAATATGAATGAAGCGTTTGCCTGGGTGTTAGTAATTTTAGCCATATCTTTAGGAGTAATAACTGGTGTCAACTATTGGTCAGAATCTAAAATCAAAAAACGTAGGGCAAAAAAAACAGAAAAACAAATTGTAGATGTGCGTTCTGTACCCGTAGTCAAAACACAACCTTTGAGACTAAACTCCCACACAAACTCACAAAGTCTATTAGTAGATATCCAAAAAAAATTGCCTGGGTTTCTCTTGGATGTTTGTTTCAATGCTAATAACAAACCATTGGGGTTATTGGGAGGGTCTGGTGCTGGTAAAAGCATGATTTTACGTTGCGTTGCTGGTTTAGAAACTCCTACAAAAGGTCGAATTGTTTTAAATGGGCGAGTATTATTTGATTCGCAACAGAAAATTAATTTGCCCAGTCGCGATCGCCACGTCGGTTATCTATTTCAAAATTATGCTCTCTTCCCCCACATGACTGTTGCACAAAATATTGCTTTTGGTTTGCCCAAAGGTCTTTCATCCACAGAAATTAAACAACAAGTGGAAGCTTATCTATTGGCAGTGCAGTTACCAGGATATGGCAAACGATATCCAGAAGAACTTTCGGGAGGTCAGCAACAAAGGGTAGCTTTAGCACGAGCATTAGCAAGTCAACCCGATGCTTTGTTGTTAGATGAAGCTTTTTCCGCATTAGATACCCACCTGCGCCATCAGATTGAAACATTGGTTATTGCCACCCTAGAAAATTATCAAGGGGTGACTTTATTAGTGACTCACAACCTAGAGGAAGCTTACCGCATTTGTCAAAATCTTTTGGTTGTCGATGACGGAATTGCTCTTGATCACGGTGTCAAACATGACATTTTTGAATATTCTACCAGTGTAAGAGTTGCTCAGTTAACTGGTTGTAAGAACTTTTCTCAAGCAGTAATAATTGACAACCGAAAAATAGAAGCTATTGAGTGGGGATGCAGTCTTGATATAATTGAACCTATTCCAGAATCTTTTTCTCATGTTGGCATTCGCGCTCACCAGATTACTTTTAGTGAGGAGTCAACAGAACCGAATACTTTTCCTTGTTGGTTAGCAGCTATTAGTGAAACTCAACATCGAGTAACTTTGTACTTAAAATTATATCAACCTGCAAAAAATGCTTTTGACTACCATTTACAAGCAGAAGTATTTAAGGAAAAATGGCGTGAAATCAAAAATCGATAATGAACTTAGACCTATCTCCTGCTTGGATTTCCCTAAAAACTGCAGCAGTTACTACAGTAATCACCTTTTTCCTCGGCATCACAGCAGCACGTTGGATGCTCGGATATCGTGGTAAAGGCAAAGGTATAATTGACGCCATCTTAACATCTCCTCTAGTATTGCCTCCAACCGTAACAGGTTTTCTATTACTATTATTATTTGGTAGAAACGGCCCCCTTGGTCAGCTACTCTCATCAATGGGGATAACATTGATTTTCACTTGGCCTGCAACCGTCATTGCGGCCACTGTGGTGTCATTCCCCCTGATGTACAAAACATCACTGGCAGCTTTTACTCAAATTGATACCAGTCTCCTTGCTTGTGCTAGAACTTTAGGTGCTTCTGAATGGACTGTATTTTGGCGAATTTTGTTACCCTTGGCAAAACCAGGAATTATTGCCGGGACATTATTAGCTTTTGCCCGATCGCTTGGTGAGTTTGGCGCTACTTTAATGTTGGCAGGTAGCATTCCTGGGAAAACAGAAACTATTCCGATAGCTATTTTCTTCGCTTCCGAAAGTGGGAATATGAATGAAGCGTTTGCCTGGGTGTTAGTAATTTTAGCCATATCTTTAGGAGTAATAACTGGTGTCAACTATTGGTCAGAATCTAAAATCAAAAAACGTAGGGCAAAAAAAACAGAAAAACAAATTGTAGATGTGCGTTCTGTACCCGTAGTCAAAACACAACCTTTGAGACTAAACTCCCACACAAACTCACAAAGTCTATTAGTAGATATCCAAAAAAAATTGCCTGGGTTTCTCTTGGATGTTTGTTTCAATGCTAATAACAAACCATTGGGGTTATTGGGAGGGTCTGGTGCTGGTAAAAGCATGATTTTACGTTGCGTTGCTGGTTTAGAAACTCCTACAAAAGGTCGAATTGTTTTAAATGGGCGAGTATTATTTGATTCGCAACAGAAAATTAATTTGCCCAGTCGCGATCGCCACGTCGGTTATCTATTTCAAAATTATGCTCTCTTCCCCCACATGACTGTTGCACAAAATATTGCTTTTGGTTTGCCCAAAGGTCTTTCATCCACAGAAATTAAACAACAAGTGGAAGCTTATCTATTGGCAGTGCAGTTACCAGGATATGGCAAACGATATCCAGAAGAACTTTCGGGAGGTCAGCAACAAAGGGTAGCTTTAGCACGAGCATTAGCAAGTCAACCCGATGCTTTGTTGTTAGATGAAGCTTTTTCCGCATTAGATACCCACCTGCGCCATCAGATTGAAACATTGGTTATTGCCACCCTAGAAAATTATCAAGGGGTGACTTTATTAGTGACTCACAACCTAGAGGAAGCTTACCGCATTTGTCAAAATCTTTTGGTTGTCGATGACGGAATTGCTCTTGATCACGGTGTCAAACATGACATTTTTGAATATTCTACCAGTGTAAGAGTTGCTCAGTTAACTGGTTGTAAGAACTTTTCTCAAGCAGTAATAATTGACAACCGAAAAATAGAAGCTATTGAGTGGGGATGCAGTCTTGATATAATTGAACCTATTCCAGAATCTTTTTCTCATGTTGGCATTCGCGCTCACCAGATTACTTTTAGTGAGGAGTCAACAGAACCGAATACTTTTCCTTGTTGGTTAGCAGCTATTAGTGAAACTCAACATCGAGTAACTTTGTACTTAAAATTATATCAACCTGCAAAAAATGCTTTTGACTACCATTTACAAGCAGAAGTATTTAAGGAAAAATGGCGTGAAATCAAAAATCGTTCTTTTCCTTGGCAGGTTTGTCTTCAACCCTCGCGTTTGTTGTTACTAGAAGGAACTATCACAGAAGGAAGAAGGAAGAAGCTGGAAGGAAGAAGCTGGAAGGAAGAAACTGGAAGGTGGAAGGTTAATTATTGATCTTCTAAGGAAGAAGGAATAAGGTTAATTAGGGTTTGCTGAAAAAGTCTGATAGTGACGAGCGGAGTATTCCGTAGGAAATTCAGAATTCTTATAAACCTTTCTTTACCCTTCTGCCTTCTACCTTCTGATGACATCGTTCAAGATAACTACAGATAACCCGATCGCCCTGACCATATTCTAAGCATTCTTGAAATAAATCTGCTGCTTCTGGAAATAATTCTTGATGAAATACAAAACAGTCCTTTCAAACTTCTCTTTAGTGGCGATTTTAGCATCTCGTAATTCTGGCGGATCGGCAGAAAAAATTTCAAATAAACTAACCGCTTTGGCTTTTCCTTTAGCTCTCACCCTGTCAATAAATCTGAGGTCGTATGCCAAAGAATTTTTTAAACCTTGCCAAGTTTTATCAGTAATTAAAAGTGAAACTCCATAAGTTTTTGTTAACCCTTCCACTCGCGAGGAGAGATTCACTGCATCCCCGAGCACAGTTCCGTCCATGCATCCAAATCCACCTACAGTTCCTAAAATTAACGTACCCGTATGCAAACCAATACCAATACGAATGGGTTTTAGATTCCTTTGTTGTCGCTCTGAATTGTATGTTTTCAACTGTTCCAGCATAGCGATCGCCCCTTGAACCGCATCGTCGGCAGAATTGGGAAACAAAGCCATAATAGCATCACCAATATATTTATCAATAAATCCGCCATATTTTTGAATTTGGGGTTCCATATAACTAAGATACTGGTTAATAAAAGCGAAGTTTTCCTCTGGAGTCATCTGTTCGGAGATGGTAGTAAAATCGTGAATATCCCAGAATAATATCATGTCCGGATAATTAGTTATCAAAAAAACTTTCTCCTTCAACTCCAGTTCTTCTTTCTTCTTTCTTCATTTCTTTCCTCCTGACTCCTGAGTTCCCCTCCTGGGAGGGGGAGGGGCGAGGGGTGGGTTGACTCCTGACTCCTCCGTAGTTATTTATTTATCACTATTCAACCGGACATGATATAAGACCGTTATCTCTCGTTCCAAGCGATCGCCCAATTTCAAATTCACAATGCTCTTTTTCTCTAAAAAGCTGAGAAACTGTTCCGGAATAAAACCCTGACAAGCATCATACAATCTGGCATTTTCCATTTAGAAAATTAGTATTTTTATAGTCTCAAATCAAGAAATATTTTGAGCTTTGCTAAATATTCTTTTGACTACACTCAAAAAGATTATTTTTTTGTAGCTAATATTACAAAAATTAATAAATAAATCTCTAATAACTAGAGATGCTTTAAGAGATTTTTTGTTCCCAGTAAATCTAACTCAAATAGGGAGGGTATAACAAAAAAAAGCTTTAAATAATCCTCTCCGAGGTTGTAAACAAGCCTTTAAAGAAATTTAAGTATCCAGAATAACTGCATTAAATATTTATATTTATATTAAATGTTTTTAATAATCAGCAATAAATTTTTACCTAAAGATTGAGAAATTAGTAATCAATTTAACTAAACTCTAAGGTAGAAAAATTATATCCTCTTAATATTAATATAAGCATTTCATATGTTTAAGCTTAAAAATTAATTCACCAAAATTAAGTCGCTAGATCGGAACTAGCTTCATATTTACAGGTTGCGAGCCAAAAAAGCTACAAATAATTCTCAACCTGAAAGTGGAGTTAGAAATATTAGCAGTGCATCAAAATCCAACCAGGAGTAACAAAAACCAATGGAAACTAATCAAGTGCTAAATCAATCTGATTATGAAAATTACCAGGTCAATCAGATGGTAGCATCCTTCATTGAAAAAAATCACGATTTACAAAACTTAACTAGCCACAATCAGGAAATAGCAGAACGTCGCTTACTAGAAGCAATACTGCGGAAAACCCTCAAAGAACTATCTGATATTAAATTTGCTATAGATCAAGCAGCGATCGTTGCCATTACAGACCAAAGAGGTATTATTCAATATGTGAATGATAAAGTTTATGAAATATCTCAATATTCTAGAGAAGAATTAATCGGAAAAAGTCATCGTTTGCTTAACTCTAAATATCATCCCCCAAAGTTTTTTAAAGATTTGTGGTCTACTATTAGCTCTGGTCGTGTGTGGAGAGGGGAAATTAAAAATAAGGCTAAAGATGGTAGTTATTATTGGGTTAATACAACTATCGTACCTTTTTTAAACGACCTCGGACAACCTTATCAATACTTAGCCATTAGATTTGACATCACCGAACGCAAGAGAGTAGAAGAAGCACTACAAGAAAGTCAAAAATGCAACCATAGTCTTCTCCATGCTATTCCCGACTTAATGTTACGCCTTGACTCAAAAGGAGTTTTTCTCGACTTCTACCCATCAAAAGATGATGAAAATGCCCCCAAAGCATCAGAAGTACTAGGGAAAACTATAGAAGAAATATTTCCCCAAGATTTAGCTATTTGGGCTCGACACTATTTAAAGCTTACTCTCAGCACTGATAAAGTGCAAGCAGCAGAATATTCTACTATTATTAATTATAACCTCTATCATTATGAAGCTCGTTATGTCAAAAGTGGTAAAGATGAAGTCCTAGCAATTATTCGCGACATCACAGAACGAAAACAAGGAGAAATTGCACTACGAGAATCAGAAAAACGCGAACGAGAAAGAGCATTGCAATTAGAAAAAGCTTTAAAAGAATTGCAAAAGACTCAAGCTCAATTAGTACAAGCAGAAAAAATGTCTGGTCTAGGTCAAATGGTTGCTGGTATTGCCCATGAAATTAATAATCCAATTAGCTTTATATACGGCAATATTATTCATACAAATAACTACATTAGAGATCTACTACATTTATTAAATTTGTATCGACAAAACTATCAAGATCCGATTCCAGAAATTCAAGATTTTGCTGAAGAGTGTGAAGCAGATTTCTTGATTGAAGATTTGCCTAAAATGGTCGACTCAATGAATATAGGAGCTAATCGAATTAGAGAGTTAGTTTTATCTTTACGAAATTTCTCTCGCTTAGATGAATCGGAGATGAAAAAAGTAGATATTCACTCTGGTATAGATAGCACTTTATTAATTTTACAACATCGCCTCAAAGCTACAGAAAAAAGACCAGAAATAACATTGCTCAAAGACTATGGAAATTTACCCAATATTGAGTGTTATGCTAGTCAGTTGAATCAAGTATTTATGAATATTATTGCTAATGCCATAGATGCTCTTGAAGAACAAAAAGAACCGGGAATTATTACCATAAAAACAGAAATATCTCAAAAGTCAGAAACAGGAGTAAATCAAGATTTTGTGAAAATTTCCCTTTCTGATAATGGGCGTGGTATTAGCGAATCTGTTCAAAATCGCATTTTTGACCCGTTTTTTACAACCAAATCAGTGGGCAAGGGTACAGGTCTAGGACTATCAATTTCTCACCAAATTGTTGTCGAAAAACATCGGGGAGAACTGAGATGTATATCTAATCAAAATGAAGGTACATTATTTGAAATATTAATTCCAGTTAAGGCTGGAAATTGAAGAAGGTAATATGTGGAAAAAGCTGCTCTCAAACCTAATACCAAATCTAAACAATTTAGCTAGGGGTAGAAGTATTAACATACTCTCCGACCTGTTAGCGCAGCTCCTCTGAAAGAGGCAGACACGGAGATTCTCCTGAAACCAGGATTCTTGGTTTACGCTCCGCAAGGCTGCACCAACATTGAGTCCACTTAAACTTAAAACCTTGCAATATTTAATCCACAGATCTCTGCCCAAGGGTTTACTCTATTGCCTCTTTTCGTTCGGAATGCTCCGCAAACAGATGAGCTTTCCTATGGGAATGCTGCGCAAATGCTATCAAAAGCCTGTTTCCGCATGCCCTACGGTACAGTTGAAAACCGAAAAACTTGAAGGGTAAATATGTTTGTTTGAGAGTCTAATTATCGCAGTCGCCATTACTGTTAGGAAATATCAAAAGCTTAAAACTCAGACAACGTAGAAAAATCTGCTTCCTAACACTCAAAACGCAACGGAAGAGTAGCTACGAACATCAAACTATTTGAAGTTTTAAACAATAGAGTATTCAACTTCAATATCCTACTATTTAGTTTTCATAAAATAATTTATAACTGTGTTAAAGCACACTAATTATATTCATAATTTCTATTACCAGTATCTGACGAAACTTAAGTAATATCAATAGTCCATTTTATTTGCTGGTATTGTCTCAATTCAACCAAAAATATCGTCAAAACTTATATAGAGACTTTGACGGTTTATAGGTATATTTATCTAGCAATAATTGCAAATATTTTCTAATAAATAAACATACAAAAAAAGCCATAATCAAATATTACAAAAAACCTGAAAAAAGTATTTTTTTATACTTTTTTGCTAGAGGAAATAGCTATTATATAAAAAGATGGAACAAAGCAAACAAAACAAAACATTCAGTCTATTAATTAAGGAGAAGAACCAATGGCAACATTAACAGCTTTAACTAAAGGTGGTACAGCTTGGACTCCTCAGTATGTCGAATCTATTGACATGAATAAATGCCTAGGTTGTGGTCGTTGCTTTAAAGTTTGTCATAGAAATGTTCTAGAACTTAGACCCATCAACGAGCATGGAGAATTTGTGGATGATGATGATGATGATGATGATGAAGTATTACGGAAAGTAATGACTATTACTAATGCAGATGACTGTATCGGATGTGAAGCTTGCGCTAACATTTGTGGTAAGAAATGCTTCACTCATGCTCCTGCAGCTGTATGAGTTCGGAAGAATGTCAACTCATAAATATTAATATAGAAGTTTGTGGAGTATCAGTTTTAGGTGTATTAGTAAAATTATTCACCTAAAGTCTGAACTCCCTGACTTTTTTTGTGCAACTATGTCATCATAAAAATTTGGTAAGTGCGAAACCACTGCCATAAGGGCAAATATTGATGCCAAAAATCCTTCAGTTTGCCGTCCCCCTAACCTAAATAAACATTGTAGTGTAGCCATTAACAAGGGTAGCTATATCACTATAGGTACCTGTTTTCTTTGGGTTGAGCCACTGCTCCATCACCTCTGGAGAGAGCCAAAACGTTAAACTTCCTCTCTGTTATCACGGGGTGACAAGCAGCTCAAAACTATTGTTTGATAAAGGTTTTAAGGATTAAATAACTGTCTAAAATATTGATTTTTCCTTTTAAAATAATGATAATTCTTTTTAAAGAAGGGGTAGGTATGCGGAGCATACC
>NZ_RCBY01000137.1 GCF_003838195.1 Okeania hirsuta
CCCACCCTGTGGAGGAGTGGGGAAACCAGCACCCCCTTACCAACCCCCTTATGGTTGTTAGGCTGTGTGAAAACGGCTTTCTGTCAGCCTTTGTATTTCAAGAAAAGATCCGGTTAGGGGTTCTATAATTCCCCGTTCTTCCTGTCTCCTGTCTCCTACCCCTACTAAAAG
The DNA here is from genome assembly GCF_003838195.1 of Okeania hirsuta. Taxonomy (GTDB): domain Bacteria; phylum Cyanobacteriota; class Cyanobacteriia; order Cyanobacteriales; family Microcoleaceae; genus Okeania; species Okeania hirsuta. The sequence goes on from NZ_RCBY01000137.1 coordinate 172, forward strand.
ACTTTTTCAGCCAACCCTACTTAGTAAAGATTTAACAGTAGCAATCATCTTTTCAATATTCAAAGGCTTACTAAGATAAGCTGATGCACCAGCATTAATACATAATTCTCGATCGCCACTCATTGCCATAGCAGTTACAGCAACCACTGGTACAGACTGCCATGTGGGATGAGCTTTTATTCTTCTAATTAACTCTAACCCATCAACTTCTGGCAACTGAATATCCATCAAAATTAAATTAGGTAAATTTGGAGGAGTAACTAGATAAGAATTAATTGTATTCAACATAGTTTTACCATCACTAATCAACTCAACAGTATAGCCCTCCAACTCCAATACTTCAGAAATTAAAAGTTGGTTATAAGGTTGATCTTCAACAATTAAAATCCTAGCAAATTTTTCAGGTTCTAGTTCTTTTTCTTCAATATTTTCAACAAATACTTGAGAACTTTCTTCAGATTCCAAATTAACAATTAACTCCTGGCGCATCTCCGTTAATGGCAACCAAACACGAAAAACACTACCTTTACTAACCTGAGAACTTAAAGAAACAGTACCCCCATGTAATTCAGCCAATTTTTTTGTCAAAACCAAACCCAAACCCGTACCTTCATGTCTCCTAGATAAAGAAGAATCAACCTGCTGAAAAGGACTAAATAAAAATTTCCACCTATCTTCAGGAATACCAATTCCAGAATCTTTTACCTCTAAACATAAATAAGGAGTGCTACAATTAATCGGAGAACAATCAGGTCGATAATCACCTTGAATTTGACTACCATAAGCTAAACGTCCGCTAAGTTTAACTTGCCCTCCCTCTGGTGTAAACTTAACAGAATTAGACAATAAATTAATAATTATTTGTCTTACACGACGTTGGTCTAGAAAAACTTTAGATAAACGATAATCTAATTCTAGAGATAAAGCTAACCTTTTTTTATCAGCTCGTGGCTGAATCATTTTCAAACAGTCAGTACAAAGTTCGTGAATATTTACTGACTCTAAATTTAGCTCTGTTTTTCCAGCTTCAATTTTGGATAAATCAAGAATATCATTAATTAACTGTAGTAAATGCTGACCACTTTTTTGTATTAGTCGAACTTGATGAAGTTGGCGATCGCTTAACTGCCCAGATGTTTGTCGCTGTAGTAAATCAGAAAACCCTAAAATACTATTAAGTGGAGTTCTCAACTCATGGGACATAGAAGCTAGAAACTCTGACTTTAACTGAGAAGAACGCTCTAATTCCTCATTAATTTGCCGTAGATGTTCTTGAGACTGTGCCCTTTCTATGGCCACTCCTAGAGTGCCACAAGCTGCAAATAACATATCTTTTTGAGGAGCTTCTTGTAGTTTTTGCAGATTACGAGATTCTAGAGTTAAAACACCAATAATTGTCCCATCTGTGGCAGGAATGGGAAAAATTCCTAATTGACCAATAGCGGGATTACAAAATCCTGGTATAGCTTGAGGGTGAGAAGCATAATCTTCAACATACATAGGTTTACCACTTTCAACTACTTGCCACAAAAGTCCTTGGCCATAAGGAATGCCCTGTTTCAATAAACCTTCCATTTCCATTACTGCAGGTTCACCATAAGTAGCAATAAATTGAGAAGTCATTTGATTAGATATTGGCCCTGCTTGGCGATCTTCTCCTTCTCCGCTAATAACTTTGACATCTCCAAAAGCAGCATTCATTACCTCTACTAAATAATTCAGAGCAAATTGGGCAATTTCTCTTAAGCTGTCTGAGTATTGCAGTCGTTCGTTGAGACCCAAGAGAAATCTTAATCTCCTCAATTCAGCATTAAGGGTATTTTGGGACTTTTGATAGACAGTCATATCTCGAAAAGTGAACAGATGTCCCCCATCTGATGTGAGAGTGCAGTCCACATTAAGAAAAATATGGTTAGCTTGTTCTATATCTAGGAATAGACTTTCTGTTTCTGTGTTGAGTAGACAGTCTTTGAGCTGTTGACATTGTTTTGTTGACCAATAACCTTGAGCAACTATTTCGGCAAATATAGTATCACAATGAGGCTTTAGAGCAAGCCACTCTGGCAATAATCCCCAAATTTCAGCAAGTTTTTGATTAAATAAAATTAAGTGATGAGATTTATTAAATAGGGCAATAGCATTATCTATTTGGTTAAGGATAAGTTCTTGCTCTTCCTTTAACCTCTGTAAATCTATTTCAAAATTCTCCATTTTTATGACTTATTATTTTTTCCATTCTTAATTAGACAAACAGGCAAGTTTAAGTTTCTTTACATAAATTTACAAAATCTTCTACTATTGAAGAGTGATAGCAATTAGATTGTGTGTGTGATCTTCAGCACACTCAAATAATTTTGTCGATCTATTACTGAAATAAACGAAATAAATATTAATAATATATAAGTAGAGAAAGTTTGATTAAATACTCATTTGTACTAAGTAGATAGACACGAAAAATCATCAGTATGTAATCAAAAGTCAAGTCTTTCAAAAACTTTTCCCCTTCTACATTCTGACTCCTGCCCTTCGTCTGATTATAATGATAAATTTTAATGCCGACCTACTTAACGCTAATCAACTTGTTAGTATTTTGTTGAAAAATTATTTTAAATAAGTAGGTGAGCATAAATAAACGTAATATTAGAGGGCGGATTTTTAGAACTTGATCGTGCTTAAGTCAAAGCTTTCGGTTAAACTCGCCCCTACAATTTTTTTAACGTTTAATTAGACATACCTACTTATAACTATTAAATAAAATACAAAACTAACTTGTCGCTGCCATGACCACTAACATCAAATTTCAACCTTTAACTTTACTGTTAAAATACTATACAAATACTGAGAAATTTACAAAACCAAAATAGTACTTATGGATAGCCAAGACCTTGCCAAATATATAGAAACAACTAACAGCATTTCTAAGCCTTGGCTATTGATACAACTTCGGATTCAAAAATTGAAAGAGCGTCGTGTAGAACTTTCTCCTGAAGAATATACTAAAAAATTAGCTGATATTCATCAAGATTTAATGAATTTAGGAGAGTGGTGGGTTGGTATTGAAGATGAAGTTTTTGGTGTAAAATAATGAAAAATTATCAGCTATTTTGCATTTAAACCATATATTCAATGATCAAGTAGGGACAAATAGCCATTCGTCCCTACTGCCCAAATTAATTAGTAACATTATTTTTCCAAATTGGTATTAGATTGTGTGAAAATATCTGCCAAAAAGGAAAGAATATATCTGAAAACAAGGTTGAAGAAGAAAGAAGTGGATGGAGACTCAAACTCCAACCAATTGTAAAAACCTTGTAGACAGCGGGGTATTAAACCCAAAAGAAAAGGATAAGAGTTTCCGACTTTTGATATGGTTTTTTGATTTTTTATAGATGATTTAGGATTGCTATATATCCGGTTTACCGAATAATTAATAATTAATAATTAATAATTAATAATTCGCGCCTTGAAGCCTCCCCTTTTAAGGGGAAAAAAACGGTCGTTAGCGCAGCTTCCCGAAGGGTGGGATGGTGAGGTCTCCTCGCCATCCCTCGACCAAGAAAAGAAATAATATTTCCTTATATTCAATCAAGAGCGGTTTTAACCAGAGGTAATTATCAATTATCAATTATCCATTATCCATTAATGAAATAGATTATTCATGGAGATAAGCAACAGCCAATCTGGAAAAAGTTATAACTCTAATTTAGTAAACCGGATTTTGTATTACATACTAACTTTCAAAGTGAACTATAAATCTGCTGCTGTATTTTCTAAGCATAAAAATCAGGCAAATTTAAACTATTTTTCTTAACTTCATTGTTTGTCAATCTATCTTTAACCAATGAATTGAAGAATACTAATTTTCTCTCAATCTGGAAAAGTTCGCTTTAATTCATCAATCAAGTCATCAATCTCTTCTAGAGCTTGATTAATATCAATTCTGAGTGTACCCAAATCTGGTTTTTCTAGCAGTTTAACTAGAGATTCTCGCTTGCTCTCAATATTAGCCACTCTTGCTTTGATTATCTGTGAGTCCATTTTAAATTCCTGATATACTCTTGTTAATACGATATTTTAGTTTAACTCAATAGTTAGATCTATAAATCTCAACAATCTCTGGTTATTGAAAATAAATTATCATAGATACTAGATACTAAAAATGTCTAATTTAGATCCAGAAAAGGAAGCTAAGACAGTTGATAAAGCAATGTTAAAGCAAATTGATTCCCTCAAAAAAGAGGATGAAAGATTGTACAATATTTTAGCAATAGATGTTTGGGCACTAGCAAAAACAATGGATGAATTTCAGCCTGGATTTTGGGCAGCTTTTATGAAAAATAGAGATAAAGCTTTGAAAAATTTTATGGCTGATACAGTTAAAAATAAACAAAAAAATGATCGTAGTCCACCTTTTCTTCATTAATATATACTGAAGAGTATCTAGGCAAAGTCAGATAATTGACTTAGTATTTAATACATCTCCATACCCCTGAATTTTTAACTCTTTCAAGTATATTTTTGGAGACATCAATCAATAAGTAAATATAGATTGAAACTTAAATCATTTATTCAATATTGAAAATTACTAGAATATACCTCTATTCCTTGTTTGGTGTTCCCGACTTTAAAAGAAGTATAAAATAACTAAAATAATAGTTGACCTCGAAGTCATAATGAGGGTAAGATACACTTAGCAATACTAAAATTCTAGTTACAGAATTTATAAAAGCAAGAAACTGACTATCTATATATTATAATATTTTCTCTTTTTAAAGATATGCTAGGTAAAACTTCATTAGCAACAGTAGGATTAATTGTAGGTGGAATTATTTCTGTGATTGGAACAGCAGCTTACTTTACCAATCATCCCACACTTAATTTAGCAGGATTCTTCTACGGAATCCCGCTGCTTCTAGGAGGACTTGCTCTCAAAGCTGCTGAACTTGAACCAGTAACTTTTACACAACCAACTACCAAAGAAATTGTAACTCTCAGAGAAAAACAAGCTACTCCCATCCAAAATCAATTACGCAAAGATGTGACTCGGTATAGATATGGCCAAAAAGTACATTTGGAAGAATCTCTTAATCTCTTAGGTTTAAGTCCCACAGATGAAGAAACACCAATACTTAAGGGATTAAGGGAAGTAGATATTAATGATAATTATGCCTTAGTGCTGGAATTTTCTTCTCCGTCAATTCCGTTAGATACTTGGCTTCAGAAACAAGATAAACTATCAAGTTTTTTTGGACCAAATATTAAAGCAGAGGTAAATCAACCTACAGAAGGAAAGATTGACTTAGTTCTGATCACTACTCCAGAAGTATAAAATTATCAGGTAGTGGTACATAGTAATGGTAGAAGAAGATAGGGAGATGGGTCGATGGGTCGATGAGTCGATGGGGAGTGGAAAAAACTGTGAGTAGGAAAGAAACCGAAATATATCCTTTCTCTTGGTCAATGGGATATGGCGAGGAGACCCGAAGAGTTACAGAGTTGCTCCGCTTTATATGTTGCGGAGCAAAACGCCATCCCTCAACCGCTTTCTTTTAATTGGATCTGAGGTAATCACAGCTAATATAATTAGGTAATTTGTCCCCAGTTAAATCAATACTATTGGTACTTACACATTTTCTGGCAAAAAAATACCTGAGAGTCGTCTGCATAAGGGAACTACGTCAATGGCCTAAAAATGCCTGGAACCCGTGCTTGTGAAGGAATTATACCTTTTTGACGTAAAACTCTCTACCTGTATATATTTGAGACTATTTTATAGCTCTATTTTGTGTAAGTCCCACTATTACGGTTGCAGGACTGCCAATTGTTATAGCGGTTTTCACAAAGGTAGACTACAGACAAAATATAAGTATGTTTTAAGTTTAATAAGTTACAGACCTAACAGCTATATTCTATGTTAATGAAAACCGCTATAAATATATAATCTTTAATACTTAATCAAAAATAAATTGATATTTTGTAGAAAATATTAACTTTATTTTCTGGTGTAGAAGTATTTTCAAAAAGTAATCTTTTAGATAGTTGCATCGGCAAGTTGATGAAGAAAATATTCTTTTAAAAGTCGTCAAAAGTAGCAAAATTAATCAGCTTGCATAAAACTCACAAATAAAGACCTGCTTTTGAATCAATTAACAGTGAACGGGTTGATAATTGGTTAGTTAAATAGTTATTAGGCAAAAGTTTTCAGTTATTAGCAAGTAGTTCAGCATTGAAACTGTATCTCTCAAATTTTAGCTAAAAGAAGTCATATCCTTATACCCGATACTTCCTATCCTAATCCACCTCAAACACTTAAGATTAAATCTGTTAATTAGCAAAAAAATGGTCTATTGGAGTTGGAAACTTATAACTATTAACTTTTAAATAAATAGTGGGAGTCAATTACAAACTGGTTAAAAACATTAACTGATAACTGATAAAACTTTGTTCCGCATACCCGATACTTCCTATCCTAATCCACCTCAAACACTTAAGATTAAATCTGTTAATTAGCAAAAAAATGGTCTATTGGAGTTGGAAACTTATAACTATTAACTTTTAAATAAATAGTGGGAGTCAATTACAAACTGGTTAAAAACATTAACTGATAACTGATAAAACTTTGTTCCGCTACACGAAAGAGAAAATGTTATTGAAAAAATTCCCTTAGAGCTGATTTGTCAACTTAGCTGTTTGCCCAGCATCTCCGTTGGAAAAGTCTTATACTACCTAGCTTTTAATAATTTGGGATTTACTGGATAAAAACTCGCCAAGCCTAAATATAGCAAGGAATTTAGCCTCTTAATATTTACTTGATAAATCAGCTCTTAGCTGGGGGGTGGATATATTAGAAATGAATAAAAATCTTATGGTAGAAACTTACTTTTCCAAACGCACCACATACCATTGTATAAAATTACCATTGCTTAATTCATATTCACAATAGGTATCTCTTAGTTGTTGAGCTTGAGCATCTAGGGAAGATAACTTTTGTAAATCTCTAGGTAAATCATGTTGTTTTTGAGCTAGAATAAGCCGCAATTTTTCTAGTATTTCTAAACCTGTCATCAACTGCTCAGGTTTATTTGGTTCTAAGACGACGTAGTTTTCTTCTTGGTACATAAGTGAATTAGGCATTTTTAGAACGAAAATAGTTGAGTGTGACTAATACTGAAAATTCTATAATCAAGAAAAATCAAATACCGTATGTTTTCAAGGCGAAAAAAATATAAGTGACACAAGGAATCATTATAAGGTTGACAAAATACGGTTATATGAGAGTATAATAAAAGACTAATGAGTTACTTGTAAATTAATGGTAAATTATTATAAATGCTAAAAATAAAAAGATTAGTAAAAATAAACATATAGTGAATTATAAATAAATAAAATTAAGGAAACTACATTCCTAATTATAAGATTAAAGGAATATTTAATACGGTAACTCTACTTAAATATTAGCTATTAGCAACTTTAAAATGATAACTCCATCTCAAAATTTAGTACAAAAAGAGCAAAAACCTTCTAAGGTAGAAGGTATAAAAGAAAATAGCAATTTCTTGCGGGAACCCCTAGCAACTCAACTGCTAGAAGATACAACGCACTTTACTGAAGAAGCTATTCAAATACTCAAATTTCATGGTTCTTACCAACAAGATAACCGGGATAATAGAGCGAAAGGGCAAGAAAAAGATTATCAAATGATGCTTCGCACTAGAAATCCAGGTGGCTTTATTCCGCCACAACTTTTTCTCACCTTAAATCGTTTATCTAATGAATATGGTAATGATACACTTCGTGTAACAACCAGACAAGGTTTTCAGTTGCATGGCATCTTAAAGAAAAATCTGAAAACGGTTATATCATCCATAATAAAAAGTATGGGATCGACTCTAGGAGCTTGTGGGGATCTTAATAGAAATGTAATGTCTCCTCCAGCTCCATATAAAAACCGTCGCGAATATGAATATGCAAAAGAATATGCGAATAAAATAGCAGATTTATTAACACCACAGACAGGTGCATATTATGAGATTTGGCTAGACGGGGAAAAAGTAATTAGTGCAGAAGAACATCCTGAAGTAAAAGCTGCTAGACAACTTAATAGTAATGGCACAATATTCACCAATAGTGAAGAACCTATTTACGGTACTCACTATATGCCGAGAAAATTTAAGTGTGCTGTAACCGTACCAGGAGATAACTCCGTAGACCTATACACTCAAGATGTTAGCCTCGTTGTAATTACCAATGAAGCAGGAGAACTAGAAGGGTTTAATGTTTTAGCAGGGGGTGGTCTAGGTAGAACTCATCGAAAAGAAGAAACCTTCCCTTGTTTGGCCCAAGAGATTGGGTATGTGGCCAAGGAAGATATTTATGAATTAATCAAGGCTATAGTCGCAACTCAGAGAGATTATGGCGATCGCAGCAACCGTCGCCATGCCAGAATGAAATACTTACTCCATGACTGGGGATTAGAAAAATTTAAGGCCAAGTTAGAAGAATACTTTGGTAAATCCATTGCCCCCTTTAAACCTTTACCAGAATGGAAATATTTGGACTTTCTGGGATGGCATCAACAAGGAGATGGCAAGCTATTTTTAGGAATTTCTGTAGAAAATGGTCGTGTTAAAGATGAAGAATCATTTCAGCTAAAAACAGCACTGCGGAAAATTGTTGAGTTGTTTCAACTACCTATGTTGTTAACACCGAATCACAACATAATTCTCTATGAAATTCAACCACAGCAGCAACAAGCAATAGAACAAATTCTGGCTCAACATGGTGTCAGGAAAGAAAAAGATATTGACCCCTTAGTACGCTACAGCATGGCCTGTCCAGCTTTGCCAACTTGTGGACTAGCAATTGTCGAATCAGAAAGGGCCTTACCTGGTATACTGGGACAAATTCGGTTATTGTTGGACAAGGTGGGACTAGAACAGGAGCATCCTGTGATTAGAATGACAGGATGTCCCAATGGTTGTGCTAGACCCTATATGGCCGAATTAGGATTTGTCGGTAGTGCTCCTGATGCTTATCAGATTTGGTTAGGGGGTTCACCCAATCAAACACGACTGGCAAAAACTTATGTTGACAAATTACATATCAATAATCTGGAAGCTGAGTTGGAATTGATATTTATCTATTTCAAACAACAACGCCAACCAGATGAGAGTTTCGGCGATTTCTGCAATCGTGTTGGTATTGAAGCCATCCGTCAGTTCGTAACCAACTATCAATCTAGTTTCTCAATGAATACAGATATTAACAATTCAATGTTGACCTCAACCAACTCTGAAAATAATACTCCAGTAGTTACTAATGTTACTGAAGCAACTCCAGAAACTAAACCTCAAGAAGAAGGGGTAACTACAAATCAAGAAAATAATCAGGAAACGAATCTGATTAATAATCCAGTAAATTCACCCGTTAATTTTGATAGTACTCCGCCAGTAACTACATCAACAGTAAGTGAAACCCAGTCAGTAAATACTTCTGTATCTGGCGAAGTGGCAAATACTACTACAACACCATTTCCTGCTGTGGGTGAAGAAGCTAGTCAATCCACCCCTTCTAGTTTTGGTCAAGAGGTTAGTCAACCCACCCCTTCTAATTTTTCTCCAGAAACTGGTCAACCAACCGCTTCTAGTTTTGGTCAAGAGGTTAGTCAATCCACTCCTTCTAATTTTTCTCCAGAAGCTGGTCAACCACCCTCTTCTAATTTTTCTCCAGAAGCTGGTCAACCACCCTCTTCTAATTTTTCTCCAGAAGCTGTTCAACCAACCCCTTCTAGTTTTGGTCAAGAGGTTAGTCAATCCACTCCTTCTAATTTTTCTCCAGAAGCTGGTCAAACAGCTCTTCCAGAGAAGCCAAAAGATACCAGTAAAATGCGACATCGGGTTAGCGTTAGAGATGAAATCTATACCAAACTAAAAGAAGAGTCAAAGCGTCAGGGTAAACCAGTAGTTCAATTAGCAACTGAAGCAATTGCAGAATACCTGGAGAAAATTAGGAATAACGAAAGCTTATCTGCTGCTGATGAAACTAATTTTAAGCAAGAATAGTTAATAGATTATTTCACTCCAAGAAATTGAAAAGTTGTGGGAGATAAGGGGTAGTAATTGTCCTCTAATTCAAAATTCGAGGTAGATTAAAAACCCCTCCCACCTAAAGAGTTTTTCAGTATTTCTAGGCTGAAAATTATGATGTGCTAGTGAATCTGAAATATCAATTTCAATTAGCTGTAATGAATTTACTACCCAGTCACATAACTTGATCGTAGGTTAAAAATATGATGTGGTAGTGAATCTGAAATATCAATTTCAATTAGCTGTAATAAATTTACTACCCAGTCACATAACTCGATAGTTAGAACTATCCAAAAATACCGATTTTGGCACAGTAGCATCAGGGTTTCAGAACTTTTAGACATCTCCAATAATCAAAAATCAAATTAATTATTGTACATAAATCATTAATTATTTCCGCCTACTCCTTCTTTTATGGAGATGTCTAATTTAAGAATAACCAAGTTTGAACAATTAAATTTTTTTCTAGATATGGCTAATTTGCAAAGATTAGCGATCGCCCCCCACCAAATTGAACGACAGAAAGTATATCTAAATCCTGAACAACAGCATTACTTAGGTCGAGTGTTGCGACTAGGGGAAGGAGACCAATTTATTGTAATGGATGGTCAAGGTAATTCTTGGTTAGCGAAACTTCAAACAGAAACCTCTAAAAAAAGTACAATCAATGCAATTTTAGAGAAAGAAATTTTTATTCAAAATGAACTACCCATAGACCTGATTCTAATTTCTGCCTTACCCAAAGGAAATAATTTTGATGAAATTGTTAGGCAAAGTACAGAATTAGGAGTTACTCATATTTTGCCAGTTATAAGTTCTAGAACTTTACTAAAACCTAGTCCGCAAAAGTTGCAAAGGTGGCAAAAAATTGCCCGTGAAGCTGCTGAACAATCAGAGCGTCAAATAGTTCCAATAATCAGAGAAACTATGGAATATTCGGCAGCTTTATCATTATTCGATGGTCAAACTTTATCTAATTATTACAAATATATATGTGTCGCTCGTAATAACTACTCTTCTTTACTTGAGAATTTATTAGATAATCAACTGCCAAAATCAATAGTAATAATTACAGGTCCGGAAGGAGGTTGGACTAATGTGGAAATAGAAGCAGCGATCGCCACAGGTTTTCAAGCAGTTTCTTTGGGTAAACGTATTCTCAGAGCAGTTACAGCTCCTTTAGTTGCATTGTCTCTAGTTGCTGCTGTATTAGAGAAAAGAAAAGTATAAAAGTAGGTTTTGCTTACCCATGCTCCGCTGAATACTAGCGCGATAGAACTCCGTTCCGCTACGCGATAACTACGTTTAGCTGCGCTATCGTACCACCACTTACTAATTCGGGCTTGCTGATTAAACCTGAAAGTACTGACTGATATTGGCTTTAGCCTTTTTGGGTTGGAAAAAGTACCAGCTTTTAAGTGGAAAAAGCTCAAAAAGCAAGTATTTTGGGATAAGGGGGGCAGGAAAATCTCTCGAACAATTATTCATCCTACTTTCTCTGTCTTCCCACCCTCCCCACACTTCCCACACTTTGCTTTTTTCAACAAACCCTAATTCTCTACTTCATTTTAATAAGCACCTACGCAGAGCGAATTACTTACCTCAAAAATACACGAAAATTTCTTCATAAGCAACCACCCTGTATTTCTTGCATATCAACACTTTTAATAAATGGCCAAAACAGAGGCGATCGCAGCCAAATTACCCCTATTTTTCCCCTAGATAGCTCATTTAAACTTTTTTGGGAAAATTAAGTTTAAATTTCAAATATATTTGACAATATTTTATAAATTTAATTTATACCTATATTTTTTCAGCAATTATTAAACCTTAAAAAGCTTACAGATAAAGCTTTTCAGAAGAGAAAACAGGAAGTATATTTTCTATAGATGTTTAATTATGACTATTGTCTATGTCATAATGGCAATGATAGTATCTTAATTAAGAAAGTAAAGTAGAAAGTAGAAAGATTAGAATAGATTTGGAAAAAGTACCTTTTGATAACTAACTAGGGTTTGCGTATGGAAAATCTTTTTGCTGTTTGTAGGGAGTAGGAAGTAGGAAGTAGGGAGTAGTTAGAACGTAGAATAAATGGAAATTACAGAGTCAGTGGCCAACACAGTAGTAAGAGTGATTTTTCGGCTTTTGCTTCGGTGAAAATCTTCACTTTTTTAACAATCCCTTGCTGAAAAGCTCATACTTTTTCAAGACATAAATTGCCTAAAACCAATATCAATGAATGCTTTGATATTTAATCAGCAAGCCATAACTAGGTTTGGTATAACCTCTAATTTAAAACTTTCAAAATAAAAGTTTCATTTATAATTTCCAAATTGCAGAGGTACTGATAACTGATAACTGATAACTGATAACTGAAATGACCTGCTCTTTTCTTTTTCCGAGATATTTTCTAGCAGCTTAAATAGGACTATTATATATGAAAGAAATAAAAGAAGTTGCTACTTTCCTAGAACAAAAAAACTATCAACAGGCAGGAAAATTACTAAAACAATTACAAAAAGAATATCCTCAAAATCTATGGGTGCAACTTTATATTGGGCGATGGTATGAAAAAATAAATAAATTAGAATCAGCAGAAAAATTCTATAGAAAATTGCTGAAAGATGCAACAAATCCACAAGTAGTTGCGCAAGCACGTCAAGGTTTACAAAGAATAGAAACTATAGAGAAAAAACGCCAGCAACAAGCGATCGCCACTGCTAAATCTGACCCCAAAAATACCGAACCAGGATTACTTATTATTGAAGCTATTAGTAAAGAAAATCAACAGGAAGCTGCTAAAAATCTAGCTAGAATTATGAAAATTGATCCTTATACAGCTAGAATGCAATTACAAAGTAGAGGTTGGCGAATTTATCGTCTTGGAGCTATTGGGGAACTAAAAATTTATGGTGAAGAAATGATCAAAGCAGGCATTCCTGTATTTTGGGCAAAAATATCAGATATTGAGAAGATAAATATATTTAGAGTTCAATATTTTCAATCTATTTCTTCTTCTGAGGCAAGTATTGTTTGTCTAAATGAACAGGATAAAATGGGAAGTTTAAATTTTCAGTGGTCGGAAGTAGTAAACAAAGTTGAGGGATTATTACCTATATTTATGAATGCTATGGATTACGATCCTAGACGACGTTCCGAAAAAATCCGTCATAAACAAATGACTCAAGATTATGCCAATATATTAGATTTACATCTTCCTAATCGCCGTAGTATTATCAGATTTTGTGACCAAAATTATCAATATCAAAAAGGAATTACTCCTAAGGTTAAGACTCAAGAGGAATCCCGATTAACACTACAAACTACTAATAGAAGTAAATGGAATGACTTAGTAAATATGATTAATCCAAAATTAGCTAAAGTAACAACTTGGTCTGATTTTACTTCTTTTGGAGAAGCCGCAAGTCGAGATTACACTCAACTATTAAGTCGCCTCAAATATTACATTGATATATCGCGTAAAATAGAAACAATGTGGGACCCAGCTTTTCATTTATATAGTACCTTAGTATTCTTAAAAAATTAGGGGCTTAACATAGCAAATATAAAGTTAAAAGCTAAATTTTTACCCCTTTATTTTTAAGTTCTTTATCGAATATTATCTTGGCAGATTTAAATCCTTAGCCATACCACGAAACATACCCATGCTAGGACCAGGGCGACGACGTTTTGCTGTAGGTTTTGGCATTAAAAAGTTAGGAGCAAATAATACTAACTCTTCTGGTTCCTGGGAAACTTTAACATTAGTTACAGGAGGTTGTGGTGTTGCGACTGTAGGAGTGCCATTTTCAGCTTCAGCTTTTTTAGCATTTTTTTTAGCCTCAGAAAGTTTGGCTTTAGCAATTTTTGGAATTTCAGGACTAGCAGGTTTAGTTTCTTTTTTTGTAGTAGGTTCTGGCGCTGCTACACTCCCTTGAGTAGATTCTTCCTTGGATTCATTAGTGCCTTGATCGTCCTTAAATTCTAATAAATAATCAGACTTCTTTCCCAGCAGATTTCCCAGGATACCAAATACCCCGGCGAACAATCCTCCGATAAAAGCTAACATTATCTTTATCTCCTAAATGATTTTCTGTAAACAATTTTACAGTTAAATTCCTGATATGTTTAAATTAAAAGCAAGCGTAAGTTTTGTCTATATTTATTTATAAAACTTTACATTAACCAGAAGAGGTAGATCGTAAAATTGGCAATTGGAGAAAATCAGAAGCAAAAAAATTTGTAATTGTTTATATATATCTCATAATTAGGGAATAGGGAATAGGGAATAGGGAACAGTTTTTTCTTGCGGAATCCGTCAGGAAACTGGATTGAAAAATTTCTTAACCAATTCTTGTAGTGCTATAGCAGTCGAAAGAAAGGGTGCGGACATATCAAAAGCTTAAAACTCAGACAAAACAATATTTCTCCTTCTTCTTTCTTCTGCTAGATCAGTCAAAAGATTGTCCTACTCAACAAAAGAATAGCGATCGCTCCACTCTAGAATTTAGAATAAGATCAGCACGATAAATCAGGAATATGAAAAGTTTAAATAAACCTAATCCGGTATTATTAGTCCATGGAATTTTTGACACCATGAGAATATTCGATAAAATGTCTCGATACCTAAAAAAATTAGGATGGGAAGTATATTCTCTGAACTTAGTTCCTAATTACGGTATTTTAGGTTTAGATAAATTAGCCGAACAAGTAGCGAATTATGTAGATAAAATATTTCCTCCTAACCAACCCTTTGATTTAATAGGTTTTAGTATGGGAGGAATAGTCAGTCGTTATTATGTTCAAAGATTAGGTGGTATAGAGAGAGTAGAACGTTTTATTACTATTTCTTCTCCACACAACGGCACATTAACAGGCTATGCTTTAAATTTAGCAGCACCGACTCAGATGCGTCCTAAAAGTGCTTTTCTGGAAGATTTAAACCAGGATATTGCTTTATTAGAGCAGATAAATTTCACCTCTATTTGGACTCCTTATGATGCGATGATTTTGCCTGCTAGAAGTTCTCAAATACCAGTGGGTAAAGACATCAAAATAAATGTTTTACTTCATGCTTGGATGGTATCAGATGAAAAAGTTTTGAAACTAATTGTTGAGGAATTAAAAGTAGATCCAAAGTCAAAACTAAATCTCAATTTTATCCGTTAATTTTAGTCCCAAGGAATTGCTGAAAAGATATATTTGCTGATTCACTATATTTCGAGAGAAAAAGCAAGCGATCGCTCCAAATAATTTGTATATTTCTTATTTTTATTCTTGGTCTAGATTTATTCCTATTTGACATAATTTTTCTGCTAATCTCTCAGCACGTTGATATTCTTGTTGAGCAAGTTCTTCACCAGTCAATAATAAATTACCTTGATTATACCTCCCATGGCAAATTCCTAACTCAATACCTAACTGTGGAATAGAAAAATGACTCCGTTCATTAGCCTCTACAAATTCATAATCATTAGAAGTCAAACTTTATAATTCTACAGCAGATTTTTTAACTTTATAAATGCCGTAAAATGGAATTCTAATCCTTTGTTCATAAACCCAAAACTTACCTGTTTTTTTATGCTCTTGAAAATCCGATATTACTGGTGGAGTTTTGTCTCTTTCTTCAGTACCATCTCCAGAAACAAATTCTAATACAATGATAGGGCAAATATATTTTTGCCAAAGCACATAAGACCGTCGTAATTCTCCATTTAGTAAGGGTGGAACATGAAGAGTTAGGAGGGATTAAAATCCCCTTCTTTACACTTTAGAAAATAATCTTGCTGACTGCTGAGTGCTAACCGCTTTCTTAAAGTCTCCTTCTCCACTTAGAAGTAATTATTCATTAGCAAGAAATTATTAATCCAAGTAAAACTGGAATTTATCTAAAAACTTTAGTACCTACTTCACAAATTAAACAGGTTCGTTTAGTCCCTAAACTTAACCATTATGTAATAGAAGTGATTTATGAAGCGACTGAAAAATAATACGAGCTAGAAAAAAAACGTTGTGCCAGTATTGATATAGGATTAAACAATTTAGCTAAATTAACTTTTAATCAAGCCGGAATCAAACCCAAGAGTGATAAATGGCAGACCGTTAAAATCTATAAATCAATACTATAATAAAGTTCAAAGCTTCCTACAATCTCAACTACAGGAAAATAAATCAAGTAAGAGGCTGAAAAAGCTTTGCATTGAAGAAGGAGACAGGAGACAGGAGACAGGAGACAGAAGGAAAATTACATGGGGATTCTAACCCCAAGTAATTTTGAACACCCCCGTTGACGGTGGGGTATTAAACCCACAAAGAAAATGATAAAAGAGAATTCAAAATTAATGATTATCTTCATAAATCATTTCGTTTGGTTATTAATACCCTGATTAATCAGAAAATACGAACATTAATAATAGGGCACAATGAAAACTGGAAACAGAAGATAAATTTAGGTAAAAGAAATAATCAAAATTTTATATTTGTTCCCTATAACAGGTTAATCGAAATGTTATCTTATCAAGCCAAGATTGTAGAGATAAATATAATTATTACAGAAGAATCTTATACGTCAAAAGCAAGTTTTATGGATAATGATTTGATTCCAGTTTACAACAAAGGTCAGAAAAATTATGTCATCTTCTCAGGTAAAAGAGTAAAAAGAGGAATGCAATTGCACCACCAGTAAAGGATTAATTAATGCTGATTTTAATGGTTCTTTGAACATTATGAGAAAAGCAGCTCCCTTTTGTCTTTGACTATGGGATAGAGAAGCCAGTGCGTTGGGCGGGTTCCCCGACTTGAAGCAACTGGCGTGGTGTTGTAGTTCACCCAGTTAGGGTAACACCTGCAAAATAAAGATATGTCATATTTGACTATATTTTTATGAACTATTAGATAAGTTAGATAAGTCTATTTTTGATAACTTTTCCACATCTAACAACTAGACTAATTTAAACTGCTACAGCATCGCCAACTTTTTGATGTTCATTGCAGCCAAAAATTGCTTCTGAATGACAATAATATTTGAACTCTAGCAAATTATGAAACGGGTCTTCCAAGAAAAAAGTACGATGCTCCAAAGGAGAATTTGTAAACCGTCGCTTAGGTTGCTGATAAAATTTAAAATTATTTTTTTCGGCACGTTCCAATAAAGCTTCCCAGTCACTTTCTAGAGTAAAAACTAAACCAAAATGTCTCGGATAAATTCCTTTTTGCGGTTCTAAAGTGTCTTTAGCAACATGAGCAACTATTTGATGACCGTAAAGATTTAAAATCACAGAATTTGGAGATTCTCGACCAACTTCACAACCCAAACCATCAGCATAAAATTTTTTTGTTTGAGCAATATCATTAACGGGAAAAGCTAAATGAAAAATAACTTGATTCATACTTAATTCCTAGTAATTGATCGATAGATTTTTGACTAAAAACATCCGATAAAATTTAAACAAAAAGGAAGAATCAACATTCCGTTGTGGATTTGAGTTTCTTCAATAAGTTGGGGATGTTTGACCGATAAATTGTGGGTATGCGCCTCCCCTTTTAAGGGGATAAAAAAAGAGAATATTCCTGATGTCAACCCTCCTGATTGCAGAGGTACTGATAACTGATAACTGAGAACTGAAATGACCCTTACTTTTTTTCCATACTCTTCTTTCTTCCTTCCAGTTAAAATTAGAATAGATGTTTCCAATGAGTAGATACTATGTTTTCTGCAATTAATTCTATAAATCCTTGGCTAATAGCTATCAGCTTAAATACTATCTTACTCAGTCTCGTTTATTTTGCCCCTAAAAAATTGTTAACCCCAGCAGGAATACTTCATGCTTGGATATTAGGAGTAATAATTTGGGGTAGTTTGGGTTGGCCTGGATATCTAGTGGTGGCCTTTTATTTTTTAGTAGGCTCCGGTGTTACCCGCATTGGAATGGCCCAAAAACAGGCGGCCGGAATTGCAGAAAAGCGAGAAGGAGCTAGAGGGCCAGAAAATGTTTGGGGTTCAGCTCTGACTGCTGCTATCTGTGCTGTGGGAGTTTGGATCATTGGTCTGTTATACCCGAATCATCCTCCCATAGAAAATTTACCATTTTTACTAATGTTGGGTTATGTAGCTAGTTTTAGCACTAAGCTTTCTGATACTTGTGCTAGTGAAGTAGGAAAAGCTTATGGTAAGCGGACTTTTTTAATTACAACTCTACAACCAGTACCACGGGGAACCGAGGGTGCTGTGAGTTTAGAAGGGACTTTAGCTGGTATCGTAGCTTCCGTGGCGATCGCTCTGGTTGGTTGGTCTGTAGGTTTAATTGACTTGACAGGAATAGCTTTTTGTGTATTAGCAGCCTTTATTGCTACTAATTTAGAAAGTGTGATTGGGGCAACTGTACAATCTCAGTTTGAATGGTTAACCAATGAAATAGTAAATATTATTAATACTTTAATCGGGGCGATCGCTGCAATTTTATTAGCCATAGTTTGGTACTATGCTCTAGTAAGCATTCAGCCGTCAGCTATCAGCTATCAGCAGTTTTAGATAAAAGCTTTACTAATTAAGTCAGAGTCAAGTATTACTACAAAAATTGGCTAAAACAGTCTATTGACAGTGAGCTAGCTGTTTGCGTAGTATTACGCAGGAAATGCTCATATGCTCTAACTTCAGTAATTTAACTAAAACGTATTATCTTTTGATGTTGGGTTTAATACCCCGCCGTCTACAGGGTGTGGACAATTACTTGGGGTTTGTAGACAGGAAGTGGTCGGTCGTTGACTATCCCCATCCACTTTTTCAGTCCTTCAGTCCTTCCTTCTTTCTTCTTCCTTCTTCCTTCTTCAAGAAGATTTAGTAAAGGCAGATTGAAAAAATGATTAGTTGAGATAGACTAAAATCTGGAGCAAGATTAGCTAAAGAATGGAATATTAAAAATGGAATCTAAACCACTATTAACTATAGGTGAAGAACAATTATCTTGGGGGCAAGGTTTAAGATATTTACAAGCATCTGGAAAATTACAATCTTTTGTCACAGAAATTGTCCGTCAATATGTGATAGAAAAAGAATTGCAATCTAGGGAAGATATTAATGTAAATCCGGCTGTTATTCAACAGGCTATGATTGATTTTAGATTGCAAAGAAAGCTGGAAGACCAAAAAAAATTTCAAGAATGGCTACAACAGAATCGAATTAACTATAATGCTTTAGAATCACAGATAGAAAATTCTTTTAAACTAAAGCAATTAAAAGACTCAGTTACTGTAGAGAAAATAGAAACATATTTTAATGAACGGAAAGCAGGTTTAGATTATGTAATTTTATCTAGAATTGTGGTGGGAGATAAAGAATTAGCAGATGCTTTGCGTCGAAAAATTGTGGAAGAAGGTAGCAGGTTTGAAGATTTAGCCAAGGAATATTCAGTGACAAATGATAAAAATTTTAATGGTATTATGGGTGCTGTTAGTTTAAGTAGTTTGCCAGAAGATTTGAGAAATAGTGTTAATACAGCTAATCCTGGAGAGATTTTAGGACCATTTCAGACTAATAAGTTTTGGAGTTTATTTAGGTTAGAGCAGTTACAAGGTGCCTCTTTAGATAATCCTGAAATTAGGAAAAAATTAGACGGTGAATTATTTGAGCGCTGGATATCAGAGAAACTTCAAGATAACAAGATTACTCTTCATGTAAATGATTAAATTAATACTATAAAGGGTGGGGAGTTTGGTTGAGGGAAGAGTAGGGAAGTTATATGGAACTTTCCTACAAAAATATTTGATTTATAACTAAGTATCCAAAAATGGGCGTTGGTGAAAAGAGGTTATGACATCTTGTCCGGATAAGAGCACAAACAAAAAACTTTCTCCCTCTACTACTCTTTGTTCTTCTTTCTTTCCTCCTGACTGGGTAATCCCCCTCCTCCTCCCAGGAGGGGCGAGGGGTGGGTTGACTCCTAGATAATTAATATTAGTAATACACGCGCTTCACCGACACCCAAAAATGATATTCTGATTGAAAATAAGAAGAGATTAAAATTTATTCATCATTTGCTGTCGACATCTCCCATAATCAAAAATAAAATCAATTATTGTACATAAATCATCAATTATTTTTCCCTACTCCCTACTCCCTCTTTTCTGAATATTTCTAGTAATGTTGTCGCATTAAATTATATAAGCTTTTCCAATACCTGAAAATACAGAACTTTTAGAGAAAATAGAAAAAACATGAGTAATGAATATAAATCCATTCACGAGTTTGATTTGAGATTAATCTACGAATATTTTTCGACAATGGAACGACAAGGACCAGGGAGTCCTGAAATAACTATTAAAGCTTTAAGCTTTATTGATAATCTGACAAATGAATCAAAAATTGTTGATATAGGTTGTGGTACCGGAGGTCAGACAATGGTAATAGCTAATAATACGTCAGGGAATATTACAGCTATCGATCTGTCTTCCATCTTTATAGATATATTCAATATTAATACTCAGAAATTGAATCTCCAGGATAGAGTTAATGGTATTCTAGGTTCAATGGATAACCTTCCTTTTCAGAATGAAGAATTAGATTTAATCTGGTCAGAAGGATCAATCTATAATATCGGATTTGAACGAGGTATAAATGAATGGCATAAATTTTTGAAGAAAGGAGCTTTCGTTGCCATTTCAGAAGCATCATGGTTCACTCAAGAACGACCTGTGGAAATAGATGAGTTTTGGAATCGTGAATATCCAGAAATAGATACTATTTCAAATAAAGTGACACAAATGGAAAAAGCTGGATATATTCCAATTGCTACTTTTGTGCTGCCTGAATATTGTTGGACTGAAAATTTTTATGCTCCACAAGTTTCTGCACAGGAAAAATTTTTGCAAAAAAATGTAGGTAATAAAACTGCCGAAGAATTTGTAGAAAATCAACGACATGAAGCTAAATTGTACAAGAAATATAAAGAGTTTTATGGTTATGTTTTCTATATAGGAAAAAAGATTTAAATAAAAATGAGATGACACAAAATCCATATCCCCCACTTGTTTTAGCTAGATCGCCGAGAAGCCTCACGCCATAATCTGTGATTTGGCGACCAGA
>NZ_RCBY01000138.1 GCF_003838195.1 Okeania hirsuta
TCAAAGTGCGGACTTTGTTGACGGGGACTTAGAAACCCCGTCCGTCTACACGGCGTGGTAGTTCATCTATAAGGGTTGCTGGAAACAGAAAAATTATGAACTTAGGACTATTCACCAATGCCGCAACTTATTACTCTATTAACTTGTTATCTGTCAATAGCCATAATTACTTAAGCATTTCTACTTGTCTAAAATTTCTCGTTTTGAGATTATTCACCTTTGCCAGAAATGTAAATATTCTGGATGATATTAACGTAAATACTTGCTTGTAGCTTTATTCAAGACAAAATCTTTTACTTTTAAACACAACATTGGCACAATACCTTATGTACAAACTATGATACCAAATGCCTAAAATAACGCAAGTGCGTGAAATATTTTGTAATAATTTGGGGAAAATCGGAACTTGTTTGATTAAAATAAATAATTTTAATTACTGACGTGATAAGTTAAATCTATATTTTTTCCTTCTTGTCTAATTTTGAGTTTGAAACTACTTTTGGATGATTGGCGATCGCCTGACTGACAAAAAAGAGAAAATTAAAGATACACTTAGGGGTTCTATAGAGGGGGTAGGAGGAATTATTGTCCCAAGATTTTTCTGCCATAATCATCCCAAAATACTAGTTTTATGCAGCTCTTGGAGCTGAAAAACTGGCACTTTTTTAGACAAAAAAATGCGCTCAACCAATATCAGTTAATGCTTTGATATTTAATCAGCAAACCCTAACTATTCAACTGGAAATGACATGACTCCTCCGCTTAGGTTCGGTATAATATCAAATCCGGTAGCATCAGTGTTATTCAGCATCATTTAAGATTGTAGGGGCGAATAGCCATTCGCCCCTACCCATTGTATAATTATCGAGGTAATTATATTGCTTAGTGAAAAAAGCTAAACTAAGAATATGGACATCCTCTCCGGCCTAAAGGCACGGGGATTCCTACTGAGCCATAGCTCCTGGGCGGGTTGACGCTTCACAGGGTGCTGCTTCATTGGCGGTAGTCTAACGCTTCCCTCCACGTCCGTTTAGAGTTTCCGAGTGCCCCCCGGCAACTAATAAAACTATAGCATATATTCAATTCACTTGCATGCTAAAATAAAAAGTCGCCCTACAAGGGCGAGGCTTTAAACCCAATTTTTCGGTAAATATCTACTCACAATATATAGGGTTTTTCAAGTTACTAAGGTACAGTTGTTATTCTTGATTTTTTATTCCCTGTTTCCCTACTCCCCACTCCCCTACTCCCTAAAAATTACGAATTTTCCACCTCACGGTTCTTGAAAATTGCTACATATTTTCCACAAAATTAAAATTCTTGAAAGCATCAATTTTTGGTTAGAGACATCTCAAAAATTTATTCGGTACTAGATGACAATTTTCTACATAAAAATACTCAATTTATAAATTTTCAATTATACAAAACTTGCGCAATTTTACCGAAAAAATGTTGTCTAAAGCCTCCCCTTTTAAGGGGATAAAAAGCGGTCGAGAGATGGCGAGGGATCCTGGTCATATCTAATCGACCAAGAGAAAAGAACTTATGCCATATTTGAAGCCTCCTTATTGCAGAGGTACTGATAACTGATAACTGATAACTGATAACTGATAACTGAAATGACTCCCACCATATTATCAGATTACTTTCAAAATCAAAAAATTTTAGTTCATCAAATTTAATCAATTTAACTAAATTATATGTCAAACAAACAGTCATCTATTCTAGTAGTTGATGATGAGCCAGATAATGTCATCCTATTAGAAGAACTATTAACATCAGAAGGCTACATCACTGTATCAGCAAATGGTGGAAAAGAAGCATTAGAAGTTGCCAGCAATTCTCATCCTGATTTAATTTTACTGGATGTAATGATGCCTGAAATTGATGGATTTGAAGTTTGTAACCGCCTCCGTCAAAACCCCCAATTAAAAACAATCCCTATCATTTTTTTAACGGCTTTGGATGATGAAAATTCCAAATTGAAAGGTTTAGAATTGATGGGAGATGACTATATTACTAAACCATTCAATAGTCGTTTACTTCTGGCAAAAGTAGCTAATATTTTGCAGCTCAATCAAATACGTTCTCAAGCTAATAAATATCAAAATACTCAACAGACGGATCGACAAAGTAATCTTCAATTATTAGCAGCAGAAAAAATAAATCAGCATCTTTCGGAAAAATTTAGACTTTTTGTACCAGAGCAATTTTTATCAAGAATAGCGCCTCAAGGATTAGATTCTATTCAACTTGGAGATGTGGCAGAAGAGGAATTAACAGTTTTATTTTGTGATATTAGAGGATTTACGGCAATAGCTGAATCACAAAATGCACGAGATACTTTTAAGTGGTTAAATTCTTTTTTTCAACAAATGAGTGTTTGTATTTCTGCCAATCAAGGATTTATAGACAAATTCTTAGGGGATGCAATTATGGCAGTATTTGACAAACACAAATGCCATAGTTTAGATGCGTTAAAAGCTGCTGTAATGATGCAGGGAAATTTAAAAGAATTTAATGCTAATTATAAAAAATATAATCTTACGGAACCTGTAAAAATTGGTATTGGTATTCATACAGGTATGGGGGTTATTGGTACTTTGGGTTCTGAAAAAAGAATGGATTCTACAGTAATTGGAGATGTGGTTAATACTGCATCACGTTTAGAAAGTTTGACTAAGACTTATTGTTGTTCAATTATTGTGAGTGAACCAGTAATTTCAGAGATAGAAAAATGTAAAAATTGCTGTCAAGCACAGGAATATATAGAAGATAAATTCAGAATTATTAATCAAGTAGAATATTCAGACACTCAGTTACAAAATAATAATCTATTTTCTGAGCAAATTTATTACAGATGGATTGATAAAGTGGTGCTTCGTGGAAAGCAGAAAGCTATAAATATTTATGAATTATTGGGTACTGAAAATAGTATTATTGAAGCAGAAAAAATTTCCAACCTATCGATATTCAAGAAAGGAATTAAGGGTTGGCAGGTAGGTAAATTTGCAGCAGCTTTAGAATATTTTCAACAAGTGAAAAGGCAAAACTCTACTGATACTATTGCCAGTCTATATGTTGAACGTTGCCGAGAAAAACTTGGTAAGAAAGAAGGAAGAAGGAAGAAGGAAGAGGGAAGAGAGAGGAAGGTTATTGAGCCAGAAAAAACCTAAATTTAATTACAGCAATTTCGGAGTTAGTGAGGTACAAAATTTTATTTAGTAATTTTGGTAAGCATCCTGCTTGTTACAGGCTAGAAGCCTTACAAAGATAGATATTAATCTTCAACTGTACCTCACCATCCTCAAAAGTGCTGTAAATTTAAAGTTTTTTAAATAAAAAAAACTGGACTTGATGAGTATCAAATCCAGAAAAAAATAATGATAAAAATTTATCTTTTTATTTTGGGTTTAATACCCCACCATCTACACGGTGTTGACAATTGCTTGGGGTTTGAGTCCCCATCCATTTTTTCTTCCTTCTTCCTTCTTCCTTCTTCCTTCTTCAATATTTAACCAAAACGACCACTTACATATTGTTGAGTAGCTTCTTCCTTTGGGTTCTGGAAAATATTGTGAGTTTTGTCAAATTCAACCAAATAACCAAAGCGTTTACCACCCTCAGCAGCTTTAGCATTAAAAAAGGCAGTTACATCCGCTACCCTAGTCGCCTGCTGCATATTATGAGTCACAATAATAATAGTGTAATTTTCCTTGAGTTCATTAATTAACTCCTCAACCTTAATAGTAGAAATAGGGTCAAGAGAAGCACAAGGTTCATCCATCAAAACCACATCGGGACTAACAGCAACCGCACGAGCAATACATAAACGTTGTTGCTGACCCCCAGAAAGAGCAAAACCACTTTGTCCCAGTTTATCCTTAACCTCATCCCAGAGAACAGCTTGTCGTAGCGATCGCTCTACTATCTCATCCATTTCTTCTTTAGACTTAGCCAGACCATTAATTCTCACCCCATAAGCAATATTATCGTAAATTGACTTAGGAAAAGGATTAGGCTTTTGAAATACCATTCCAATACGTCGGCGTACTTCTACAGGGTCAACATCTGAGTCATAAATATTCTGATTATGATAAAGAATACGACCTTCTAAATGAAAAATACTAATCAAATCATTTAGACGATTAAAACATCGTAATAATGTACTTTTACCACAACCTGAAGGTCCAATAAAAGCAGTGACTTGATTTTTAGGAATTTCCATAGAAACATCTTTCACGGCTTTAAAATCTCCGTAAAAGACGCTAACATTATCTGCTGAAAGAGCGGGGGCAGATTTTTGTTTAGAAAGATTTTGTTGAGATTCTGGCATGAGATATTACCTCCTAAATTTAGTTTCAAAATTATTTGTGTATTTGCTATTTATAACTATCAGCTTCACCTCAATCATTTACCTATACAAGTTATAGGGTTTAATCGCTGTTTTTCTTCTCTTTTCATAGTGCTGTAATTATCTTTTACCGAATAATTAATCATTAATCATTATTAATTAAATAATTCAGCTTTATTAGCCTCCCCTTTCAAGGGGAAAATAAAGAAATAATATTTCCTTATGTTCAATCCTCTCGGTTTTAACCAGAGGTAATTATCCATTATCCATTCATGAAATAACCTTTATTCATTAAATTGAGGTAAAAATTTACGCCTTTTAGGAATACATAATTGAATTCCACAAATTAATCAATCTTTATTAGCCAATTAATTGATATTAAAATACTCAAAAAAGAAGTGATTTTGCGATATCAAATAATAAATAAAGCATCATTAATTAATCGCTATTATTTATCTTTTTTTTTGCAAGTTTAATACCCCACCGTCAACAGGAATTCTTAAAATTTTTTAGGGTTTGAGTCAATAAGCAATTAGACCTTCTTCCTTCTTCCTTCTTCCTTCTTCCTTCTTCATTATTTAATCAAAACTGTTTTTGACTAGTTGCCCAACGAGAAAGAATACTGGTAATTAAAACCAATAAAACCAGAACTAAAGAACCCGCCCAAGCAAACTCCTGTAAAACAATATCAAAACTACGAGCAAATTCATATACTAAATAAGCCAAAGATGGAACAGTCGGAGCGAATGGACCGCGAGGCCAATTATTAGAATAAACAACAGTAAAAAGTAATGGAGCAGTTTCTCCAGCGGCACGAGCAATAGCAAGAGTAATACCTGTAATAATACCCGGTAAAGCAGCAGGTAAAACTATTTGTAAAACAGTTTGATAATTAGAAGCACCAACTCCCACCGATGCCCATCTAATATCCCTAGGAACTATTTGTAAAGCCTCATCAGTAGTCCTAATAATCGTCGGTAACATCAAAACCGATAAAGCAACTCCACCAGCAAATGCTGAAAATTTACCCATAGATAGTACCAGTAAACTATAGGCAAATACCCCAGCAATAATTGATGGTACACCACTCAGAACATTAGTAGCAAATCGAATTGGACGGGCAGTTTCCTCATCACTAAATTCTGATAAATAAACTGCTGCTAAAACACCAAAAGGAACAGCAATTAAACTAGCAATTGCCACTACCATAATTGTGCCTAAAATCGCATTACCAATACCACCAGAAGTTTGACCTGCTGCGGGTGGTAACTTAGTAAACAAATCTAAATTTAAACGAGATGATCCTTTAATAAAAACGTAAATTAATACAGCAAATAGAGGAATAAGAGTGATGCCGATACAAGCACCTGATAGTACAGTCATCACTTTATTAAATATTTCCCTTGGTCTGCTTGGGTTTCTTTTCAGACTCACAATAGATTCTGGTTGTTGTTGATTATAGGTAATATCTGCCATAATTAATCAGAATAGTATCAGTATAAAAGTAGTGACTAATCCAGAGTCAAATGAATTTATTTGTATTAATTAGCAGGAATTAATACTTTGCCTTAATTCGATTAACAATCCAATTAGCTAATATATTTACGAGTAGGGTTAAAACAAACAGAATTATCCCTGTATACATCAGAGCAGAAAGTTGTAAACCAGAAGCTTCAGCAAATTGATTTGCCATCAAAGAAGCAATAGTATTAGACGGAGCAAAAAGAGTAGGTTTAATCGAGTTAGCATTACCAATTAACATTGTTACAGCCATAGTTTCTCCCATAGCTCGACCCAAACCTAACATTATTCCACCTACAATTCCCGAAAAAGCTGCGGGAATTAATACCCTAATAATAGTAGCCCAACGAGTAGCTCCTATACCCACAGAAGCTTGTCGTAGATCGGGAGGAAGACTAGCAAGAGAATCACGAGAAATTGCTGTAATAATAGGTAAAATCATTATCGATAAAACGATAGCTGCAGGGAACATTCCCGGACCCCCCGCACTTACACCTTTAGGAAGAGAAAAAATAAAAATCCAGCCTAAATAATTACCAAGAAAAGCCTCAATTGGTTTGAGTAAAGGAAGTAAAACATAAATACCCCATAAACCATAAACTACACTAGGAATAGCTGCTAATAATTCCACCATAAAAGTTAATGGAGTACTAATTTTTGGAGGCAAAAATCCTTCACTTAAAAATATCGCTGTACCTAAACCTAATGGAACTGCAATAAATAAGGCGAGGAATGAACTAATTAAAGTTCCTACAATCATTGGCCATGCGCCATAATCCCCCTTTCCATCATTAGCAACAGGATTCCAAACACTTTTAAATAGAAAGGTAAAGCCAAATTCATTAATAGCTGGTATTGCTTGCCAAGCTACTGTTAAAGCTATCAATATTAAAATAGCCGCAATACCCCAAGCAAAAACTTTAGTAACAGTAATAAAACCATCATCAAACTTTCTTTCTGTATTAGTCCGAGACCGACTATCTTCTTTAACTTTAGACTGTGCAACCATAAAATTTTTTACCGAATAATTAAGGTTTAAAGCCTCTCCTTTAAAGGAGAAACAATGAATTAATTTTCCTTTTATTCAATCCTCTTCCTTTTAGGGAGAGGTAATTATCAATTATCAATTATCCATTATCCATTATTGAAATCTATCTACCTCAAATAGGTATATACATTTTCAAGGAGTTATTGAGTCAACTTCAAAGATTTTATTAGGTTAATTTTGAGGTAATATTACCTCAAAATTAGTGCAATGAACTGAATTTATAATTCAGAATTATCTTTTTCTTTAGTGGGTCTAATACCATGCATGAAAAAAGAATGTTACGAATAATAAGTGTGATTAAAAGGCAGGTGCAGGAGATGTCCCTTTAACAGAAAAGAGAATTTATGACCTAAAAACTGGTATTGAAACCATTCCCGTGTGAATCAGTCCGACTGAGTTCCCCTCCTGGGAGGGGGAGGGGCGAGGGGTGGGTTGACTTCTCAGAAATACCCTAGCTATTTGTAGCAAACATTTATCAATTTGGTCTAATACCCCACCATCTATAGCGCTGTGCGCAGGCAACAGGCAACAGGCAACAGGCAACAGGGGGGATAAATTGCCTATAATATAAGACTTTTAGCTATTGGGCATCTCCTGCAATTTGTAAATATACCAGCGCTCATTGCTATACAACAATGCCAATGCGGTTGGTGGGGTGAGAATTCCCATCGACTCCATTCTCGGTCTTACTGTACGAGGGTTAACGTAGTTGTGCGCTCGCTAATGGCCATTCACCCATATAGCAAAAGGAAGAAGGCAGAAGCGGTGCGACCCCGCGTCGGCGACAGACGCAAGCGGTCAGACCCCGCGACGACGCCAGCTCGCTTGCGGAATGCTGACCAAGAGAGGGAATGCGCACCAAGAGAGGCAGAAGGAAAAATCTGGCTTTGTCTGAATTTTCAGCTTTATGATCTGTCCTCACCTTTCCTTAGACTGCTATACTACTTGTTAATCTGACGGCTTCTCTAACCGACTACTTCTTCAATGTGGCTATGTTTCAAGGATGATAGATGTAGAACACTTGCTCGAGCAGTTATAAAATCACATAATCATCTGTGGTTTCTCTAAGAGGTTGTTTGTAAATGAATTATGAAGTGTTTTTACCCCTGGCAAATTGGGTATTTCAGCCTATAAATCTGGGATAAATAACCAAGTTGTTACAGTTTAAAGGTCAATCATTGTATATTACAAAACTTTACAAACAGTCTCTAAGCACCTAACACCTAACACCTGATTCATTTGATGCTACTTGAGAGTCATATTGTAATCTGGGCTAATTTTATCGGCAGTTTCTAAAACTTTTTGACGTACATTATCAGGTAGAGGAATATAACCTATTTCACCACTAATTTTTTGACCTTCATTTAAGCCAAATTCAATCATTTTTTCTATTCCCTGAGCTTTACCTGCATCATCATATTGACCATAAGCAAGCATCCAAGTATAAGTGACAATTGGATAAGAATTATCTCCTTCTGGATCGGTAATAAAAGCTCGTAGATTTTCAGGTAATACTACTGCTTCTAAAGTTGCAGTAGCTGATTCAGCAGTAGGTTCTATATACTTACCAGAACTATTTTCCAGGGAAGCCATATTTAGACCAGCACTCTTAGCAAAACCATACTCAACGTAACCTATTGCCCCCTCGCTTTGGCGAATTTGAGCAGTTACACCATCATTCTTCGCACCACCAAT
Source organism: Okeania hirsuta (assembly GCF_003838195.1). Taxonomy (GTDB): domain Bacteria; phylum Cyanobacteriota; class Cyanobacteriia; order Cyanobacteriales; family Microcoleaceae; genus Okeania; species Okeania hirsuta. Next base: position 8,619 of record NZ_RCBY01000138.1, read on the forward strand.
ACCTACTGGCCATTGAACAGTTTTACCTTCTCCAACTTTCTCTTTCCATTCTGGACTAATAGCACTCAAATGTTTCGTGAAAACTCCAGTTGTACCACTACCATCAGAACGATATACAACCGTAATTGTTTGGTCCGGCAAAGTTATATCGGGATTAATTGCAGCTATCTTAGGGTCATTCCAATTAGTAATTTTACCCAACAATATGTCTACATAAACTTCCCTAGAAAGCTTCAGACCAGAAACATCAGGCAAATTGTAAGCTAATACAATACTACCAGCAGTCATCGGTAGCAAAATGACACCCCGACCAACTTGAGCAATTTCCTCATCTGTCATGGCCACATCACTAGCACCGAAATCTACTAATTCTTGAGTAAATCTCTCAACACCAGCTCCACTACCTACCGACTGATAATCTACCTGTAGGTTAGGGTCACTTTGACTCAGGTCTTGAAACCAACGTTGATAGATAGGTGCTGGAAAAGAAGCTCCTGCTCCAACGAGGTTTACTTGAGCACCTCCACCTGTACCGTCAGTGTCACCGCCACCACCGCAGGCAGCTAAACCAATTGTCAAAGCTACTGCAGACATTTTTACAGTAATACGAGTTATTCGAGCAAGATTAATAGCAAATTGCATAATTATTAGCTTTCTATACCTAGACACCAAAAATAATAAATGAAAGCTTAACCTATTTAGGTTAAAGATAGGTTAATAGTTCTTGATAGTTAATAATAATTAGACCTCTCCAGAAAAGAGGGAGTAGGGAGTAAGTAGTAGAGAGTAGGCGGAAATAATTGATGATTTATCTACGATAATTGATTTGATTTTTGATTATTGGAAGAGAGGGAATAGGGAGTAAACAGTAGGGGGAAATAATTGATGATTTATCTACGATAATTGATTTGATTTTTGATTATTGGAAAAGAGGAAGTAGGCAGTAGGATAATGCTTTGACCACTGTAGTCTATCTATATTGAAAACCGCTATACTATTAAGTTGTTATGGTAGTAGCTCATCAAGCCTAAATTAGCCATCAGTTTTTTTTCGCTCATCAGACAAATTAGACTTGTTTCTAATAGAGTTGTTTGGAAATAAAAAAATAAAATGCTCAAAGATTTAATATATAAAGCTTTCAGGATTTTAGGTTTTAAAACCACTATAAACCTTGATGGATAAGGGTTTTAGCCATTTTTTTTGCTTAATTCCCAACAACTCTAATATTAAATCCGTTTAATTTGGTATAAAAAAATGTTCTATCCCACATTCCGCACCACAAACATACTACAAGGGCATTTTTAACGAAGAATGCGGATTACAGCCTCTATTATTGATATTAATAGCCTGTGTAATATGTATTTTTACCTATGATTTTCATAATTATTATCAGACAAGGCTTTGAATGCTTAGTCTAAGATACTACATTTTGACGTGCGGAATGTGGGTTCTATCCTCACACCATTACCAAATCTTTCCCCGTCTCCCCACCTCCCTATCTCCGCATATCCTCATCTCCCCACTTCCCCTCCTGGGAGGGGTTAGGGGTGAGTCTCCACACTCTTTATCTAATTAGGGTTTGCGCTCAAAAGTCTTATGGGTAAGGGTAGGAGACAGGAGACAGGAGACAGGAAACAGGAGAAATGGGTCGGGAGCGAGGAGGTAGGAGTAAGATAAGAATTGTCCCAAGATTTTTCTGCCCAACTATGAGCCTAAAATACGCTCCATGCATGAGCGTGAAGAGCTGAAAACCAGGCACTTTTTCAAGGCCAAAAAAAGGCTAAAACCTTTATCTGTAAATACTTCTAGATTTAATCAGCAAGCCCTAATTACACCAATGCTACCAGATTTGATATGATTTTATGATGTGCGACTTTATTTTATTTTAGGGAAAATAAACCCCTCTAAATCCTCAAGAAGGGTTAAATAATTGAAAAATTAGGAATTACTTGCCAAGAGATATTTCAGGCATAAAGTGCCAAGTATTTTCAATTTTACTGTGTAGAATTACTTAAGACTTATTTGGTAGCCTGAGCTAATTTTATCAGCAGCTGATGCAACTGTCTGACGAACATTGTCAGGAAGTGGAATATAACCTAAATCAGCACTTACCTTTTGACCCTCATTTAAGCCATACTCAATCATTTTTTCTATACCCTGAGCTTTAGCTGCATCATCATATTGGCCATAAATCAGCATCCAAGTGTAAGTAACAATAGGGTAAGAACCACCACCTTCAGGATCGCTAATAAAAGCACGGAGATTTCCTGGTAATTTCACTGCGGCCAGAGTAGACTTAGCAGATTCCAAAGAAGCTTTGATATAACTGCCAGATTTATTTTCTAAAGCTGCAGTAGGGAGACCAGCATTCTTAGCAAAACCAAACTCTACATAACCTATGCCACCCTCTGTTTGACGAATTAAAGCAGCCACACCATCATTTTTAGCACCACCTACACCTGTAGGCCACTGAACAGTTTTTCCTTCACCTACTTTCTGTTTCCACTCTGGACTAATAGCACTCAAATGCTTAGTAAAAACTCCTGTAGTTCCACTACCATCAGAACGATGAACTACAGTAATTGCTTGGTCTGGTAGACTCACACCAGAATTAGCACCAGCAATTTTGGGGTCATTCCACTTTGTGATTTTACCCAAAAGGATATCTACATAAGCTTCCCTGGATAATTTTAGGTCGGATACACCTGGTAAATTGTAAGCTAAGACAACGCTACCTGCAGTCATAGGTAGCATCATTACTCCCCTACCCACTTTGGCAATTTCATCATCTTTCATTGCCACATCACTAGCACCAAAATCTACCAATTCTTGAGTAAATCTCTCCACACCAGCACCACTACCAACTGATTGATAATCTACCTGAACATCGGAACGACTATCTCTCATATCGGCAAACCAACGCTGATATAAGGGAGCTGGAAAAGATGCCCCAGCACCAACTAGGGAGACTTTTTGTTGAGCAAGGCCATATTTTATTCCAGTAATTGTAGTAGCTAGACCAATTGTTAAGGCTACTAAGGATACTTTGGAAGTATTACGAATTATCTGACTAAAATTGATACTAGGTGGCATAACTATTAAATTGTGATATTGACTTTAAACACAAGACATAACGTTAATGCAAGTTGAACATATAAAGGTAAAGAATAGGTAAAAAACAGGTGAAAAATAGGTAAAGAAAAAGTTAACAAATTTTAAATATAGCAATTTCTAAAAAGCGTGAGGTACATAATTCCTTGGTTTTAGGGAACAGGGAACAGGGAACAGAAGATAAATAATAAAGAATTAGGTCTACCTCACAGATATATTTAGTAAAGAAATTTGTAGCACTGAAGCTAATAATGTAGAACGGTAGAAAAAAATGCTAAGATTCTACGACATTAGATGAAATTATTACGATTAAAAGGCTAGCCGTGGTTCAAGCACCCCCATCAACTAATACACAAACAAACACTAAAGCTTTCCTATCTTCGTCAGATAAGAAACAACATCTAGAAACATGGTTGCAAAACTTGGCCGAGCAAATTATTTCTGGGTATCGTCTGAACCGAGAAGAGGCCATTACCCTGACCCAGATAGCAGGACAAGAAGATATACTACTACTTTGTGAAGCTGCGGATAGAGTCCGTCAAGCTTGCTGTGGTAATGTTGTAGACCTATGTAGCATCATTAATGTTAAATCAGGAGGCTGTTCAGAAAACTGTAGCTTCTGTTCCCAGTCAGTCCATCATCCAGGAGAAGCTTCTCCAATTTATGGCCTCAAATCTACAGAAGAAATATTAGCTCAAGCAAAGGCAGCAGAAGCTGGTGGAGCTAAAAGATTTTGCTTGGTTTCTCAAGGTAGAGGTATTAAGTATAACAGTCCCAAATCTACAGAATTTGAGCAAATTCTAGATACAGTAAGGCAAATTATTGCTGAGACTAATATTAAGCCTTGTTGTGCTTTGGGAGAAGTAACACCAGAACAAGCTCAAGCATTGGCAGAGGCGGGAGTAACTCGCTATAACCATAATTTAGAAGCCTCCGAGCAGTTTTACCCCGAAATAGTCACTACTCATAGCTGGAATGACCGAGTAGAAACCGTGAAAAACCTCAAAGCAGCAGGTATTCAGGCTTGCACAGGAGGTATTATTGGTATGGGAGAAACTTGGGAAGACCGGATAGATTTGGCCTTGGCTTTGCGAGAGTTGCAGGTTGAGTCTGTACCCTTAAATTTATTAAACCCTCGTGAAGGTACACCTTTAGGTGAGTTGCCAAAGTTAGACCCCTACGATGCTTTGAAGGCGATCGCTATTTTCCGTCTGATTTTACCAGAACAAATTATTCGCTATGCTGGAGGCCGAGAAGCTGTGATGGGAGAATTGCAAAACTTAGGCCTTAAAGCTGGTATTAATGCGATGTTGATTGGCCATTATCTGACAACTCTTGGTCAACCTCCAGAAAGAGACCAAGCCATGCTTGAATCTCTGGGACTGAAAGGTGGGGAAGCTCCTATTCCAACTAATTAGGTTTGAGGTGGTAGAATAACAGTCTATATTTAAGAAATAATTGTTAATTGTCGTGACAATTACAGTTCAATTACTTTGGGCAATTACAGGTTTACTCTTGACAATTGCTGCGACATTTTTACCTGCCTCTTTTGCAAGTCCAACTTGGATTTGGGAACAACAAGAAGTTAAAACTTTTTCGTTAGGAGTAACTTACCAAGTTGGTGCTGTTTTGTTTGTCGGTTGTTTGGGTGGAAAAAATGCTGCTGTTATTTCTCAAATTGCTTATATATTGTTAGGTCTAACTTTATTACCTGTCTTTAGTCAAGGCGGTGGTATAGGCTATTTGAGAGAACCTAGTTTTGGTTATTTATTGGGTTTTATTCCTGGGGCATGGATATGTGGAAATTTAGCTTTTCAAGCATATCCCAAGCTAGAGTCATTAACTTTTAGTTGTTTACTTGGTTTGTTAAGTATTCATGCAACTGGATTAACTTATCTAATTATCAGCAGTATTTTCGGCTGGAAAAAGGTAGAGTCATTATCTTTATTTGAAGCTATATATAGATATTCTATTTTTCCTTTACCAGGACAACTAGGAATTATATGTGCTGTAGCAGTTATGGCTTATTTCCTACGACGTTTACTATTTTATTAGAGATATCTAATTCTAAAATAGAAAAAGATTACATTTTTTTCCACTACAAAAAATTTCTACATATATTCCCTTTTCCCTAAACTAAATTTATAATATCAATGCTGACTTCAAAAGTTATTGCTCAATTGTAGAATAAATGTAAGCATTTCCTGCGGAATGCTGCGAAACAGCTATTAGCTCCCAGCTCTTATAAGGGGGTTTAAATGAATATAGATTGTTTCAGCCAGCTTTTATAGTAAGTATAAATTATGGCTCAATTAGTAAAGCTTTTATCTAAAACTAAAAGCAATAGCTGATGGCTGAATGCTGACAACTGAATGCTTACGAATAAATTAAAATAAATATAGTAATTGTTAACCTTGAAATTACGTTTTCAGAAAAATCTTTTATTCTGGATAGCTGCTATTATTAGTATTTTGTTAGACCACTTGACTAAATTTTGGGTGGTACAAAATTTTAAACTTGGAGAAAGTCTGGCTTTGTGGCCTGGTGTATTTCATTTTACTTATGTGACTAATACTGGGGCAGCTTTTAGTTTATTTAGTAATGGTGGGGTATATTGGTTACGTTGGTTGTCTTTGATTGTTAGTCTTGGCCTCATGGCCTGGGCTTTGTTTGGGCCTAGATTTAATAAATGGGAACAACTGGGCTACGGTTTAATTTTAGGAGGGGCACTGGGTAATGGTATTGATAGGTTCATTTTGGGTTATGTTGTAGATTTTATACACTTTCGCCTCATAGATTTTCCCGTGTTCAATGTGGCAGATGTTTCGATTAATATTGGTATTGTTTGTTTACTCATTGCTACATTTTTTAGTGGAAGACCAAAATGTAAATCGCAATAGTAGAAGGAAGAAGTTTTTCCTTCTCTCCTAGATAACTAAAAATTTGGCTGATATATCAAATACAGTAATGGCGACTGCTATAAATTGACTTTTATACGGTTAAATTCTAAAAGGCGCGATCGCCTCTGTAAATTCTCCGCAAAAAGCGAAAATCTTATACCAGTGACCTAAGCGATTCCCTCCGGGACGCTGCGCGAACGCGAGTGGGAACTACTAGAACCTTTGCTACCGAAACCTCAAAAACGAGGGCAAAAACCAAACGCTAATCGAGCGAGAAGTAGTTAATGGTATCTTCTATATCCTTTATTCTAGTACATTGTTACTATATAGCGCTTCTCAGGCGGTAGAAAAGTTTATTGGTTGATCTGGAATTTAGAAGTATTTGAAAAACTAATATATTTACTATATAAAGATTCAGTAAAGATGCTGATTTGTTATTGTTTTATTTTTTTGTTGGCACTATTATCAACTTATAACTAATGATACTTAGTGGAACTTAGACATTTTCTGGGAGAAAAACTGTCTGAAAGTCATTCTAGACAAGGGAATTACGTCAATGACCTAAAAATTGCTGAAACCCTTGGTAGTTAAGGATTTATACCTTTTAGACCTAAAAACCTCTGCTTGTCTATGTTTGAGCCTATTTTCTATTGCTGTTTTGTTTGAGTCCCATTAGACATTTTGTCGGCTAGAAAGTTTATCAAAGTTAGTCTAGGCATGGGAAGGACGTCAAAGACCGAAAAATTGTTGTTAGCTCCGCATTCCATGGGAAAACACCGATTATTCCTAGATTTATCCATTTTTTACCTAAAATACTCTCCCTGTATAGATTTGATGCCATTTTTTGCCTGAATTTTATCTAAGTCCCACTAAGTAATTCTTGAGTAAAACATTTTTTGAGGTTTTTCATAGGAAAACTTATGAAACAATTTTCTTTATTACAAAAGTTGCTTCCAGTCGGAATTAGTCTGGGAATGCTTTCTGTTCCTCTCTCTCTGGTGGTATCTCCTTCAGCAAGAGCAGCCACTTTTACTCCTGGTGAGTGTGGCCGACTAACTGGTTCTGAGATCCCTATGGGATCTATTACTTGTTTTGATAAAACTTTTAGTAATTTTGAACTTATTGCCGAGTTCGACATACCTGCTGGTGCTCAAATTATAATCGGAGTAGCTAGTGATGGAGAAACATTTGAGCTTGAATTAGATCCCGGTCAAACTTTAGGTTCATTCACAGGTACAGCTACTTATGATGTTACAATCGCCAACCCTGACTTTTTCTTTGATCAAGTAGGTCTTAATAGTGATGTAACTTCTGGCGGAGTTGAAGCACAGGTGACAGATGGGTCTGGTGGAACTGGCAATCTACTACTTGAGCTAGTAAGTTCTGATGGAAATTCAGTTACCCCAACGCCTATTCCTGGTCCAACGATGTATCAGTTTATCAGTGTTATGAATACAGTCTCCATTCCAGAGGGTGGCACTTTCGATGGCTTCAAGAACACCTTCACGCAAAAAAGGGTAACACCAGAACCTGGCACTATCCTCGGACTCCTCGCTGTTGGAGGTTTGGGTTTAGGTCTGAAGCGCAAGAAGCAAGCTTAGAAAAAGTTAATTGGGCTATAGACAAGAGGTAAAGTTGAGCGATTCCCTTTGCTGAGTGGTAAGATAATCGCTCAACCACTTAACAAATTCTCATACCTTCCTAAAGCCATCAAAGGAAAATACTGCGGATAAAAATGATATTTAATATAAAAGTGACAGGGAAAACCAGTACCAGTAAACTCGGACTCCAACCAACTCCCATCATCATTCTGAGTCGATACCAAAAAATCAACACCCCTATCAATAGCCTCCCTAGCAAAATTACCAGTTGCCTCCCCCGCAGCTAATAACCCAATCAACGCCCAAGCAGTTTGAGAAGCTGTACTTTTTCCCTTCCCTTTCAACGACGGGTCATTATAACTCCAACAACTCTCACCCCATCCGCCATCCGAATTTTGACAACCAACCAACCAACTCGCCCCCTTCTCAATAAAATCTCTATGACTTTCCTGCGCCACAACAGCCAAAGCCGAAATAACTCCACTCGTACCATATATATAGTTAACTCCCCATCGACCAAACCAACAACCTTCGCCTTCCTGCTCCCTTTCCAAATAAGCGATCGCCCGTTTCATCCGCCAACTATCCATAGACAACCCACAACAACCAACCATTTCCAACACCCGCGCCGTCACATCCGCCGTATTCGGGTCAATCATGGCCTTTAAATCTCCGTAGGGGATACCATTTAACCAGTCTTGGTCATTATCCACATCAAAAGCTGCCCAACCCCCAGGTTGACATTGCATCGAAGCTACCCATTCCATAGCACGAGCGATCGCCACCCGTTTCAATTCCTCATCAGGCAACTCCACAGCATCCAAAGCCATAACCACTACCGCCGTATCATCTATATCTGGATAAAAACGATTGATAAATTCAAACGCCCAACCCCCCGGTTTACCCAATTTATTCTTAACCGCCCAGTCACCATAATCCAAAATTTGTTGTTGCAATAACCATTCCCCTCCTTTAACCACTGCCGGATGACGAGGAGGAATACCAGAATCAACCAACGAACGTATTACCCAAGCGGTATCCCATACAGGAGAAACACAAGGTTGTACCCAATAACTATCCTCAGTTTCTATACCAAACCTATCTATAGCCTCCAACCCCCGCACCACCACAGGGTCTGCCACATCATATTCTAAACACCGCAATGCCAACATGGAATTTAACATTGCCGGAATAATACCCCCCCAGTCACCCGTAACTTCTTGCCTTTCCAGAATCCATTTTTCTGCTGCTTTTAAACCCTCTTCTCGCAAAGGCATCAAATTAAAATTTTCTGCAAATTTAAAAGCTTTATCTAACCCCAAAAATAAATCCGTCAGATCGTATTGACGAGGTAATTCAAAACTAGCATTGTTAATTCCTTCGGCATAAAGTTCATCCAGATTTATTGTGGGATTAACTGAAAAAATCGGCTTTTTATCAAACACAATTAATAGTGGAACAGTGCTACTTCTTGCCCAACTTGACATTTCATAAATAGTAAATGGAAAATCTTCAGGAAGTAACATGATGCTAGGAGGAATAGAAGGAATACCCTGCCAGTTGTAGCATCCAATTAAAGCCAGATGTAATTTAGTGAAAATTCTACTGCAACTAATACCTCCTTTTTTAATAATAAAATCTTGTGCTTTAAGCATGCTTGGATCTGTTTTTGCAACACCTAATAATTTCAAAGCCATATAAGCTTCAATAGAAGTGCTTAAGTCTCCCCCATCGCCATAAAATAATTCCCAACCCCCATGTTCTCGTTGTTGGGAAATTAGATAATTTTTTGCTTTCTCAAGAGGTCTTTTATTATCAGTTTGCCAAATTTTATGTAGTAAAACTATTTCTGCTGTTATTGTCACATTTGATTCTAATTCACCCCACCAGTACCCTTCTGTTTTTTGCAGATTCAATAGATATTTTTGACTAGCTAAAATTGATTGTTTAAATTTGTTTTTTTCTGTCATTTTTTCCAAAAATTAAAAATATTTATTACTATCTTTAAAAGGTGATAATTCACTAAATAAATTATGCCTATTTATTCTCGATTATACTTAAGCATTTTGATAGAGTATAAATGAAAATTTAAGAATTTTGAGTAATTAGGGAACCTTACCTAAAATTTCTTGTCAGAAGATAACTAGATTCTGTATAGATAGATCGGCCTCACAGTGTTGCTGTTGCTCTCTGAGAGGCTTTACTTGTTATGTTTATATCAAATTTGTATGTTAAGTTGATGTCAATGATTTTTCAAATCATACTTGACTAGCTATGTAGTAATTTTAAATAAATTGTAGGATTTTCAAATAACAATTAACTAAGATAAACCTAATATATTTGAAATCATACCTAGTATTTATATTAGTAAATTTTTTATTTATCACGTTATTTATAACCTTTGAGCATAAGCTTGCAACTAAAAAGAGAATTGCGATAGTTTAATTTTTTATGGCGAGGTTTTCGTTGATTTTTAAGTGTTAGTTTTTAGGTTTTAGGAAGCAAATTTTTCCAGAGTATTAGAAAGTGTTTATCATTTCAGTTAGCCTTCTATGGTCGGAACTAATGATTAATTATATGAAATACAAAAAATTGTGTAAATATACGAATCTCCCCATCTCCCCATCTCCCCATCTCCCCATCTCCCCATCCCCCCATCTCCTCATCAATCTAACGTATTTTATATTATTAATTATTCGGTCAGCGTACCATCACACACCCTACTTAATCTTTTGTTTATAAACTACCTTTTACTGCAAAGCAACTCTTGTTTAAAAACCCAAAGTCACACGGCCTAAAAACCGCCCTTATTGAAGTTAATCATAAGATGTTAGATTTTAATTAAGTTTTAGGTGGTACGTTCAATAATAATTAATAATTTATTATTACTTATCCTGAAAACTGATAGGATTGACTAACAATATTTTTGGTCTTTATTTCTTCTGAAAAGAATAGACTTTAAACCTTAATTATTTGGTAAGATTTTTTGATATACCACCTAAAACCTTTTTAACGAAATAATAGAATGGGAATCAAAATTATTACTTTTAATATTCGATATGATAAACCAGACCCTGGAAATTATCGATGGGAAGTCAGAAAAAATGCTGTAGCTAGTCTAATTTATGAATATGCTCCAGATATAATTGGAACTCAAGAAGTTCAAGTAAATCAGTTATTAGATTTACAGCAATTATTGCCTAATTATTACAGTCTTGGAGGTGATAGAAGAGGTACGGGTAATGACGAACACTGTGCAATATTTTATCACAAAGATAGATTAAATTGTCTTGACCATGGAGATTTTTGGCTGAGTGAGACACCAGATATACCAGGTAGTATTACTTCTAGTTGGGGAAATCATTTACCCAGAATAGCTAGTTGGGCAAGATTTAATCTTTTTGAAGATAATCGGCAAATAGTTATGATTAATACGCACTTGGATTATAACAGTAAAAAAGCTAGAGAATTGGGTGCTAAATTAATCTTTGATTCTCTACAAACAGAAAAATTAAATCCTGACAAAGAATCTTTGATTTTGATCACAGCAGATTTTAACGACCAACCAGGCTCGAACGCACGAAATACTTTTTTAAATCCTTTGAAAAATGGATTGTGTTTATTAGATGTTTTATCTGATTTAAAGTTAAGTAAGCAGATGACTTATAACGATTTTACAGACAAAGCTTTTCTAGCTATTGATACTATTTATTATGACAGTAGATTAAATTTGCACAGTGTGAAAGTCGAGAATAAAAAATATGATGAAATACTTCCTTCAGACCATTTTCCAGTAGTAGCAGAATTTGATTAATCTAGATGTCAAATGGATATTAATTGGTTTTCTTAAAACTTAAATAGATAGCAGTTTTCCCAAAGATAAAATATATATTCATAATGATAAAGATAGTTTTTTGATTATGTATTCTACTTTAATATATGAACCTATCCCAGTAATAATATTTTTGCTAAAAACCCTAAATACTTTGAGAGTTAAAAACGAAAAATCAAGCTTTTCACACACATTTCACCTAAACAAATAAGTCTATTAAAAATAGTGAGATAGGTTCATTAGACCCAATCTCATTAATTAGACGTAATAAAAAAGCTATTCTGAATTCTCTCCATCGCCTCCTTCCCTTACTCCCTACTCTGGTCTCCCTCACAACTTTTTTGATTTGTGAGTATTTTAAAGATACATAATATTTATTGCCAATTGATAATTGATAATTAATTAGTCAATATTTAAAGCGTATTCTTTTCATAAAAAAAAGTTAACAATTTATTCGGCTATATAAATTTTCTTCCTTTTAGACAGAAGTAATTATTAATTATTTATGCTTGAACTATCAATTGTTGAACCTCTCCTACTTATTGAATACTAAAATGCTAGTCAACAAGTTTTATCCAACCACGGCGGAGGTTATAAAATAACCTATTAATGATGGCATACTCATCATCATTTAGATAACCAGCTAATAAGATGTTCTGAATCTGCTGGCGTTCATTGGGAGTAATAACACTGGAACACATTACTTGAGTAAATAATTCTTCAAGTGCTTTTTGTTTGGATGATATATTTAGTAATTTCATACAAATTAATAAACTAATTACTAACCAAAACTGCCATTTTTATTATTAGGTATTTTGCAATTAAATAAAGTGATTCAAGTAATGTTTATTTCATCATTGTTGTCAACTCAATTTGTAATTAATATCATCTCAAAATATGAGTATCTTTTTGTTTTTTTGTGATTTGTGTCACTTATACCAAATCAATAAATATTTGCTACAAATAGCTAGGATATTTCTGAGGAGTCAACCCACCCCTCGCCCCTCCCCCTCCCAGGAGGGTAACTCAGTCGGACCGAGTCACACGGGAATAGCTTCAATACCATTTTTCAGGTCGGAAATCATTCTTTTCTCTTGGTGCGC
>NZ_RCBY01000139.1 GCF_003838195.1 Okeania hirsuta
TCGCGGAGCGTTAACGGAGTTATGCGCCAGCAAAACGCAATGACAATTCTAACGCACTACTTTAGATAAAACAGTCAACTACTCAATCTTTTTTATTTTGACTTTTGATTTTTGACTTCTAACTTTCCTGAGTACAAGCATCATAAATTCTTTGACTATTTTCACTTAGATCGCCCAACCATTTTTGTCTGACTCTTCGAGCTTTTTTATCATTAGCAAGAAAGTCATTAACATACCTCTTCCAACTAGAATTTTCTTCTCCTCCAGGAAGTATAAAGCCATAACCTGCACAAAAAGGACGGCCATTTTGCTGAGGAGTGAGTAAATTATAATCTTCCCCTAACTCAGAGTTCAGTATAAATAATGAACCTAACAAAAGAGTTCCATCGCTGGCAAATCCATTAATTTCACCATCCAATAAAGCTTTTACCCCTTGTTCTCTGCTTAAATATTTATTATCAATTCGTTCATCAGGATAACTTGTTTTAATATCATTTTCATTGGTTGTATTCCTAACTACACCAACTACCCCCTTACCATCCTTCAAATCTTGTTCTTGGGTTTCTTTTTTGACTAAGATTTGTGTTGCTGTAATAAAAAAAGGTGTAGAAAAACTAACGCCGTATTTTTCTTCACGTTCAGCACTAATAGTATTAGGACCACACTCCAAATCTACCTGACCACTTGTTACCATATCCCAACGACTTTGGGTAGTTGATGTAACTAATCTTACCCTAATTGGGTCTAGTTGGTTGGCACTCAGACGTTCAGCTAAAGCATAGGCAATATCTATACAATACCCTGTCCATTTTCCGTCATTTCTGTAGCCAAACCAAGGAGAATCTCCTCTAACTCCTACGAATATCAGCTCTCTTCTAATGATAGTTTCCTCTGTTTGTGTGTGACTGATTTTTGCTGGAAAAATAGTCCCTAGGAATGCCAACCATAAAAAAATCAGAATTTTTAGTTTTTTATTCATTTTTCCTCGTTTGAATAATTAGAATAATTAAACCGCTTCTACTTTGAAAACTATAGTTTTTCTGCCAATACTTCGAGATTGCTTCCTTACATCGCAATGACACATCGGAATAATTAGAAACTTCAGGTTTCAACATGGACGAGGTTTAGAATCTCCAAGTAGCTCGAGTAACAAATACTGAAATTGGGTCATTTCGATCGTCATGCTCTGGTTGTGTTTCGATAAAAAAACCGGATGTTACATCTATATTATTTGACATTCGATAATTGTAGAAAATTTGAAATTGTATAGAGGTATCTGGGTCATCTTCACCATTGTCAATATGTGTTACTTTTGGTTGTTGACCAACCGAAATACCTAAACTTCCATTTTCAAACACTAAGTCATCTATAGCTACTGTCACTGCCCAATTCCAAATATCTGCTTCATCCCCTTCGCGATCGCCTGCTTCTGCTTCAGCATTGCTATAACCAACCCAACCAGAAAAAGTAAATGGTGCCCAGCGATAGCTAGTTTGGAATCCAAAATGGTCTGCTGAAGTTGCCACTCTGCCAAAAGGTCGTTGAGCATTTCTGCTACCTGTAAAACCTGCTACATTAACTAAATCTGCTGTATAATATGCTCTTACATAAGCAAAAGAAAAATCAAAATCTACGGTTGGTGAAACTGTTAACTGAGCATAAGCGCTATTTGTACCGTTAAAAAGTCCACCACCTTCTCTTGGATCGTTAACTCTTCCTGTACCACCACCAGGACCACCTCCCAGATAAGCAACATCTAACCTAAAATTATCGTTAATTTGATAACTATAACCTAAACCAGCACCGCCTACTTGAATATAAATGACGGGGTTGTAAAAAGCGAACAAGGCTATACTTCCTGTATTACCACTGAGTAGTTTGGGATTAAGAGCAGGAGCCATCAAATCGAAGTCAAGTCCAGCAGCTCCTATATAAAGACTCATTTTCGTGTTGAGGGGAAAAATATAGTATACTTCTGTTAATCGCGCTATGTCATTAGGTGGAGAACCTGCGCCTATGAAAGTATGAGCTGTACCTGTATTTACTCCAGGTAAGTCTCCAACTCTTAGCCTAGTTCTCAGGAAGTCTAGACCTGTAAAACTGGTATCAAAGTTCAATGTTACGGCATGACCAAAGCCTAATTGACTATCATCGGCACTTACAGTAGCACCGTCTTTACCATCATTACCGAAAGCATCATAAAGGGCCATAGTTACTTGCCCTTTTAGTAATGTTGTGGTAGAAAACTGATTAGCTTCCAGGATATCTGTTCGTGTTTCTAGAGCATTCAGGCGGGATTTAGTATCGGCTATTTCGACGGCAAAATCTTCTTGTAATCGTTGGCTTTTTGCTAAGTCTTCTTGGGAAATATAACCTTCATTGAACTCTTCAATCAGGCTTTGAATAACTTGTAAACATTCGTTAAGATTTGCTGCAAATTCGTAACGACTGATGGCTCTATTGCCACCAAATGTAGCATTTGGGGAAGCCAATAGACAACCATAGCGTTCTGCTAATCCTTGTAAGGCACTATATGCCCAATCTGTGGGTAGAACATCACTAAGTTGATTGACAGAGTTAACTCGTTCTAGGGGCGGAGATATTTCGGGAGGCTGATCGAGTCGATTGTATTGTTCTATTTGTCCTAAGGTATCATCATTTTTCTCTGTAACAATATTTGTTTTTTTTTGGTCTAACTCTTCAAGTGATTTCGATGTCTGTGGAGGTTGCTTGAGTGGATTGTATTCCTCTATTGTTTCTAAAATCTGAGCAGTTTGGTCAAGACTTTCACTTGATTGTTGTTTCTTGGCTTCACTACTTGGAGTAATAGACAAGACAAATCCTATGCCTAAAATGAATGGGAATACTGCACCATAAAACTTACGTCCCATATTTTTAGTTTAATAATTTTACTGGAAGTACAAAAAACATTATTATGTTAATATGGTTTGTAACTTTGTTAAGTAAATATTTATATTAATTAGGCTGTAGGTGTTAGGTGGTACATCGTAGGTGTAAATTCAAGAGCTAATACTGGAAACAGATCATGAATTTGGGATATTTCTTCAATAACCCTTAAATATAAAATTTTGATTATGCTTAATTATCTTGACATGATATAAGTACTTTTTGGGCATTGCTGAGGGGGGGATGAATATAAATGGTAAGTGGGGGCAGGCATCCTGACTATCCCGAAAATATCAGGAACGGGAACGGGCAAGATGCCCATCCCACAAAACTATTAAAATCATCCCGTATTTATGCAACGCCACTTTTTGAGTTATTACCAACTGTCTTCTGCCTTTTTCCTTCTTCCCTCTTCCTTTTTTAATATGAATGACTCATCACAAAAATACTATATTATCAAGAAACTAGAGAAAACCTGTGAAATTTTGCCTAGTACACAAGTCGAACAAAAAAAAGACCCCGACGTTATAGAAACATGGGGTCCATTTAATACTGTTGAAGAAGCGATCGCCCGTCGTGTAGGATTGATTCGAGCAGGAAAATGTCAGCCAGAATAATTAATATAATTAATTTATCAATCTACTTTGTTGTTGACTGAGCTTTATTATTTTGGAGTTTTGCAATCTCTTGATTCAAAATTTCCAATGCTTTTGCATATTGAGGATCGTCAAGAGTACCTATTTTGTCGCGACTTTTCCGCAAAGCTTCTTTTTGTTCATCTGTCAGAGAGATTTCTACATCTGGTTTAATTCCCTCATGGTTAATATCGCGACCGCTCGGGGTGAAATATTTAGCGATCGTCACTGCTAACCCTGCACCTTTACCCACACCACGCACTGACTGCACCAACCCTTTACCAAATGTCTTAGTACCTACTAATGTCGCCCGTTGATTATCTTGTAGAGCACCAGAAAGAATCTCACTTGCACTTGCCGAACCTCCATCCACCATAATCACCAATGGTTTATCTGTCAAAGACCTATTAGTAGCCTTTTGGCGATCGGTAACACCACTACGGTTTACAGTAGAAACAATATCTCCGCGTTCGAGCCACATCCGAGCAATTTCTACGCTAGCATAAAGTAAGCCACCAGGATTAGAACGTAAATCTAAAATATAACCCGATACATTCTGAGTCTCTAACTCATCTATGGCCTCTCGCATTTCACCAGCAGCATTAGCACTAAACTGATTTAAGCGGATATAACCAACTTTACCCAGAGAACTGTCTTTCTGAGAATACTTTACGGGATGAATTTCAATTTTTGCTCTAGTAATAGGAAAGTCTATTTCCTGACCTTCTCGTTTAATGGTTAGAGTTACTTGAGAACCGATAGGACCGCGGATCAAACTTACTGCCTGATTTATATCCATTCCCTCAGTGCTTTGACCATCTATTTTGCTAATAATATCTTTAGCTAGAATACCTGCTTCAAAAGCCGGGGTATCTTCTATTGGTGAAATTACTACTAATTTTTTTGTATCCTGGTCTTGGGTTAGTTGAATACCTACACCTGTGAGTTCTCCAGAAGTGTCAATTTGCATATTTTTAAACTCTTCCGGGTCCATGAAGCGGGTATAAGGGTCTCCTAGCTTTTCTAGCATTTCCCTAATTGCATCATAAGCTTCTTCATCAGTTGTATAAGTTTGATCGAGATATTCAGTGCGAGTAGCTTTCCAGTCTACTTGATTGAAAGTACCATCAACATAAGTTTTATCAATAATTTGCCAAACTTGGTCGATTAATTCTTTAGGGTCGTTATTATTTAATGATGCTTGAGAGGAAAGATGAATACCAGCGCCTATGACAGTAACGCCTGTTAACATCAATGCTGTTGCACCAAGAATTAGCCCACGTTTTGCTATAACCATTTGTTTGTTGAATTAATTTAAACAATAATTACCATCACTACTATTATGCCTAATTTAGCATAAGTAATATAATGCTTGTAGCTAGGTTTTTGATATCTAAAAATCAAGCATGGAGAAGGGAATCAGGTAAATCTTCATCAATAAATTTAGGATATTTAAAGGGAATACTTGATTTTTTTCTTATGGTGTATGTCTAGAAAAAAATATTCTTATCTAACTTTAGGAGCTTGGTCAAACTTCAGCACTAATACCTTATTAACAGATATAAAATTATGAATATTTATAGCAGTCGAAGCAAAGGTTAAGATATATCAAAAGCTTAAAATTCAGACAACACCAGATTTTTCCTTCTTCCTTCTTGCTTCTGCTATAACTGTTTATTTCCCTAGTATTACTAGAGGTGTGCATCGATAATTCTTTTTTTACTCTCCTTAATATAAATTTAGTGTTAACCATTTTTTGGGGGTATATAAAATTATGATTTATTTATACAGTTCTTGAATGTTATTTTTAACTATCTCTGCTAAAAATAATATTAGGCTCACTCTCATCTATTAATTACAGCAGTTTTCGAGTTGATGAGGTACAAAGTTTTATCCTTTTAGGGAACAGCGGTGCGACCCCACGTCGGCGACAGACGTATTTGGTAGCGCACTCGGTATGAGGGAACATAGGAATGAATAAAAATTATAGATTAGTCTTAAACTGTACCTCACGCTTCCTAAAATTTTCTGTACAAGCTTTTCTAGTTAAAAAAAATAGTAGATTTATTTCCAATATTCCAACTAAAACATTGATATTTTATCTGTATCCAAATTAACTAATTTAGATTCTTATTAGATTCCTCATACCCAACAAGAAGAAAAGCCCCATCTATCAATTGTTAATTTAAAAAGCGTTTCAGTCCGGAATGCTCCGCTTTTTCCTACGGAAATGCTGAAATGCTGAAATGCTGATCGCTAGTTAACCAAGGAGTGTAATTAAGAATACACTCCCACTCCCAATTAAATGTTAATTATAAACTAGGGTTCAACCCAACGCCCATCAGTTTTAATTAAATTAATTAATTCTTCAACACCTTGAGACTCAGGGACTTTTTTAATTTCTTCCCGTCCACGGTATAAAGAAATATACCCTGGTTGCTTACCTACATAACCATAATCTGCATCTGCCATTTCTCCAGGGCCATTAACAATACAACCCATAACAGCAATGTCCAATCCTGTTAAGTGTTTTGTTGCCTCTCGCACTTGATGCAGAACATTTTCCAGATTAAATAGAGTTCGGCCACAGGAGGGACAGGCAACATACTCTACCATTGTTTTCCGCAGACCCAAGGCTTGAAGAATACTGTAGCAAACTGGAATTTCTTTTTCGGGTGCTTCAGTTAAAGATACGCGAATTGTATCCCCTATTCCGTCTGCTAAAAGTGTAGCTATACCAGCAGTAGACTTAATTCGACCATATTCTCCATCACCTGCTTCAGTTACACCCAAATGTAGAGGATAGGCCATACCTAGTTCGTCCATCCGCTTTACCATTAATCGGTAAGCAGCAAGCATGACTGGCACCCGCGATGCCTTCAGAGAAATTACCAAATTGTAGTAGTCTAAGGATTCACAAATTTTGATAAATTCCAGGGCAGATTCTACCATGCCTTCTGGGGTATCTCCATAAGTAAATAGCATTCTTTCTGCTAAGGATCCATGGTTAACCCCAATTCGCATGGCTTTATTTTGGTCTCGTAAAGAAATTACCAGTGGTTCGAGGGTTTGGCGGATTTTTTCACCTATTTCCTCAAATTCTGCTTCGGTATATTCGTTTCTGCCAGATTGAGGTTTCTCGAATACATATAAACCAGGATTAATTCTGACTTTATCAACGTGCTTGGCAACTTCTAGAGCAATTTTCATACCATTATGGTGAACGTCAGCTACCAGTGGGACGGGTTTGTAAGTCTGTGTTAATTTCTGTCTAATCTCTGCTAAGGATTTTGCATGGGCCATACTGGGAACGGTAACGCGGACTATTTCGCACCCAATTTCGTGTAGACGACGAATGGCAGCTACGGAACCGTCAATGTCAAGGGTGTCTTCATTGATCATTGACTGGACTACGACTGGATGGCCACCACCGATGGTTACATTACCTACTTTGACGGGGCGAGTTTTTCGCCTATGGATAGTTGTGTCAAAGGCGGGTTGATTTGCAGAAGTTTTGGTTGGGTTGGGTAGAGTTTGCATAATATATCGTTATATTTCTGTAGCGAAAGGCTCAGTAATAGGTTTTGTCCTATATTCAGATTGCCATATAATTTGTCAATCTTATTAGTCAAGAGTCTAAAATTAAAAGTCATATGGATATTTAAAAAAAGCAAGTGGCAAAAAGCAAATTGCAAATATGAAAAATGCTAGTTTGGATCTTTTATTTTAAGCTCTATTTATTCCTTTAGTAATTATATTTATAGGTTCTATTGCTAAGAAATTAGCAAGAGGGAAAGGTTGGGAAAGACAAGATTTATTTTGGGGAATAGAACTTACCAATGGATAATTGATAATTAATCCCCAAAAGTTTAAAGCCTCTCCTTTTAAGGAGAAAAAAAATCAGATTTCCTTATATTCAATTCCGTTCCATAACGGTTTTAACCAGAGGTAATTATCCATTATTCATTATCCATTATTAATTAATGAAGTTATCTTCTATTTCTGGAGGTTTAACACTATTATTTGACTCTAATATTAATGCTGATGAGGCTCAAAAAGCTGGACTATTTATTACCGAAAATTTAAGGTATAAAGCCTCTCCATTCATGGATAAAAAAGAAAAAAATCCTTTTAGCCAATCTTCTTATTTACAAGAAGATGTAAGAGAGTGTTTGTAAACTAAAGATTAAGACGGCCAGAGTGCTTAATATTCGGTGGGTTACGGCGGAAAGTTAAATTTTGTTACGATTCATAGTTATTGTCGCCTAACCCACCCTACGCCTGGATTTAATATTCCTTTTACAAACAGTCTCTAATAATTAATAATTAATTATTAATTGTTGAAGATATCTTTTGGGCTTTTTATCTACGTTTTAAGTTTGCATCAAGAATGGCAAAACACAACACCAAGAGAAGAATCTTTTTGGTTGATTTTCTTTTCTAATATAATAGGTATAGGATTAATGACTTTATTTGTGTTTGGGATTAAGAGATAACAATTTTAGTTATGAAAGAAGAAGCTAACGACAGTTATCAAAAAAATGAGGCAGCATTTAGTAGAGAAAATGAAAATACTTCTACAACAATAGCTAGTACAGCAATGGTTACAGCATCTCTGATTGGAGCGGGAATAGGGGTAATAGCTGCATCAACTCCTATATTAGGAGCTGCTGCAATAAGTGCTGGAGCAGCTTCCGCACTGAAAATTATTCAAAGAAGGGGAAAGGAAAGAAAAGCGACCCAATAATTAGAGGAATAATGATAGTGATATTAAGTCTTATAGAGTATTTATAAGCAAAATATTAAGGGTCAAATATCGTAATGAATTTACATTCATGGCTAATATTCAATAATTAATACAGGACTTACCGAATAATGAATAATGAATAATGAATAATGAATAATTAAGAGTTGATAGTTAATAATTATTCATTCAAAAATTCAGGTTTAAAGCCTCCCCTTTTAAGGGGATAAAATAAAAAAAATCCTTTTAGTCAATCCTCTTCTTTTAAGAAGAGGTAATTATTAATTGTTAATTGCTGAACGATGAGGTACTAAAAACTAGGATTTGAGTGTGAGATTGTTTCCCTGTGGGTGGCAATGATAAAAATTTGTTGTAATTCGTAAGTCCTATAATAATTAGGGTTTGCTGAAAAAGTCTTTTTGCTCTTTGTAGGGAGTAGGGAGTAGGGAGTAGGGAGTAGTTAAGAGTCAGGAGGAATGGGAATTATAGAGGAGGTAGAAGTAACAATTATCTCTTAATTTTTCTGTCCTACTAAACTTTTTCTGCTAACTTTTTGCACCTTTTTGACCTAAAAGCTTGTACAATTTGGCGACTAAAAATTGCTAAAAGCAATATCAGTCAATGCTTTCAGATTTATTCAGCAAACCCTAATTACTTCTCTTTAAAAGAAGAGAGTCAATTAAAGTGATTTTTTTCTCTTTTTTATTCTGAAAAAGAGAGGCTTTAAAATTTAATTATTTGGTAAAAGTCCTAACTTTTTGATAACTATAGTGTTTCTATTTGAAATGTCAATCTAGATTTAGTTTTTTTCTTATAGAAAAAGCACGCCGTTCGAGTACCTTATATCCTTATATTTGCTACTCTTTAATGCTGTGTTCCCTCCTTTAATATTCCCTATTCCCTATTTCGTAGCACGTTTGTCTCCACATCCCAGAGCAAAACACTATATCGAGACTTTAGTCAAAAACATCTAGAAAATAAACTCAAAAATTTATACCAATTCCCATGCATTAATGCTTAATTTAGGTAAGACTTCAGTTATTAAGTAATTAAAAATAGCAGAATAACTTTTTTGCTAATTAGCAGCTCAGTTAATGTTAATTATTCATATCTTTAACTTCCCCTCCTGGGAGGGGTGAGGGGTGGGTTCCCTACTCCCCTACTCCCCTACTCCCCTACTCCCTTTATTCCCTATTTCTTCAGTTACAAAATTATCATAGTCAGCTTCAACTTGCTGCGCATATTTAAAAGCTATTTCACGCACTAATTTTCTAAATTCTTGATGCTTACCATCAGTAATTTTTTTTACTTGTTTTTCAAAGGAAGTAGAAACTAATTTTTTATCAAAATCTTTATCTGCTCTAGCATGGTTGGTAGCCAGAATTTTTCCCCATTGTTGAGCGACTTCTATAAAACTGTTTTTATCTATTAAATTTTTAATTTTGAGAGATTTTTTATAGGGAGATATTTCTCTAACAGAATAATCACCAGAAAAATCTCCATCAATAGGATTATTATCCACAAGTTTTATCCATCCTAAAAAGTCATCAGCGTCTTTAATCAGTGCTTTATAAGCTAGAGCATGACGTTGAGCACTATTATTAAATATTTTCCAATAATTAATCCGGTCATATAAGCTGAACAATTCATCAGTAGGTGCTGGCTGAAACTGATGTTTAATATCTAGGATATGGTCATCATCTAAAGCATCAGTTTTCCCTTCTATTAAGACATAATAACGTGGTGTTCCTAAGGAACCTAAACCTGCATTTAATCTTTGGGCAACATCTTTAACTTTAAAATATTCTGGGTCATAATTTAGGTTTCCGGAAAGGGTTTTACCATAATCTAGCATTCGTGATTGAATAGCCTTTTTAGCATCAGTAGCAAGACCTAATTTTTCACTGGAAAAATCAAACATTCTTTGATTATCTATGACTTTAGTCCACTTATATAGCATTCCTTGTCGTGTTTTTTGAGCGGCTTTTTCTATGGTTCTTTTTATCTCTCCTTTAGTATTAGCTTCTGTAAAATATATTTTAGTTTCTTCGTCATTTCCTACATAAGAAGCTAAGGTATCTAGATAAGTTTCACTAAGGCTATCAACAACTTCTTCTTGTTCGGATTTAGATAGGGTAGAATCATTTGCCACTAAAATAATACTGGTTGCTAAACGCCACAAATCATATTGATAATCAGCAATAATTGATTCGTCAAAATCATTCATATCAAAGATAATTTCTCCTTGATCGTTATTATAAGCACCAAAATTATCAACATGACAATCTCCTAAAATCCAAGTTTTTGTATTAGGATTACCAAATTTACTGAGTCTACTATCATTAGCAAAATCTTGCCAAAACAAATGATTTGTTGCTCTGTAGAATGCAAATTCTGACTCTTGCATCTGAGCATATTTTTTGTCTTTTAACTGTTGTTTTTCCACTGGATTTGCATTTTCTAAAATTAAATTCGTATTTAATTCAATGGATTGGAATACTTGTTGTTCGCGCCGACTATTATCAATCGGTTGAGCTAAAGTATTAGAAGATAACAATAACCAATTTATAATAATTAGGATAGTTATTACTATTAGATTATTTCCGATCGTATTACTTAATTGATTAATCATTATTAGAGTAATTTGAGTGGCATTAATTATATAAGCGGGTTGGCGTTAAAAATTATTGTTATGCCAAGGCAGATAGGGTGGTCGTTGGATTGGTAAAATTAGAAAGGGCACAAGGAAATAAATTTTTGACAAACTTTATTTTCGTCAAATACTTAAGTTTTTTTGCGGGTTATTCTTCTTATTTAGTAATATTCGACGCAGTTATAAGTAAGCATTCAGCCGTCAGCCATCAGCTATCAGTTATTGCTTTTAGTTTACGATCAAAGCTTTATTAATTGTCTTACTACAAAAGTTGGTTCCCTTGACCTTAAAGTCAATATTAATTTAAACACTGTTCTTAAAGAGAAAGTCTTGTTGCGGAAAGCTAATAGCTGTTTGCGCAGCATTCCACAGGAAATGCTTACAGTTATAAAGAAAATATCTTAAGAATCAGTAAAGAGGAAATAGTGGTAAAGATTTCAGACTTTATTCTGTTTATTTTTGAGGGTTTTACAAATCTGACAATAATTACTACTTCCCAAGTATATTGGAAAACTAAATGGTAATTTTTGCTTCTCCCCAAAACTAGCTAATTACCTGAAACTGCTTCCTATTTCCTCAAAAATTTTAATGTTCTATTCACATCATTTAAGGCGAACTATAAATTAGTAATAATACTAATTTTTTTTTCTTCCTTCTTCCTTCTTCCTTCTTCCTTCTTCCTTCTTCCTTCTTCCTTCTTCCTTCTTCCTTCTTCCTTCTTCAATGGCATAAAATCAATATTCTCTCTGCACTTATTTCAATTTAAATCATTATCATTACTCAAAAATTCTCGCATATATTGATTAACCAATTGAGGCTGTTCCTGTTGTACCGAGTGACCACAATTAGGAATATAGCGAATCTGAAAATTTTCCACATATTCTTCTGTGCCATAAATTAATTCTTTTCCTAAAGCCGTATCCTCTTCACCCCAAAGCATTAAAGTAGGAATTCGCAATATTCCCCACTCTTGTTGATTGAAAAATCCAGAAAATATATTACGATAATAATTAATCATTGAAGTTAAAGCACCTCGTTTAGCCACAGCGTCCTTGTAAGCTTCTATATCAGCATCAGTAACAGCAGATTTATTTACCATACTTTGAAAAATAGAACCAATAGCTTGATAATCATCAAATTCAAGCATTAATTCTGGCAAAAAAGGTAACTGGAAAAAAAACATATACCAACTTCTCAAAAGTTGCTCTGGAGTACCTAATCCCTCCCTAAATTTTGCCGGATGAGGAATATTCATTACAATTAATTTTTCTACCATTTCAGGATTTGCATAAGCAAAAGACCAAGCTATTCCCCCTCCCCAATCATGTCCTACTAAAACACATTTTTCATAACCTAATTCTTTGATTACTCCTTCTATATCTTTAATAAATTCTGACATTACATAAGCAGATTTATCTTCTGGTTTATCACTTTCATTGTAGCCCCTTAAATCTAAGGCAACTACTTTATAATCTTGAGCAAATTCAGGGATTTGGTGTCGCCAAGAATACCAAAATTCAGGAAATCCATGTAACATTAACATCAAAGGGCCTGAACCTTGAGTCACATAATGGATTTTAATACTATTTGCTGTGATAAAATTGCTAGACCAAGGATTTTCTTTGGTTAACATTGATACCTCCTGAATAATTACAGTAAGTTTAAATAGTTGAACTTTACACTTCATTCTATCATTTTCTGATGATGCGATAAATTATATATCGATATAAATTCAACTATTTTACTACTAGAATATGTAGTAAAATCTTCCACATAATCATTGTTATTACTGTGGCGATCGCTGCTCAGACGATACTAAAATTTGCTATTAAGATTATTATTTAAAATATATTTATCACTACACTAAATCAAAACATCAAAATCAATGTACTTTGATATCCAGTCATAATCATTAACCAACCTACAGAACTAATTCCTGCATTTACTAACTACTCTAAAATCAGAACAATCATTTCCTCTTTTGCTTCTACAAACCCTGTACCAAAAATTTTAAAATTGGAGAAGCAAATACAACTATCAGAATAGTAAAAGTGAATGAAGGTCAGAATATCCAATGATCAACTGTAGCAATTAATTTTTTTTGTAGTGTTAACTAGCTCTGGGTTAAAAGCTTTTAGCTTTAGTTTAAATCTCCGGCCTATAAATGCCAAATAGTTTAAGAGTGGTTTAAATACTCTTTTAAATTGTATTTTTCTCGGTTTCAGCTATTTATCACTCGCTGTTTACGGAGAATGACCTCAGGAAATGCTGACTGCTAAATTGCTGTTTGCAGAGCATGACCTCAGGAAATGCTTTTTCATAATAGGTACATCAATAATCAAGGATATTTAATCACGAAAATAATCATTTTTTCTGACCCTTAAATCCATTAAATAATAATAGTAGCATCTACCTATAGTAAAGCAATAAACTTATCCATAAAATTAACTACCAACTAACACGAAGTAACAATTATAAATAACTCCATTCTTCTCTAGTTTGATATTTCAGATATCAAGGGTATAGCAGTGGGAGGAAAGGGCACGGACATATCAAAAACTTAAAACTCAGACAACACCAGATTTTTCCTTATCTGGTAGATAACTAAACGCTTTCTTCCTTCTTCCTTCTTCCTTCTCCTATAAATTAGCTGCTGGTCATCCTAGCTGGGCAAAAATTCTTAATACTAAAATCTATTAAATAACATATTCATATAGAAAATAAAGAGTTGCTTATACCAATGTTATGTAAGGCTGAACATAATTATGAAATTGATTAACTTGTCTGTCTTGATCTACAGTCAACTCTGATTAAAATTTTATTCTATATAACTTTATCTTAATTTCGTATTAGAACATAGACTAATAATCAACCTTAAACAGGAAAGTATTTTTCCCGCTTTTGTCTTCTGAAATTGCTATAAATAGATGCCAAATTAAGTAATATCCATCTAGAGAGCTAGAGAAATTTATAAAAAATGCTAGATTAGCACACTAAATGATCTGACAGTGAAAGAAATATTTGCTCCTTTAGCTAAAAAAGTTAAAATTTTCTTGCTCTATTTATAGCAATTACCAAAAATAATACTACAAAAAAGAAATTGGAAATTTATGCCTCAAAGGACAATACTCAATTCTATTACTCACCTATTTCTATCATTGTTTACCTTTTTATTTTTTCTGATTTATTGAAATTTATTTTATTATTTTTGCTTTCTTTTCCTGTCAATATAAGGAGGTAAAAATTTAGTTTCCTCCTCCTCATAAATAGTATATTGCCAAGGAACATTAATATCGTGAGCTGTGCTCTTCCCATTGTAAGAAGATCGACGTTGGGGTTGAGCTAATAAAATAATCATTCCGACTAAAATAATACCACCGCCAAGAAGTAAAATAGCTAAGACTATTCCTCCAATAAACCACAGTATACCTTTTTCTAAATAATTCGCAGAACTACCTGAAGCTCTTCTGCTATAATTATCTATCCCCTGTTGTAGACTCAATCCAGAAATCAAACGTTCTTGCTCCTGGACTTGAATCAACAATCGGTCATTTTGTAGCTTCAGTTGATCTTGTTGCAGTCTCAGTTGTTGTGTCTCTGCCCATTGTTGCTCTAACTGAGTTTTCAACTGTCGCATATCAAGTAATTGCTGCTGTAGTTGAGTTTTCAGTTGCTCATAAGCTGAACGTTGTTGCTCTGATTGATTTTTAATTTGTTGTTCCAACTGATAGTCCTTAAAGTCAGGAACTGAAGGGACTGAAATTGGTGGGGGTGGTAATGGCTGGGGTGAGACAGTTACTAAAGGAGAAGGAGAAGGATATACTTTTGGAGAAGGAGAAAATGTGATTGAGGGAGAAGGGGATGCTTTTGGCGCTTCCGTCCGATAATCAGGAGACGACTTGCCAAATACAATCCAACCCATGAGCAAGAGGACAATCAATATCCCCGTCAGAATACATCCTCCTATAAACGCTGCAGTCTGATTCATTATTTAATTTTACTTGATGGTTAAACCAGGACTATTTGACAAATCATATAGAGTATCTATTCTCTAATGCCGATTAATATCATAACCAAGCTTATGCAACAAAAATCAAAAACATCACTACTGTATTTACGTCAAGTCAAAATTATCTCAGTTATTCTGAGTTTCAAATGTTTAACCTTCTGTTAATAGTAGGATCTGTTGGGCATACTGCACTGGTTTCTAGAAAAAATTAATATAGAAATATACGGACTTTGAAATAAGATCCTACGACAATTAGTATTTTGATGCTACCTCCATCTAAAAACATTTGTCTTGGACTTCCAAGTTTTCTTCTAGGAAATAATCTGAAAAATATTTTTACCACAGAAAAGCAAATAGAAGCGTGGCAGGAGATTAGGAGAAAAAATCTTGGTAGAAAATCACCCCCCTTTTTTTTTAGCAAAGCTACCTTTCTTTTCTTGTCCTTTCCTTTCTTATTTCTGTATAGCACTACGTCTTTTGGCGTTTGACAATAAATTTCGGTTGTAAGGGAACACCGGATCTGGGAATAGGGGTGGGACTCAGCGGGGTCCAACAGAGGCAACCACTCGGAACCCGGCGAGGTTTCCTCGTCATGGGACCTACTAACAGAGGTAATGGGCACTCCTGTGAGGGAACAAAGGAATGTCAAGAGCGTATTTGCGTAGCGCTATACTACTTCACGGAAGTAATAAATCAAAAATCAAAATCAAGGGTTATAAGGTAAGAAAAATCTATCAAAAACTCAAGGGGTGATAGAAATCATATCTGATTTCTACCATAAGATATGTTAAGCTTAAGAATCTTGTTATTCTTACTTATATTTATAGATACAGGGATTTAGTGCCTTATATATTTTTGGTAACATATTGACTCTTAACATATTAATTAAGCGAATTAATTAACAATTTTCTTTTAATAATGGCCTCTGTTTTTTCTATTTATAAAGAACAAGTAAGTTAGAAGAAAAAATGAAAAGATGCTAGGAAATCTCAGGGTTATAGTAATCTTCAGATTTGACCTTTCCAACTTCATCTAGATCTTGATTTATACAACCTTGTCTTTGAGCATATTGACAAACACGAGCCCATAACTTTGCTTTAGTACCAGGTGGTCCAGAAGAAAATAACACCCGATCTCCACCTACTATTTTAACTAGACAGACTGGGCAAGTTTCTTGTTGATTTTCTGACATTGTTAATTATTTATTGTTTAATCATAAATTGACTTATAAGTATATAACGCTTTTTATTAATTTTGGCAAATCTCATATCTAGCAGATGTAATATTTTAGGAGGAAGGCAGATTAAGATTTTCTAGAACAATCTCCAATTTCAAGTTATTTATTATTGGTATATAGCATTTACATTTTAAATATGAATATAGAATTAAATATTTGAGAGGAAATATTAATTGAAAATAGTATGAGGGAAAAACAGCATTTTTTTACTAAAAAAATAACAATCTATTATAATAAATTACCTGATAAATTATATTTAAATCAATAATTATTTAAGCGTTAAAATTGCTATCACTAAATAATTAATTACTTTTTTATGGGATATTTACTGCTAACAATTAAAGGGAAAACTAAGTAATAAATATATTTAAATATATTTATTAAAAATTCCAAAAAATCAAAAATAAACTAATATAAATTATGTTGATATCGGAGCTTTATTGCAATGATAAAGTAGGATGTGATAGACTTATAGAGAGTTAATTAGTACCTTTTTATCAGCATATTTAGTATAAAAATCATAAAAATCAACCCTTTTTTCTTAATTAATTTTACCTATGTATTCTACACAAGCATTCTAATAATTTGCATAAGATTTATGAATTACATAGAAAAAATCAATCATTTACTTAAACCATCTGTTAATCTAACTAATTTAGCTATAGATTTATTTGCTGGATGTGGTGGTTTATCTCTCGGTTTTGAAGCCCAGGGATTTCAAACTTATGGTTTTGAAATGGATGCCGATTGTTGTGCAACTTATAATAAAAATCTCAAAGGTAATTGCACTAAAATTACTCTTTCTTCTGAAACAGAATTACCTCCGGCAAATGTAATAATTGGCGGTCCTCCCTGTCAACCTTTTAGTGTTGGGGGAAAGCAAAAGGGTTTGAAAGATTCGCGAGATGGTTTTCCTATTTTTATTAATGCAGTGGCAAGATTACAGCCGGAAATTTGGTTATTTGAAAATGTAAGAGGTTTACTTTATCGTAATAAATGGTATTTAGATGAAATTACTCAAGCACTTCAATCTTTGGGTTATATTATTGAGGTTAAATTGTTAAATGCTGTTGATTTTGGTGTGCCTCAAAATCGTCAACGAGTAATAGTTATTGGGCATAAAGGTGAGTTGAAATTTCCTCAAGTTTTAGACAAAAAAGTAACTGTTGGAGAAGCATTAGGAGAAATGGCATTCCATGCACCTCCAGAGTCAAAATTTCTGACTCCAAATATGGATAAATATGTGGCAAAGTATGAAAAAGCTTCTAGTTGTAAACAACCTCGTGACTTGTATTTAGACAAACCTGCGAGAACTTTAACTTGTCGAAATATTTCGGCTCCTACTGGTGATATGCACCGGATAAAATTGCCGGATGGGAGAAGAAGGCGTTTGTTATTAAGGGAGGCAGCAAGATTACAAAGTTTTCCTGACTGGTTTGAATTTGTAGGAAAAGAAACCAGTTGTTTTAATCAGATTGGAAATGCAGTTCCTCCTTTATTTGCTTTTCATTTGGCAGGGAGTATTAGGAGCTATTTAGAATCTAGGAAAAGATTCTCGCCAGAGGAAATTTCACAAAAAATTATGCCTGTACAATTATCATTACCTTTTTAAGAGATAAAAATGCCTCAAATTCCCCAAGATATTACTAAGTCAGATAAGTCTAAACAATTTCAAAAGTTAATCAATGAAGCGTTATATATTATTAGTAAGTTTGGTGTACCTCTTGAGGGGATGACTAAAAGACGATTGGAAAGAATGGCAATGGCTTTTTTAGCTGTAGCCAAAGTTAAGAAAACTAATGAATGGGCAAAAATTGATAATTCTCATGCTTTAAGAACTAGGGAAATTATTAGGTACTGGAATAATTATTTTAATGAAAAAATATCTGAAAGTTCTTATGATGATATTCGAAGGAAAGATTTAAAATTAATTGTTCTTGCAGGAATTATTATTCCTAGTGCTGCTAATCCAAATTCAGCTAGAAATGATGGTACAAGATCTTTTGCTTTAAATCCCGATATTGCTAATCTAGTTAAAAATTTTGGCTCAAATAATTGGGAAGAAGAGGTTGATATTTTTTTAGCTAATCTAGTCACTCTAGAACAACAACTTTCTAGTCAACGAGAAATAAGTTTAATTCCTGTTAATTTTCCTTCTGGTAAAGTCTTAAATTTTAGTCCTGGCAAACATAATGAATTACAGAAAGCAATTATTGAAAGTTTTTTACCTAGATATGGTTATGGTGCAGAAATTTTATATGTCGGCGATACAGCTAAGAAGTTTTTACATTTAGAAAAAAACAAACTGAAAGAACTAAACTTTTTTGAATTATCTGATGGAGAATTACCCGATATAGTAGCTTATTCAGAACAGAAAAATTGGCTTTATTTGATAGAAGCTGTTCATAGTTCAGGGGTAATTTCTAATGTACGTTTATTAGAATTGAAAAAATTGACAGAAAAATGTCAGGCTGACATAATTTTTATTACAGCTTTTCTAGACCATAATACTTTTCGCAAATTTGCTGCTGAGATTGCTTGGGAAACAGAAGTTTGGATTGCTGATGCACCAGACCATATAATTCATTTTGATGGTGAAAAATTTTTAGGTCCTTATTCTCAAATAACTAATACTTAAAAAAAATTATGACTGAAATTAACTGGCAATTATTCTGGATATTAATGATTTTGCATTGTGTTATTGGTACTGCTGCTGCTTTTGTGGCAAAAAGTGGAGGTAGGAATTTTAATATTTGGCTAGGTTGGGGTTTATTGGGGGGTACTATTGCTTTGATAACTGCATTTTTGTTACCTGCTAAAAATCTGGATTGAAAAGGGAATTAATTAGCTGAAAATTAGAGAAATTTATCTTAGGAAAGTTTAAAGATACTACTCTTGGCTTTCCTATAAAAATTTGTCTGCTTTGGAGTAACTTTGATATTTTTTGAGATGGAATGAATGGGAAAAACTAGAAAGAAATTTGCTGGGAAAACTATACATTTAGCCAAGAAACTTAGTTGAATAAAAAGTCATGCGCATTGACGAAAAAACCACACTACTTTCTATCGTATCACAATTTTTGTAGGGATGCAACTAAAAATCCTCCGACGTGCAATTTTTTTTGGAGCTTCAGAGAATGAAAATGTTGGTGGTTTTCCGCTGAAAAGAGATGGATGGAAAGATTTGATAATAGAAGAGGTAGTTGCTCAACTTCAGAAAATATCTACTTACTTTTAGGTAAAGCAGATATCTAGGAAAAGTCTCTGACAAATTTGCGACTACTTATATATAGAAGTGAAATTTTCACCTCTGAAGAAAAATGGCAAAAAGTTGAGGGTAGGTAAGAGGTAGTTGCTCCACTTCAGAAAATATCTACTTTCCTCTAGATAGAGCAGATATCTGGGAAAAGTCTCTGACAAATTTGCGACTACTTATATATAGAAGTGAAATTTTCACCTCTGAAGAAAAATGGCAAAAAGTCGAGGGGAAGGAAGAGGCGATCGCTCAACTTCAGAAAATCTCTACTTACCTCTAGGTAAAGACAGATATCTGGAAAATTCTCTGACGAATTTTCGACTCTGAGGAAAACTGGCAGAAAGTTGAAGGGAAGCAAGAGGTAGTTGCTCCACTTCAGAAAATCTCTACTTAGTTCTAGATAGAGCAGATAACCGGGAAAATTATCTAACAAATTTTCGACTATCTATATAAGAGTGAAATTTTCATCTCCTCAGAGAACTGGCAAAAACTCAAAGGGAAGCAAGAGGTAGTTGCTCCACTTCAGAAAATATCTACTTTCCTCTAGATAGAGCAGATATCTGGGAAAAGTCTCTGACAAATTTGCGACTACCTATATATGTAAGTGAAATTTTCATCTCCTCAGAGAACTGGCAAAAACTCAAAGGGAAGCAAGAGGTAGTTGCTCCACTTCAGAAAATATCTACTTTCCTCTAGATAGAGCAGATATCTGGGAAAAGTCTCTGACAAATTTGCGACTACCTATATATGTAAGTGAAATTTTCATCTCTGAGAAAAACTGGCAAAAAGTCGAGGGGAAGTAAGAGGTAGTTGCTCAATTCCAAAAAATATCTACTTACCTCTAGGTAGAGCAGATATTCTGGAAAATTATCTGACGAATTTTCGACTACCTATATAGTGAAATTTTTGACTCTGAGGAAAACTGGCAGAAAGTTGAAGGGAAGCAAGAGGTAGTTGCTCTACTTCAGAAAATCTCTACTTAGTTCTAGATAGAGCAGATAACCGGGAAAATTATCTAACAAATTTTCGACTATCTATATAAGAGTGAAATTTTCATCTCCTCAGAGAACTGGCAAAAACTCAAAGGGAAGCAAGAGGCAGTTGCTCCACTTCAGAAAATCTCTACTTACCTCTAGAAAAAGCGGATAGTCTGGAAAAGTCTCTGGCAAATTTTCGGCTACATATATATAGAAGTGAAATTTTCATCTGTGAGGAAAACTGGCAAAAAGTTGAGGGTAGGTAAGAGGCAGTTGCTCCACTTCAGAAAATCTCTACTTAGTTCTAGATAGAGCAGATAACCGGGAAAATTATCTAACAAATTTTCGACTATCTATATAAGAGTGAAATTTTCATCTCCTCAGAGAACTGGCAAAAACTCAAAGGGAAGCAAGAGGCAGTTGCTCCACTTCAGAAAATCTCTACTTACCTCTAGAAAAAGCGGATAGTCTGGAAAAGTCTCTGGCAAATTTTCGGCTACATATATATAGAAGTGAAATTTTCATCTGTGAGGAAAACTGGCAAAAAGTTGAGGGTAGGTAAGAGGCAGTTGCTCCACTTCAGAAAATATCTACTTTCCTCTAGATAGAGCAGATATCTGGG
>NZ_RCBY01000014.1 GCF_003838195.1 Okeania hirsuta
AACCAATTCTCATCCACAATGGGACATCTCCATCATTCGTACAAATTAAATCCATGAGAAATTGCTTGAAATATGGTCTACATTAGTTACTTCTATTGACATTTTCTCCTCTTTTTGATCTTCACTTAATTATCTAGAATTAGAGCTGATTGATCAAGTAAAGATTAAGGCGCTGAATCACTTGCTATACTTAGGTTTGAGGAGTTATTATCAAGTATTACCCTAATTGCTAAAAACTAGGTAATATCAGACTTTTAGCTAAGTTTACAAATCAGCTCTTACAGTTTGAGGTTTTTTTTTCTTAAGTCTAAATACTTACTCAAGTTTGACCATCTTTGCATACTACATTTTGTCGTACGGAATGTGGGTTAAAAATTAATATTATTGAGCCAGAAGAGACCCTAAAAAAGCTGCTTGTAGACCAAAAAACAGGTAAACATAGAGAAAGGGTAAAAATTTTATACCTACTTGCTACCCCAGATCGCAGAAAAAGTAGGACATTTGGCATCTTTGACAGCTTGCCACCGGGTAATACCAATTTGAAAAAAGAATGTTACAAATGATTGGAAGCGATCGCTTGCTAAATATTGGCCATTGATAAAGCATCGACATGACCAGGAGGATAATTCATCAAGAATTTGTGGATGGTAGTCGGTTAATTCTAACTATAGATAGAACACAATGGAAAGAAAATAATATATTTTGAATAGGGGTGATCTACAAAAAACCAGCCTGACCTATTTATGGACAAATTTTAGAGAAAAAGAGCAGCAGTAATTGAGGAGAACAAAAGGCTGAGGAGAACAAAAGGCAATTATTAACCCTGTTTGACATTTATTAAAAAAATATGAATTAGTAGTTATTGGAGACCGTGAATTCCACGGCGTTGAATGATCACACTGGCTCAAAAATCAAAAATCACCTGAAATAATTTACTTTGTTTTTGGACAAAAACAGAATACTTATGATCGAAAACCTGGGAAAAACTATGAAAAACTTAGTTCTTTGCAGATATATCCCGGAACAAAAATTTTTTTGAGCCAGATCAATATTATTCAAAATCAAGGTGTTGGAAGATTTAACCTAGGAGCATATTGGAAAGGGAAATATAATCAGAAAGTAGAAAAAGCGAGTGTGTAATTCCCTGGTATCCTCGGAATGAAAGACGCACTCAAGACAAGAACCTTGGTACTTATAAACGAGGTGTTGCACAATAGAGAATGATATTCTAGAATTTGATTGAGAGATGGATTGTCCTGATTGTCAAAGCCATAAAGTAGTGAAAAATGGTCATCGTCAGGGAAAACAGAGTTATCTGTGCCGTGACTGTGGCCGTCAATTTCGATCAAACCCCTGTCCTACCGGCTATAGTTCTGATCTTAAAGAGCTTTGTATAAAAATGTTCCTTAACGGCATGGGATTGGGAGCCATTGAGAGAGTGACTGGTATTTCCCACAATACTGTGCTTAACTGGGTACGGCTTGCACCAAGCACATATTCGCTTTGGAGAACTATGAAATTCCTGAAACTGCTCACGCTTGATGAACTGCCAACTTTTGTGGGCTCAAAAAAAACAAAATTTGGGTCTGGACAGTCGTAAATAGCCAAATGCCAGGAATTCTCAAGTTTGTGATAGGCGATCGCTGCGCCGTTACCTTCACAATATTATGGCAGATGATTCAAGGTTGGGCTTGTTTTCTTGATATTACTGACGGGTACAAGGTAAATCCAAGCTTAATCGAGGATTGTGATCACCTGGTCAGCACCCGCAGCAATGACGAGAGTAGAAGGAGAAAATTGGCGTTTAAGACACTACGGACGCTAGGTTACATCGCAAAACTTTATGCTACTCCAAGTCCATTGATCTGTTGTGCAAATCAGTTCGCTTGCTGATCTATGATTTGAAACATCAGCAAATCCCTCAATTACCTTAATCATTCGTCACTGTGCAACACCATAAACGAACCTGAAAAATTTGTATGAAGTTTTGAAAATTTATCGGTGGAGAATGGGCATCGAAGCCATGTTTAAAGACTTTGACATCCTCTCTGGCCTAAAGGCACAGGGATTCCTATCGAACCTTAATTCCTCGGGAGGTTGACGCTTTGGTGGCGCATAGCTCCGCCAACACAGGGTGCTGCTTCCTAGGCGGTAGTCTGACGCTTCCCTCAACGTCCGTTTAGAGTTTCCGAGTGCCCCCCGACAACTATAACACTCTACCGTATATTCAATACTCTAGCATATATTCAATTCACTTACAAATAAAAAGTCGCCCTATAAGAGCAAGGCACCTACCCCAATTTTTCGGTAAAACAGGTGGATATAATCTAGAGGGAAGTCTAGGTAATGTACAAGGTTTGACTAATTTAATTTCACTGCTTGCTATTGCTAATACTGGTTGATTTTATCAAGGTAAATTTCTCAAAAAATTCGGTGTTCAAAATTACATTTATAGATGAACAGAAGCTCAAAGAAAAGATAGAAGACATAGCAATTTTTGGGTAGGTATATATGGTGAACTGTGGGAGATTGCTGGGGATTATTTAGTTGATATTGTTCAACAGATAATTAACCTGAATCCTTAAAAAAGTCTGATGAGCACAGGGAATTAAAAGCTCTGTCAATGTTAGATAATATTTAACCATCGTGATATTGTTATGCGAGTTTGAAAAAAGAATGCTACAAGAAGGTGCGTCTCGATCAGAGAGGGTTGAAAAGCAATGCAGTTCAGTTAAGGATTTTTTTTGCAGTTCTGTAAGCTCAAGAGCTACTCTAATGGTTCCATACCTTATGAGTTTTAGTATTATCTGAACTTTATTGGCTTAAAAAGAGCTACTCCAATTAATTTTAGACAGCTATCTCTATCATTTTTCTATTTTTCTTCAATATTTCTTCCTTCTTCCCTCTGACCTACAGACGTTGCATGCAACGTCCCTACCATTTGCAACAAATATTTATCACCCTTGGTATAACTCCTAACTCCTCAGCGAATAGCTAGTCTGAGCCAGAATATCGTAGAACCAATTTTCCATACGATTTCCATAAACTTGAATAGAATATTCAGCTTCCGCTTGTTGCCGACAAGCTAAACGATCAAGTTTGTCAAGATTGTTAATTGCTTTTACCAATTCCACTAGATTACCAGGCTCAACTAGCCAACCTGTTTGACCGTGACGCACAATTTCAGCAGGGCCTCCCTTATTATAGGTAATTATAGGCACACCACAAGCTAATGATTGAATGGCAGTCATGCCAAATGCTTCACTCCATCGATGGGTCATCAAAGGTAATTATAGGCACACCACAAGCTAATGATTGAATGGCAGTCATGCCAAATGCTTCACTCCATCGATGGGTCATCAAGTACCCTCGACTGCGTCGCAGCACTAACTGCATTTCCTTAATTGGTAGAAACCCTAAATATTCTATTGGCGCATCAGGATAATTTTGCTGGATACTCTCCCAGTAAGACTTATCCTGAAGCAAACCCATTATTTTCAAAGGAATACCAGTATTTTTTGCAGCTTCCACAGCATCTTCCAATCCTTTTTCAGGAGAAATGCGCGCCACCCAAACCAAGTAATTATTTGGTCGATCACAATATTGATAGTTTTTTATGTCAATACCATTTCCCACAACTCGACATCTACTAGGAAATGAGAAAGTTTCTGCCTGAGCTTTTGTGTGAACAGCAATAGTACCAGGAAAACTAATACTGGTTTTTTCTATAATCTCATCCATTGCCTTTGACAGAGAACCCATACTTACCAGATGGGCAATAGGGACATTCAAAAATAGAGATAAATAAAAGGGAAGCCAGTCATAAGCAAAGTTAACAATCAAATCGTAATTATTTTGCTCTTTTCCTATAAATTCCCACATTCTGGTAAGCACAGATTTAGGGATTATAGAAATGGGGGTGTCACGATTTAATTGCTGAATACTAACTTGCAGTTCTCCGGTAATTTCAATAATGGGACAATCTACTTTAGTTATAGAACCCTGTGGCGCAACTATATCTACCTTGTGTCCTCTGAGAATCATTTCTTGGGCAATATTTTGTAATGTGAATTCGACTCCACCTCCAGTACCTGAACCAATAGCTCCCACAGGTGTAGAAGCAAATAATAATCGTAAGAGGTTAGCTTGAGCAGTTGCCATTTTTTTTGCCTAAATTATC
Organism: Okeania hirsuta; assembly: GCF_003838195.1. Taxonomy (GTDB): domain Bacteria; phylum Cyanobacteriota; class Cyanobacteriia; order Cyanobacteriales; family Microcoleaceae; genus Okeania; species Okeania hirsuta. Next base: position 4,181 of record NZ_RCBY01000014.1, read on the forward strand.
AAAGGGAACATAAAACCTACATTCCGCACAACAAAATGTAGTATAGAATCAGGAGTCAGGAGACAGGAGACAGGAGACAGAATTTTAGAAGAAAATCATAGCTGCCGTGATTGCGTCATTAATCAAGCAAGTATTTATGCGTAAATTTTTTACTCAGAATTTGATCGACGAAAAAAGTAATTGAGATGATTTGCATAGTATAAATACTTACAAAGCTACGGATTTACATACTACTTTTAATGCTACAAAATGACGTGCGGAATGTGGGATAAAACAGACAAGAAAATCATTGAGCAACATTGGGGTCTGAGTCAAATTAGAAAAACCCAGGTTGTATCAAGCTCTCAATATATTAAATTATCCCGATTCCTTTAGATATTAAGGAATATTTTATAGATAGATACTTCTTTAAATACTTCACAATTTTTGATAACATCTGGTTGTGATTAAATGGGGGTGAAATACTTCTAGAAAATTTGATTGTAGCGTTTGAAAAAAATATTTCACAATAGCTGTATCATCTAAATGAAAAGGATATTCGTTGCCAAAACCCTTAGAAAAATACCAATTAATTAGTAATTTTCCATCAGAACTCAGAAGTTTATGAAACTCAATTAACTGTGATATTGGGTCTGGTAAATGTTCCATGACATCAAAACACATAATTGTGTCAAATGAGTTATAAATTTCCAATTTTGATGTGACTTGAATTTTGTCAGATAACCCTAATTTTTCGGAGCGCTCCAGAACAAAATTGCAGTTAATCGGATTTACATCTAAGTACTGAACTTCGGTAACATTTGGACACAAAGCAGCCGCAAAGGAATGTGTTCCAATCCCCCCACCAAAATCCAAAACCCGACCTTTAGCAAAATCAGCAATTAAATGTAGCATATTACCGATATAATCACAGCTTTTTAAATGCCACGCTGCTAATTCTAAGATATAGGTTGCTCCGACTTGGTCTCGATAAAATTCGATTGCCATTTCCCAATCAAAGTTTTGTCCCAACTTAGTCATAGCTTGATTACTTTCCTGAATTCGAGTCTCAAGGGTATGTCGATCTATCTGCAAAAACTCCTGGATGTGGTTTTTCAGATCGAAAGAATTGTCCCAATAAGCTTTGAGAAACTCAGGTTTAGCTGCAGTTAACATAGAAAATGACTCCTGAATTTTGTACACTTGATGTTGCCGTTCTTAGAAACCTACGATAATCTATAATTATCTGTTCTATTCTTGCTTCTACCTGGCAACGTCGGCGTTATCCAGTCCACAAGCTGACACGGACGTTTGCTGCGCAACGCTAGCGCGAAACGCGGAACGCGGAGCGTAGCTCTCACTGCCCCCCATAGCTAAATTTAACGCTGCATTTCCTACGGAATGCTTCCCTACGGGATGCTACGCAAACGCAAACAAGTCTTGATCGCAGCTAAAATTGCAGTGTTCGCAATTGAACAAACAGTCTGATAAAAACAAAGACTCGCAATTCAGTTCCACAGTTAGAGCAGGTTTTAGAACTAGGAAACCATCTATCAACAATGGTTAATTTAGAGCCGTACAGTTGACATTTGTACTCTAGCTGTCTACGAAACTCATAAAAACCCATAGACTAGGGCAGACTTAGCTAGCTTATAGTTGGCCATCATTCCTGATACATTCAGATCTTCACCCACCACTCTTGCTCCCCTCCCAGCAGGGGATGGGGGTGGGTTGTAGTTAAGAGCCAAATAAGTAGGCACGTTTATGCAATGTATCTTTACGAATATTAGCTATTTTACTGTGTAGTCTAGCTATTTTTAGCTGTGCTTTTTTCCAGTTATTGGAAAACTTGGTTTTATACCTGTTAAGGTATTGCAGTCGTGATAGTAATAATTCTAACTTTTTTTTTCGATTTAGCACCATCAAACATTTCGCAATAGTGATAATGTTGCTAAGGTTTTTACTCCTAAATCTACACTAACTACATCTACTGAATTCTCACTAATTTGAGGTTCTGTTTTAATCTTGAAACTAATGAACCAGCGGTTAGCTTTTCTACTAATAGTTACAGACGACAGATTGACATTATCTGGCAAGATCTCAAAAGTTTTAACCCATCCAATTCTAGGCGTTGCACAGTGACGAATGATTTTATATTTTTGATGAACAAGATTTTGGATTTGATAATTGCTAGAATGATTAATTAATGGTTTTTTTTTAGTCAAAGTCTAAACTAATTTTTGGCAATATCATTCTATAATGTGCAACCCCCAATTCTAGGTAATTTTATCTGACCCACCTCTCTTGCTCCCCTCCCAGGAGGGGATGGGGGTGGGTATTGAACCATCTAAAGTGTTTGCGTAGCATTCCGTAGGAAAACTATCATCTTTGCCTTTTTTCTTGAATTTAGGCTAACCAGAGACTTTCTTAAAGTAACGCTTCCAAGCTGATGACAAATATTTCAAAGCATATTGAGGTGCTGTTTTAGACACTTCGTAGTACCAATAGTTTTGAGGTTTAACCATTGCTACCAAAAGCAAAGGCCAAGTCAATAGCAGTAGGAAATTTAATTTTGCTATCAGGATTAATAGAATTGTGATTAAGGATGTTTCTAGTCAGCCATAATCCACAATTACAGGCATGACGACCCACACCAGCGTGTTGGGCAAGTAATGTTTTTTGTTGATTTGTGGGTTGCTACTCAGTTTTGAATCCTAGTAGCATAAAACAGATAATCGGAGACTATTATAGATAATACCAGATTATAGGTAACAGTTACAAGTCCTTATCAACTCAATGACTAATCAGATAGTGATTAAGTTGAGTAGCTGCCATCTTTTTATCTCTCTTTTTGCCCCATATTTGCATGGATTATTGCACCATTAATAACTGGGTTAGTCGCTGCAAAATAAATGGTTTGTGCAATCTCTGAAGCTTCGATTAAACGATTTTGAGCATTCATAGTTTTTATCTGCTCAATAATTGTCTCATCATGATTAAGATGATTTCGTAACATTGGGGTATCGGTAAAACCAGGACAAACACAAGCTGTATGAATACCTCGATCTATTAAATCCTGACAAGTGGCTCGCATTAACCCCACTGCTGCGTGTTTAGAAGTGACATAACTAAAGGCACCAGGCACCGCCTTTTCTGAGAGAGTGGAACCCACATAAATAATAGCAGACCCCTTTGACATTTTTGGCATGACTATCTGATTCAATATAGTTGGAGCAACCATATTAATTTCCAAGATATCTCGTAAATTATTGGCTTGAATATTTTCTACATTATCCTTATCTAAGCGGGCAGCATTGTGAACTAAAATCACCCTTTCAGAATATTCTAATTTAGGTAGTAACTCTTGTTTCAAATTTTCCTCAAAACCTTTTGCAGCTAAATCTATCTGAATATTAACTACATCTGGCAACGGACATAAATTTCTAGAAAGGTTAATAACCTGAAATTCCTGTTCCAGAAATAGTTTAGCTGTTGCCAATCCTATGCCACGACTTCCACCAGTTATAACCAAATATTTTTTGCTCATTTTTTACTCCAAAAACTGCTACCTGACTGACCAGGACCAGAGAATATTTTAACTTCTATTGTTTGAATCAAATGCTCTTGATTTTCTTGTACATTAACAAGTAATTGTTGCAAAAACCAATGAGAAAGCTCCTCTACAGTAATATTTCGCACCGGAAGCAACTTTACATCTCGTTTAAGAAATGGTATTTTCTCTTTACCACCATTGAACAAAGCATAGATATATTCATCGAATTCTTCTATTTTGAGATAAGGATTTTTTAATGGCAGTAGAAAAACTTCATCAAGAAATTGACAAATATTAAGGATAATTTCTTTGTAAATACCATAGTCAAAGGTCATGCCATTGTTTGTCACTTCAGCCTCGAACATGACATATACAGAAAAACTATGACCGTGCAGATTTTCTCTTTCACTATCTGAAAATATAGTGAAGTGACCTGCTGAAAAGTTCATTGCTTGCTTAAATAATTCAATTTTAGTCAGTCGTTTTTTCATAGAAAATGCACAGTTATATAAATCCTAAAAGAAATAGGAATGAAGAAAATACAGGAAATTAAATAGTCATTGGGGAATCAACATAAATATTTGGTTCTTGTAGATAAAATTCAATGCCAAAATTTTTCAGCTCCTTAGAAATATTTTGATTAGCAACTTCCAAAAGTCGCTTTCTTAATTGGATAGAATTTTCACTAGAACCGAGAATAAAGAAAGTTATCCTCGCCCGACATTTATCTGTATGTTCATGGTCAAATACTGCTATTTTTGTACTTCCTGGGTCAATACCAAATACTGAATCTGTACTATTTTTAACCACTTGCTGAACTAGAGCTTTTTCTCGTTCTATCAGTTTCTTGGTAAAGTCTAAATATAATAAAACCATCACTTTTTTACCACGGGTAATATTCTCAATTCCTGCATTGGCTAATTGGTTATTAGGAACAATATATAGTGTACCCGTGGCGGCTTTCCTAATTTTTGTAGACCGCAAACCAATAGATTCTACTCTGCCATACATCTCACCTTCTCCTAATGAGCAACGAATATAATCTCCAGGAATAAAAGGACGGTCTAAATACAATACAACAGTACCAAACAATTGCTCCAAAGTTTTGGAAGCAGCAAAACTAATAGCGACACCACCAATAGATACTCCAGCTAACAAACCTGTTAATGGAAATCTTTGACTTTGAGCATAACCTATTGTGGCAATAAATCCGATTACTACATTTACTATAGTCTCAAATACTAAGAGTAACTCATCAGCTTCTAAGCCAGATTTACGAATAATTTCAATGCCATATATCCTGAGTACTTGCTGAAATAAACGGGAAGCTAACCAGGCAATACTAATCACTACAACAAGAACTATTAAAGGATTAAAGAAATTGTATAATGCTTTGTATTCTTCTAACCAAACTGAGGATAGAGAAATTAATATAAATGTTCCTGCAACTTGGAAAGGTTTTGTCAGTGGACTAATAAAGTTGTTAGTAATTTCTTTGCTTGAACTAGGCAAAAACTTATTAATAATTAATTGCACTATTCCTGGTGTATATTTTCCTATCAATACAGCTCCCAGGGCAAATACAAAAAAAATTAGATAGTGAGGAATGCTAGAACCTTGCAAAAAAACAGATAGCTGATTGACCTTGTTAATTATATTTGAAAAAAACATAATCAATTAAACTGTAATTGGTGAATCAACATAGATACTAGGTTGCTCTATATCAAAAGCAATACCATATTCCTTAAGTTTCAAAGTAATTCTTTGGCTAGCATTATCCAACATTTGACGACGCAAATCCATAGATACTTTACCAGAACCTAAAATAAAAAATGTAATCTGGGCTTGAGTTATATCTTGTAAGTTAGAATTCTGTGAATTTTTAAAGGTAATATCAGTATTACGAGGCTCTATGCCAAATACATCACTTGTACTTGCTAAGATAACTTGACGTATTAATGCTTGTTCTTCAATATCTACCTGACGATAAAAAGTTAAGTATAGAATCGACATAACTTTCTTGGCTGCGGTAAAGTTTTCAATATTTACCTGTGTCAGAGAATTATTAGGAATAATAATTAATGTACCTTTACCAGAAGAACGGATTTTAGTAGAGCGTAAACCAATTGATTCTACCCTACCAAAAGTACCATCTGGGAGACCAATATAATCATCTACTACAAAAGGTCTATCTACATAAAGTACGATACCACCAAGTAATTGACTTAAAGTATTTTGAGCAGCAAAAGCAACTGCTACACCTCCTACTCCTAGACTAGCAATAATACCAAATACATTCACTTGGTGAGTCTGAGCAAAAATGATAATAGCTAATACAAGAATGATAAAGTTAGCAATAAATTTACCTACTACAAATAAGTCACTATTAGCTTTTTGATCGCTTCTAAATGCTGCTTCTATTAAATAAACATCAAAAAACTTTTTAGCAAATTGAGAACCTAGCCAAGTAGTTGTGATAGTTAAAATTAAACTCAGAGTAATTTCTATAATATATACCTGAGAATATGGTGTAACAGCCAGAAGAGTTATCTCAGATATGGCTATGGCAATTACTACTCCAATTAGTGATTTATTTGGAGATATTATAATTTTATATGCTTCGGAAATTTCTGTAGATATAATCCTCTCTATTAATTCAGGCAGTTTGCGAATTACGATAACTACGACTATTCCTATGACTGCGATGGCAAATATTTGCAGGATTTTACTAAGATCTATTACTATTTGTTCAGGAATTTGAATAGTTTCGGTCATAAACAATCTTTATTTGAAAATAATTTTCTGAATTTGATTTAATTTTTATCTCTTAGTTGATTTTTTTATTATACTCTAAAATTTTTAAAATTTTGATTTATGCTAAATTCGGTTATGATAAGCTACTTATATAAATAATCGCCAAATTCTCTTTAATCAAAGAATTTAATTTCTTTGAACATAGTCTCAGTAAAATTTTTAAAATTTTGATTTATGCTAAATTCGGTTATGATAAGCTACTTATATAAATAATCGCCAAATCCTCTTTAATCAAAGAATTTAATTTCTTTGAACATAGTCTCAGTAAACTCGAATGTATCACCCAGTTTACTTGAACAACTAAAATTATTGTCTGTTTAAATTTAAGTTTTATCGAGGTTAAAATCAGTGGATTATTCACTGATTTTAACCCGTTTATATCTTTTTTATGTATAGCTTGAAAAGACTTGATTCAAGTAATTTAAGAGGAAAGAGGATTTAGTCTGAGAAAATAGCGATCGCCTAAATTATATTATTGATTAGACCTAGGCGTGAAAAAGATATAGATTTTTTGCAGGAGTAGGCAACAGCTCCGAAAGGCAACAGGCAACAGGTAAGATATTTTTACGCGCGAAGGCACTAAAAAGGATTTTTTAGGGTAAATTTTTCTTTCCTTAGCTGATCTAATTAAAAGATTTATTTATTTTCCACCAGATGTCTATTAATTAATTAAATTAATTAAAAAGTTGGCGATCGTGTCAGAGGTGCTGAACACTATCGTTTTTAATTTCATATTATTTTTACTCAGGAAACTCAGGAATTACCCATTTAGGAGGAGCCATTCTTTTCTTCATAACTGCTTCTTCAGCTATTTCCAACATTTTATCTAAGGGAGTATCATCAATAAACTTTGATGTTTCTTTTACATATTCCTGATTCGGGCATTTGTCACCTAAAACACATCCATTAACACAAGCTTCTGCACAATTTACAGTGTTTTCCATCCTATTTTCCTCTGGTAGTTTAGTTATTTTATAGCAGATAACTTTTTCTAGTTATCCACTTCAGCAGTCATCATTTGACTTTCAATATTATCATAAGCTCTATTAGTTTGAATTTTTTCCAAATAATATTTATCAGTCAACTCATCAAAACAAGAAAATATTTCATTAAGTAAATTAACTAACTGCGTAGGAGGAATATTTTCTGATAACTGAGTAAAACCTACTAAATCAGCAAACAAAATAGTTACTTCGGCAAAACTTTCAGCAATATTTTCCTGTTCTTCCTTTAATTTTTCTGCAATAGGTTTAAGCAAAATATTTAACAACAGAAGTGAAGAAATGGATAACAGAGAAAAATTATAACTCTACTTTGAGAAGCTGGGCTTAATATAATTAGGTTTTTACTATAAAATCAAACTCGTTCAAACGCTCAGAAATAAAACTAATACTCAGAATAATGGAATTGATAATCCTGGTAGAGGAATTAAAACTCTGTCTAATTGATGCACTGTAGGTAAGGCTTAGATATGAAACTAATGGTAGAGAAGGTAGATATATAGTCATTCCAGTTAAGATTGAGACAAGGGTTTCTTGCCTTGAAAGAGTTTCAGCTAAAAAAGTTTTCCAGTCTTATTCAGAATGACTATAATTAGTAGTTGCCTACTCCCTACTTCTCTACAGCAAAAGTGGGTAATTTACTAGATATCAATTTTCAAGAAACCTAAAATTACCCACAATTTTTGATAATTTAACTGCTGCCTAACTGACTAATCCTTTGCTAAGTAACTCATAAAGAAAAGAGTTAATAAAAGTTAGTCCTAAAGAACCAATTAACGCACTCCAAAATCCCCAACGTAGTCGAAATCCACTTACTAACCAGGCAGCTAAACCAAAGATAACAAGATTAACAACTAGAGTAACTAAACCAGGAAGAATTATATTAACTGGTAAAGCTAAAGTTCCTAAAATTGGACGTACAAATACATTTAACAGCCCAAATATCGCCGAAGAAATCAAGGCAATATTAAAATCATCAATTTCTACCCCAGTAGGCAACTTAGAAATAATAAACAAACTAACAGCAGTAATCAACCACATAACAATCAGTCTAACAATCTCTTCAGTAGCCATTTTTTTCTCCTTAAATTAACAGAAATCTAAACATTAAATCGGAAGAGCAAAACATCTCCTTCCTTAACAACATAATCTTTACCTTCACTCCTCATCAGACCCTTTTCTTTAGCAGCAGTCATTGAACCAGTAGCTACTAAATCATTATAGGCAATTGTTTCTGCTCGAATAAAACCTCTTTCAAAATCAGTATGAATTACACCAGCAGCTTGAGGAGCTAACATTCCAGCCTTAATCGTCCAAGCTTTGGTTTCTTTTTCTCCAGTAGTAAAATAAGTACGCAATCCCAACAATTCATAAGTTGCCTTAATCAGAGATTTCAACCCACCTTCTTCTACTCCTAAAGATTCTAAATAATCAGCTCTTTCTTCCTCCGGTAACTCAATTAATTCTGATTCTACCTGAGCTGAAATTATCACAACTTGAGCATTTTCCACCGCAGCAATATTGCGGACTTTTTCAACCCAATCATTCCCACTAGCCAAATCATCCTCAGACACATTAGTGGCATAAATTATGGGCTTAGAAGTTAACAGATTTAAAGGCTTAATTAACAGAAATTCTTCTTCATTTAAGTCAGCCATTCTCACCGACTTACCTTCATTTAAAATCCCCTCTAATTTTGTCAAAACTTCCAACTCTGCCTGAGCATCTTTACTGGTACGAGCTTGTTTTTTAGTCCGCTCAATTCGGCGCTCAACTTGAGCTAAATCGGACAAAGCCAATTCTAAATTAATTACCTCAATATCTCGCACTGGATCGACAGAACCAGAAACATGAATAATATCCTCACTATCAAAACAACGGACTACCTGAACAATAGCATCAACCTCTCGAATATTAGATAAAAATTGATTACCTAAGCCTTCTCCTTTACTAGCACCTTTTACTAAACCAGCAATATCAACAAACTCAATTCTAGTAGGAATAGTTTGAGCAGAATTAGAAATTTTAGTCAGCACATTTAACCGCTCATCTGGCACCGACACCACACCAACATTGGGTTCAATTGTGCAAAATGGAAAGTTAGCAGCTTCCGCTTTAGCATTAGCAACCAAAGCGTTAAATAAGGTAGATTTTCCGACGTTGGGTAGTCCGACAATTCCAGCTCTGAGCATAAATTTAAGTCAAAAATTAAAAGTAAAAAGTTAAAAATTAAAGAAATTACAGGTAGGGTTACTGTATAACTGCCTATTTAGATTAGGATAGCAGAAGGAAAGAAGAATCTTGATTTCTAACCTCAAGTTTCACTTAAAATCAAGAATCAAAAAATAAAAAAACCTAGTTTGCCTTTTTTGTTAAATGAGGAGGAGCTAGCGGGACTTTGATATTTTTTAGGCTGAAAATGGCTTCAAACTCAACGGTAGCAACGTGTTTTCGTTGCTCTGGCTAAAAATGGCTCAAATCTAGCTTGTACAATAAATAGGCTATTTTGACCTTAAAGCATTACACAGCAAGGATTTAAAACGATTTTTAAGGTATTTTTTGCTAAAGTCCCGCTAGGTAAATAAGCCATAAGTTTTGCAGTGTAGAAAAACAGTTTATCAAAATAAAAATTGAATAATCTCAAATATAGCAATGAGCGCTCAGGTATTTACAATGTCTAGCTCAAAGTGCAGTAAGGGAAAAGGTGTACAAAAAATAATGTGTAAATATGCCAGCGCACATTGCTATACTTATTGTTCAATAGTAAGAGCGATCGCAATAGGGATGCAGAATATGATCAGCAACCAAATAAACTGAAAGAATTATTTTCCTTATCTTGTTAAATAATAAATTTTCAAAAATTTATTTACATAGAAAGTCTAGATTAAGTTTTGTGGAGTTAGTGGTTTTTAGCTAGAAAATTAAGTTAAAGTATTTTTTGATTATTAATTAAAATTCTATATCAAAAAACTATTGTGCAATGGATCAAGAAAAAATTATTGGAACTAGAGAAGCAGCATATTTATTGGGTATTTCCGGTCAACGTTTGCGGATATTATTGGCTCAAGGTAGAGTGAAAAATGCTTACAAAGAAAATGGCTTCTGGAAAATTCCCATTTATGGGCCAGAAGACAATGAAATGCCTGTAATTTATCCTGGTACCAGAGGACCGAAAGGTATTTGGTGTAAGCGGAGGCGTACTAAACCGACTATGATTCATGTTAATCAGCATATCATTCAGCGCAATGCAAATCACCCACTAAAAGATATCAAACCAGTAGTTTCTGTGAAGCAGACTAATCACAATAACTATGGTTATCAGCTAGAAATCAAAGGTCCTTGTCGAATTGTTTATCGACCTCACAACCCGGCTGGATGTGGAGCTCATTTGTGGATTGATACTTATAGTCCGGTGCAATTTGTAGATACGAATTTTAATCCGGTTAGTGCTAATCGAGCATATAAATATATATAGATGTAAGTAAGTAGATAAAATTGAGATTTTTTGCCATACTTGTCGTGATAGGCTGATAGTTAAAGTCAAAAAAATTAACGACAGATGGATAGTGCTGTGAAAAATCAAGCCCTTGTAGATGCTTTGGTCAAAAATCTGCCGGAGGACGCATCTGAAGCTCAAGTTAATCAGATTTTTGCTTCTGAATTATTCAAGTTTTTAGGTTTTGAACTAAATGAGCAGGTACCTTCTTTTCCTACAGGAAGTGGTACTGATGCTGTTGATTATGCTATCCGTCATAGTACGGAAAATGATATATTTTCCCAAACAAAGACTAATCCAGATATTCTCGTAGAATTGAAAGCTCGGAATGTTAATTTAACTCCTGATTCGACACAATATCAAAAGACAGTTGTGCAAATTAAACGGTATTTGTTAGCAGAAAACTGTCAAACAGTTAAGTGGGGAATAATTACCAATGCTAATCACATTCAATTATTTAGAAAGCATGGAAAAGTTATTCATCCGGCGACAGTTTGTTTGGAAATTAATCCAGAAAATATCATCAAAATAGCTACATCAATTAAAGAAAAAATTGATAAGCCACAAAAAGTATTAACCGTAGCAGTTTATAACAATAAGGGTGGCGTAGGAAAAACAACAACTACAGTTAATACAGCAGCAACCTTATCTCTGTATAATAAGAAAGTTTTGATTGTTGATTTTGACCCTAATCAAAGAGACCTGACAAATTCTCTAGCAATAAAACCAGGTACACCTACTTTTTATGATTGTTTAGTAGATAAAAATATTAATGTCACAGATGTCATTTATCCCTACAAACTTAATAGTAAAAAATCAAAAAAATCATTTGGTTTTGATGTCATTCCAGTACATGGAAAACTTGGCGATTGGGACGATGTTGCGCAAAAAATTACCTTTGATAGATTAAGCAAATTATTAGACACACTAAAAAATAGCTATGATTATATCTTCATTGATGCTCCTCCCAACTGGCGAATATTTAGTGTTAGTGCTGTTTATGCAGCAGATGTAGTGCTAATTCCAGCAAAACATAACAACTTATTTTCCCTAGAAAATGCAGCTATAGCTATTAAAGAATATATTCCAGCAGTTCAAAAAGCAAGAATAAAAGATGCAGCAAGAAGAAAAAATGAAGATTTCGGACCAGTAGCTCTACCGATTTTTTTTAATGGTGAGAAAATGACGGACGCTCAAAAGAAAGGTGCTAAATTGCATATCAATAAACTGATTAGAGAAGCTCAAGAAAATTCAAATCATCAATTTGCCCTTAGACCATATTTTTATCCCCGCTATACAGCAGCAAACAAAAATACAGATATATTTGAACTTCCTAATTATGCTTCTATTGCAAATTCTGCTTTTTCTCATATACCTGCTGTTTACAAAGATAAAATAGCTAAGGGATATTATATAAATTTGGTTAAGGAGTATTTTCTACAATGAGTAATTTGAGTAAGTAGAACAGTTCAAAAAAACAACAAGTTAGTAACGAAAAGTAAATTTGCCAAAAACTCTCTTCCCTTCTGCCCTCTGCCTCCTGCCTTTTCATAACGATAATTTTCAACACCGACCTACTTATCAGCATTTCAGTACTCAGCGAATCAGCGCACTAAAAGCTTGGGTTTAAATGTGCGACCCCTCAACTACAAGCTAGAAGTCGGGCATTTAAACCCAAGCTTTTAGTGCGCTGATTCGCTGAATACTTATCAGCATTTCAGTACTCAGCGAATCAGCGCACTAAAAGCTTGGGTTTAAATGCCCGACTTCTAGCTTGTAGTGGAGGGGTCGCACAGTTAAACCCAAGCTTTTAGTGCGCTGATTCGCTGAGTACTGAAATGCTGATAAGTAGGTCGGTGTTGAAAATTATCGTTATGAAAAGGCAGGAGGCAGAGGGCAGAAGGGAAGAGAGTTTTTGGCAAATTTACTTTTCGTTACTAACTTGTTGTTTTTTTGAACTGGATACCTGTCATTGTGAAAAAAAGTGGGAGAAGAGCAATATCAAGTCATTGATTAATTCTTTGATTTTCCCACATATTATATAGATTTGGTTAAGGAGTATTTCCTACAATGAGTAATTTCAGTAATGTTGGTAAGTTGATACATCTGTATATTGATGAAATTGAACCGGGGGATGGAATAGATGCCCCAGAATTTCTAATCTCAGCAACGGCAAAATTTCTCAGTGAAAGTGGGGGGCGAAACTGGATACCTGTAATTGTGAAAGAAGTTGAAGAGGATAAATATGAAGTAATTGGTAACTCCTTTATTTTTGCCGTAGCTGAAGCTGCTGGTTTAGAAAAAGTTTGGTGTGTTATTGCTGATGAAAGTGAAGAAACTGAAAAAATTAGCAAAATTTTGTCTGGGGAAAAAATACCACAAATAAATCTTTCAACCGCCACGAGAGACGAAATTAAAATAGCACTTCAATACTTAATTGAAAAACCAGACAGTCAACTTAAAGGAGTGAAACTAGCAGTAGCCACAAATCGTATTGATGAAGCACCACGTCAATATTGGAAAGATTTTAAACCTATTACAAAATTAAAGTGTGGAATTACGATGGCTAAAGTCAAAGCTTTAAAAGAAGTATTTTATCTGACTCCCCAACCAATACCCGAACCAGAGAAAGTAAATCTTTCCACTGCCACAAAAGATGAAATTCAAGCAGCACTTAAATATTTAATCGAAAAGCCAAATAGTCAACTAAAACAAGTTGAATTAGTAAAAGCGACAGAACTTATTGCTGAAGCTCCACGTCAAAATTGGAAAAGCTTAGAAGCAATTACAAAATTAAAATGTGGAATTGGAAAAGCTAAGATTAATGTTTTAAAAGAGGTATTTTATTTAAGAAAAGAGGGAGTAGGCAGTAGTCAGTAGGGGGAAAGAATTGAAGAACCTATCCAACTATTTTTAACAAGTTTATTTGTTTAAGTAAAATGTGTTTGAAAAGCTTGATTTTTCGTTTTTAACTATCAAAATTGGAGATGTCTAATCAGAGACTGAAATATTTGGATTGAAGACAAGGTTATTTCCTATTCCTTTTTTTCTCTAATTCGCTATTCAATATTGATGCAGAAATAGAAAGTTTTGTAGCTACCTCTACAGGAAAATTAATCAAAGCTCCTAAAGTATAGAAAAGTTATAGAAATTAACTTAAAAAATGTCACAAATAGTTGGTAATTGATGAATTAAAATAATAAGCTGAAATTACTGTAGAGTAAAGGTTTTAAGTAGGACTTACCGATCTAAATCTAAAAGCCTTTACAGATAAAAGTAAGTGCCTTTTTAGAACGAAAAAGAGTGCAACTTTTTAAGCTTGAGCGACCAAAAAGCTAGGATTAAAGGCTCACTACGGCAAAAAAATAAAGAGACAAATATATCCGACTACCTCCTCTAAATTCTCCATTACTCCTGACTCATACCCCTGCCATGCATACTTTTTCAGCAAACCCTAAGTACCTAAAATATCACTTCTGACTTCTGACTTTTGACTTCTGACTTTAGTGAAACGACATTACAATGCTTGACCAAACCAAAGCACCAATAATTCAAACTCTCAAAAATCTTACCCAAAAATCTCATGCTCCTTTCTACGCACCAGGACACAAACTAGGAAAAGGCATTCCACAACCACTTAATGACTTATTAGGTAAAAAAGTATTTCTAGCAGACTTACCAGAATTACCAGAATTGGATAACTTATTTGCTCCAGAAAGTGTAATTAAAGAAGCTCAAGAATTAGCAGCAGAAACTTTTGGAGCATTACAAACCAGATTTCTAGTCAACGGTTCAACTACAGGAATTATCGCTGGAATACTAGCCACTTGTGGAAATGGAGACAAAATTATTTTGCCTCGGAATATTCATCAGTCAGTAGTCTCTGGGCTAATTATATCTGGAGCAATTCCCATTTTTATCAATCCTGAATATGATTCAGATTGGGATATTACTCTCAGTGTCACTCCTAAATCTATTGCCCAAACCTTAGCAAAACATCCAGACACCAAAGCAGTGATGGTAATTTATCCTACCTATCATGGTGTCTGTGGAGATATTGCAGCGATCGCCCAAGAAGTCCACAAATATAATATTCCCTTATTAGTAGATGAAGCTCACGGTCCACATTTTGCTTTTCATCCAGAATTACCAACTCCAGCATTAGTAGGTGGAGCAGATTTAACAGTACAATCCATTCATAAAGTATTGGGGGCAATGACTCAAGCATCAATGTTGCATCTGGGCAGTAAACGCATAGACTCCTACCGACTCAACCAAGCCTTACAAATGCTACAGTCTAGTAGTCCAAATTATTTACTTTTGGCATCTCTCGATGCTGCCCGCCAACAAATGGCTTTGCTTGGTCAAGAACTAATGAGTCAGACTTTAGAATTAGCTAGGGATGCTAGAAATAGAATTAGTCAACTGCCAAATTTTTCTATATTTGACAAAGAAATAAGAAGCTTGACTAGCTCGCCAGGAAATTCAGACTTATTAACTAATGAGAGGAAAAGATTACCTTTCTTGATAAAAGGCAGAAAATTTGATGAAAGTTATATCAATTCTGGATTTTTTGCTCTTGACCAAACCAGATTAACAATAAAAGTCTCTGATATTGGTTTGAGCGGGTATGAAGCTGATGAAATTTTGCATCAGAAATTAGGTGTTACCTGTGAGTTACCAAGTTTCAAAAGTCTGACATTCATTATTTCTCTGGGAAATACAAAGGCAGATATTGAGCAGTTAATAGATGCTCTAGTAAATTTAGCAGAGCAAGATTGTAGAAATAAATTTAACAAGTTCACCGACTTTAAGACAGAAATTGACGATTATTTAATTGATTCCTCAATTCCTTTATCTCCCAGAGATGCCTTCTTTGCCCAGAAAGATTATTTACCCATAGAAAAATCTTTAGGTTGTATCAGTGCTGAACTTATTTGTCCCTATCCACCAGGTATTCCAGTATTAATGCCTGGTGAAATTATTGCGCAACAGCATTTGAAAATACTTGAACAAGTCCGGGCATTGAGTGGGATAATAACAGGGTGTAGTGACCCCACTCTTAAAAGTATTAAAGTGTGTAGATTTTAGTCTTATATCATGTCTCTTCTCTAGGGAATAGGGAATAGGGAATAGGGAACAGGGAACAGGGAGAAATTTATCAGAGAAGACTTTTTTATGATGACTAATTAGGGTTTGCTGAAAAAGTCTTATGGGTGAGGGAAGGAGACAGCTATACTGGAGACAGGAGACAGGAGAAAAGGAAATTTAGAGGAGGTAGGAGCGGGCGTTTTGTCCCAAGATTGTTCTGCCCAACTATGCGCCTAAAATGCTCACTTTTTGAGCGTGAAGAGCTGAAAACCAGGTACTTTTTAAAGGCCACAAAAAGGCCTAAACCTTGATCTGCAAATACTTTTAGATTTAATCAGCAAGCCCTAATTAATGAGACTTGATATTAGACTGTAAGACATATAGTCATTCCAGTTAAGATTGAGACAAGGGTTTCTTGCCTTGAAAGAGTTTCAGCTAAAAAAGTGTTCCAGTCTTATTCAGAATGACTATAGTAATAAAGGACACAATAAATCTACTATTACTATTACCGCTCAACTAAACTTACTCAAACTTACTCACAAGTCTGAAAGTATAGTCAAACGCAAGTGGATCAAGCACTACAGGGTTAAACGGCAAACTCTTTATTCCTTGGTCAAAGACATCAGGAATTACTTTTTTAATAATGTTCAACGACCCATTTACATCTGCATTTAATAATTTATTTTCCCTGTTTTTATACAGTCCTCTTGTTACTCTTTTTCCACTTAATTTCGGTTTTTTATCTCCATATTTAGGCAAATTATCCCCATCTAAACAGCTTAATTGAGATGTATAGGATTCTTCGGTAATTATTACTTTTATTGTAAGCATTCAGCCGTCAGCCATCAGCTATCAGCTATTGCTTTTAATTTAGAATAAAAGCAATATTTAATTCTCTTACTAAAAAAGTTGGCTCCCTTACCCTAAAAGTCTATATTAATTTAAACACTTTCCTATATGAGAGAGTCTTGTTGCTAATAGCTGACAGCTAATAGCTGAATGCTTACCTTTTATTCCTCTTAATTGGGCTTTATACGTTAACATCTCTATTAACTTACAGTGAGGGATATTAACAAATTGTTGATTGTTCTTTTTCCCTAATTTTATTTCTTGTTTCCAATTTTGATTCTACCCAATGATTAAGATTCCTATTTCATGGTTTACACACTAATCTATTACTCTTTTACTTGCTGTATGGAGATAGTTTTCTACTCGACAATTTCGTTTATGAGTTAATTTTTTTAACCGATTAGAATTAGTTTGATTGTGGTTGTTTTTTAATTGAGATTGTAAATAAGAGCGTTGTTTATTATAAAAGGCGTTAATGGCTTTTAATGGTCTGCACTTAATCAAGAGAGGTGAAGTTCCTGTTTGATTTGTCGTTACAGGTATTAAGTTATTTACTCCTAAATCTACTCCTGCTATTTGTTGATTTTCTGTTGTTGACTCCGCTTTTTCAGATACTATTTCTATTATGTAACAGCTACTTTTGGGGATAATTCTCGCTTCTATTATTTCTGTCTGTGAAGTAGGGATTTTTATTTCACTCATGGATAAGTGACAAATCCCTTTTTTTAAGGCTTTTTTAGAAATTGATTCATGAGGATAGGGCAGAAGATTTCGGCCTTTTGTCTTATGTTTATATTTGGGAATTTTCGGTTTTCCTAAAAATTTACTTGGCTGTTTTTTCCATTCTTTTAAAGCTCAAAAATAACTAGGGCTTACTGAGTCTAATCTCCTGATTATTTGCTTACTTACTTTGGTAGGTAAAGCTTGATAATCATCCGTCTTAGATACCTTGTGATACAGTTGATTAAAGCTTAGTTTCTTTTTGTTTTCAAAGAAATATTGGCGATAATAATAGTTAGCTAAATTGAACAAATTTTTCGACAAAAAAGCCTTGTGATTTATTTCTGACCACCAATAATGTGATTTTGTAATAACATGACGTTCAACTAGTTTCATATCTTAATTGTAGCTGGACAACTCTATTGAAGTAATTATAGAATTATCAACATATACTATATAACCGGATTCTATATTAAATCAACAATTCCCTATTCCCTATTCCCTAACTTCTGCAAGAAGTCTACCGAAATATCAACCGCTTTTCTAAATTACTGCTAAAAAAAATTTTCCTATGTCTTCTCCACTTTGGCCTTATGTTACTCCAGGTATCTCCGATGACTTATTTGAACGTTTACCTGGTATTCCCATGAGTAAGCGAGAAGTCCGCTTACTGTTAATATCTTATTTACGATTACAATCAGACTCTATTGTTTGGGATATTGGTGCAGGAACAGGGACTATTCCCGTCGAAACAGGTCTAATATGTCCTCAAGGCCGAATTATTGCCGTAGAAAGGGATGAAGAAGTAGCAAATTTAATTCGGAGAAATTGCGATCGCTTCGGAGTAGAGAATGTCACAGTAGTCGAAGGTAGTGCTCCTGAATGTCTAGATAGTCTAACCGAAGCGCCCAGTCGTGTCTGTATAGAGGGAGGTCGTCACATCAAGGCCATACTCCAAGAAGTTTGGAAAAGATTGTTACCCCAAGGTCGAGTCATCGCCACTGCTGCTAATCTAGAAAGTCTTTATGCTATTTCTGAAAGTTTTGCTGATTTACAGGTTCGCAATGTAGAAGTAGTTCAACCGGCACTGAATCGTTTAGAGACAAGAGGTATACATCAAACCTTTGCAGCAATTAATCCCATATTTATCCTTAGTGGTGAGAAAATAGACTGAATTTTACTCTAATCTGAAATTATACAATACATTGAAATATATAGATTTATAAATTAAGTAATAATTATCAGTGAATTAAATGTCTATAATAATTAGATATTAAATTACTGGAACATTTAACGCTGCATTATTGGAGCAAAAACTGAACCGATCATTTATTTTATCTGAATTTGTACATATTATGTCTTGGTCTCGTATTATTAGTGGATTAGTGGCGATCGCTGTTGCTTTGGGAATGATTATTTTCGGGGGATGGTGGTTTACAGTAGGTATGGGAGCGATCGTTTACCTGGGCCAACAAGAATATTTTCAACTAGCACGCACCAAAGGTATTGCACCAGCAGCCAAAACCACCCTAGCATTAAGTCAAGTTATTTTGGTAGTAGCTGCCCTAGCTCCTGATTTAGTAGATGCTATATTTACATTAGCAGGAACTCTAATTTGTTTTTATCTACTATTTCAGCCAAAATTAGCTACGATCGCTGATATCGCATCATCAATTTTAGGTCTATTTTATGGTGGATATCTGCCGAGTTATTGGATTAGACTCAGAGTTGGACTAGAAGCTCAGTTACAGACACCTCAAATAATTCCACTAGGAAATTACTGGGATATTTCATGGATAGACCCTTTGAGTTGGTCTCAGAGCCTAACATTTACTCTACTTGGTTTTTGCTGTATATGGGCTGCTGATATTGGTGCTTATTTTGTGGGAAAATTCTTTGGCCGAATTAGACTTTCAGAAATAAGCCCCAAAAAAACTGTAGAGGGTGCAGTGTTTGGTGTTGTGGGTAGTATAGTAGTCGCGACATTAGGTTCTTGGTACTTAGGTTGGCCTGGTTTGCCTTGGACAGGTGCTGTTTTGGGTTTAGTAGTAGGAATTGCCAGTCTACTTGGAGATTTGACTGAATCGATGATGAAACGAGATGCAGGTGTGAAAGATTCTGGACAACTAATTCCTGGACACGGAGGGATTCTTGACCGCACGGATAGTTATGTTTTTACTGCACCCCTCATATATTATTTTTTTACTCTACTTTTACCACTTCTCAATACTTAGGGTTTAGTATGGTTGGAGTTATGGGTTCACTGTTAAACGACCTTCGCAACTAAGTTGACCAGAATTTAATGTTAATTCTTTTAGTTCAACATCAGAGCCTAAGTCAATTTTGATATTATTTGAAAAGTCATAACTAGCCTTGTGCAAAATCTGAATCTCTAGATTGTCTAACAATAGTTCAGAGCTACTAGCAAGCTTCAAATCAGTATGCAAAGTTAAGGAAATCTTTTCATCTGATGTAGACAAAAAATTAGCAAATAAATTTATCCTGTCTGTAAAAAATTCAGCTTTCTGGTCATACAAACTAATTGGTTGTTCTAGCTGTTCTAAAAAATCTGGCGGTAATAATGGAGTTAAAAATTCAACGACCGCTTGAGCTAACAGAGGAGATTGTAGACTAGTATTAAAGTCAGATTGTAGTAATTTAAGCTTACCAAATAAAGGAAAAGATTCTAATATTTGTAATGGTTTACCCTTGATAACTTGACCAATATTAATCTTAATTCCAGTTGCAGATAAATCTATCTGTGTTAAATTTAATCCTCGAAAAACCACATTAGAAGCAGCAACAGAAACCTGCGGAATTTTACCTGTAAGAATTTGGCGATCACCACCTTCAATCAGAACTTTTAATTGTTCTACCTGTTCTAGTTGAGATTTTAACCAAAATTTCAATGCAGGGGATAAAAATCTACTAACAATTCTACTTTTTCTTGTAGTTGATATTTCATCTTGACTTCTAATAGCAACATCAGAATCAGAAATTTGATTCACTTCTGGTAAATTTTTATTCATCAAAGACACCATTAGGTTAGTATAGTCAGTTTTGTAATTATTTCCAGAGACGGAGAATATTATATAGAAGCCATTTGGTATCTTTTTCAAGCTAAATTAGCTTCTGAAATAGCTAGTATATCTAGCAATTTCGGGCTAGGCAATGGCCAAGTAGGAAAATTCTAAATTTTCTAGGACTTTTTTCGGGTATTTATAGCAGTTTTCATTAACATAGAATACAACTATTTCTGCAACTTATTAAACTTTAGGTATATCTATAATTTTTACTGTAGTCAACATGAGTGAAAACTACCAGGTGGTAGATATTGGGTGTGTCGATGGCACATAATTAGGGTTTACGGAAAAAGTCTTTTAGTAGGGGTAGGAGACAACCCACCCCTAACCCCTCCCAGGAGGGGAGAAATGGGAATGAGCGAGGAGGTAGGAGTAACAATTGTCCCTTGAATTGTTCTGCCCAACTATGAGCCTAAAATACGCTCCATGCATGAGCGTGAAGAGCTGAAACAGGCGCACTGCAATTCGACCCCAAAAAGGCACTTGTCTTTATATGTCAATGCTTTTAGATTTAATCAGCAAGCCCTAATTATGAAATTTATTAACAAGTTTTTCTTTAATGTACAGGCAACGCCTGATTAAAATATTGTTCTATGCAACTTTATATTAATTTGGTGTAAGCAAGACCAATTCTCATAAGCATAAAATGCTCACGACTCCCCGACTCCCCGACTCCCTTACTCCCCGACTCCTCTGCCTAGAATGACTTAACTTAGTTTTTCTGCCTCTTACTTTTCAATATATATAGCCCGAAAAACCCTCTTTTATCCCATCAAGTTAACCAATTGTCAAAAGTTATTCTGCTTACTCCAAGTAGTTTGATTAATTGAGCGATAGAAAACTCCTAATAACTCAAAATTATACATTTAGCTCTATTTATCCCTTGAGGGAATTGCCTTTAGCAACTGTCATTTTTTCTATTGCCAGAAACTATGAACTCTGTCAAACTTTAACTGGTCTACTTGCTGTTCAGTCGCTCCTTCAAATATATGATTTTATGTTTATATCTCAAATTAAAATGCTAAAAACTATATGTTGCTTTGAGGATTGCTATAGCAATCAGGAATGATTTATGAGATATTTGAGATATTTAAGAACAATTAAGATCGATCAAAATCCTTTTATATTCTGACTTTTAAGGGCTGACTCCTGATTACCACTAAAATCTTACAACTGAAATATGATTGCTATATATATTGACTAATAATCTGAATCGACAAAAGTGATGAACTTAAAAATATGGTTGAAAGAGTACAAAAAATATTATCTCAGTGGGGAATAGCCTCTCGACGTCAAGCCGAACAAATGATTATAGCTGGACGAGTAAGGGTGAACGGTATAATTATCCCATTAGGTGAAAAAGCCAATCCGGAATTGGACAGCATTGAAGTTGACGGTTTGCCCCTCCGACCAGAAAACCGTCCTAAATCTATATATTTATTGCTCAATAAACCGATAGGAGTAATTTCCACTTGTTCGGAACCTAGTAGACGTAGTAAGGTTCTAGATATTCTAAGTTCAGAACTGAGAAACGGAAAGGGGATTCATCCAGTAGGACGCTTAGATGCAGATTCTACAGGAGCATTACTCCTCACAAATGATGGTCGAGTCACATATTGTTTGACCCATCCCAAACATTGTCTTCCCAAAACTTATCAAGTATGGGTAGAAGGTCATCCCCAAGAATTGACATTAAAATTGTGGCGTCAGGGTATTATCTTATCTGGTAAAAAAACTTTACCTGCTCGAGTTAAAGTCCTAGAAGAAAGTAATAATTCTCAAACTCTTTTAGAAGTGGTTATCTCTGAAGGTAGAAATCGGCAAATTCGTAGAGTAGCAGAAAAATTAGGACATCCTGTTGTGAAACTACACCGTACTGCAATTGGCCAAATCCAGTTGCAGGTACCTGGAGAGTCTGTTTTGCCTAGTGGTCATTACCGACCTCTAAAAGATTTTGAAATTAACTTTTTGCATGACCAAATCAATAAAAGTTCTCAATTAAGCTAAAACTTAGAGAGTTTTAAGAGTTGGAGTTAAGTGGGTATAATAAGCAAAACATCCACATAGAATTTCATAATTTTTTCTAGATAAATCTTGCTGATTTTATCGCAATACATCTAGTATCAAGCTTTTGAAACAATAGTATGAGCAATATATTTAGGAGTTATAAAATTAAAATTAATGATTAAATTGATGACGGAAAATCAAGAATATTATTGATATCAACAAATTAATTATTATCCTATCAGTATCACTCTCATTATGACAAAAGTAATAGTTTTTATAAATTAAATCAATGGTAAATTTTACAGCAATAAAAAATATTAAAAACAGTTTCTTTTTATTACCATTTAACAAACGCTTTCATCAAGAAAAGGAACTTTCTTTTGAAGAAAAACAAAACCAAACATTAGTAGATATAGGATATAAATTAAAAAGATTTCGAGAGAAACATTCTATTTGTTTAGAAAGAGTGGCAATAGTAACAATGATTAGAATTAATTTGCTAAAAGCTATAGAAGAAGGTAATCTAGAAAAACTACCTGAGCCTGTTTATATCCAAGGTTTAATCAAGCGATATGCAGATGCTATGGGATTAAATGGAGAGCAATTAGCAAATCTGTTTCCGACTGAAAAAACTCAAGAAACTAGCAAAAAATCTCTCCTCAATCTATCAATACCTCAGCTACGACCACATCATCTCTACTTCTTATATTTATCTATTGTTTTATTGTCAGTTAGTTTGTTGCCTCGTCTAATGAGTAGCTATTATATACTAGGGAAAAAATCTGAAATTAATAATTATAGAAAAGAAAAAAATCAAAGTGATTTAGCTCAGGCATCTTCAGGTAATATTAAAATTGATGAAAAATCTACAGATCAAATAACAACAGCAAAGTTAGAAAAACAAAATAAAAAACAATCTTTAGCAGTGAGTGTAATTGTCAAAGAAGACTCCTGGGTATCAATAAAAATAGATGGAAAAATAGCATTTGAAGGTACTTTAGTGCAGGGCACTCAAAAGACCTGGGAAGCTCAAGAACAATTAGTTTTCTTTGCAGGAAACGCTGGAGGAATATTAATACCTATTAATAACGGACAAACTATGCAACTGGGAAAAACAGGAGAAGTAAAAGAAGTTGTTTTTACTCCTACTAATACTAAAATTTCCCAGTCCAGCAATACTAAAAATTAAAAACTATGAATCTTCATTTTGTGGCTCACGACCATAAATTTCTGTGACTTCTCTAAGGCGATCACTTACCTCTGAAGTTAATATTTCCGGTTGATAGCGCCAGCTCCAATTTCCTTCAGCAACTCCAGGTTGATTCATCATAGTTTCTTCTCCAAATCCGAAAATATCTTGTAGGGGAAAAATTGCTATAGAAGCCACCGAAGACATAGCCAAACGAATTAAATCCCAATGAATTCCATTACCACAAGTACAACCAAGAAAACGAGTAACTCGTTTTTGTTCTTCAGGAGAACGGTTATTGAACCAGCCCACAGTAGTATTATTATCGTGAGTGCCAGTATAAACAACCCAATTAGGGGAAACATAGTTATAGGGTAAATAGGGATTTTCATGGCCTGAGTCAAAAGCAAAATGCAGAATCTTCATACCAGGAAGTTCAAACTGATCGCGCAATTCTTCGACATCAGGAGTAATCAACCCTAAGTCCTCAGCAATAATTGGCAGAGACCCTAACTTTTCATTAATAGTTTCAAAAAAAGCCTCACCTGGTGCCTCGACCCATTCACCATTTATGGCTGTAGTTTCACCTTGTGGCACTGCCCAATAAGCTTTCAAACCACGAAAGTGGTCAATTCTAATCAAATCCACCTTATTAAGCATTGATTGAATACGTTGGACCCACCACAAAAAATCTTCCTGTTCTAATCTATCCCATTGATAAACTGGATTGCCCCATAGTTGACCAGTCTCACTAAAATAATCTGGGGGGACACCTGCCATCAAAGATGGTTCACCTGTTTCTGCATCTAGACAGAATATTTCTGGATGTGCCCAAACATCAGCACTATCATGGGCAACATATATAGGAATGTCGCCAAAGATTTTTATTCCTTGCTCATTGGCATAATTTTTCAGCTCATCCCATTGTTGGAAAAACTCAAATTGAACGAATTTATGGTACTGAATTTCATCGGCCAAACGTTGCTGCCATTCTTTTAATGCTGCTGGTTGACGACGGGCAATTTCTTGATCCCAGGTATGCCAACTAGCTCCTTGGTGGGCTTCTTTTAGGGCCATATAAAAAGCATAATCATCTAACCAAAAAGCTTTACTGGCACAAAAATCATAGAATGCTTGTTTTTCCTCAGATTCTTTTATTTTAAAATTATCGTAGGCTTTTTGTAGTAAAGAGCGCTTGAATTCTGTGACTAAATCAAAATCTACTCGGTCATTTGGAAATTCTGGCAAATTAGATAAGTCTTCCTCACTGAGTAATTCCTGGTCTAGTAATTTATCTGGACTAATTAGCAGGGGATTTCCTGCCATTGCTGAATAAGCTAGATAGGGAGAATTACCAAAACCTGTTGGTCCTAGTGGTAGAATTTGCCAAATTTGCTGTCCACTGTCTCTTAAAAAGTTGACAAAATTGTATGCTTCGTTACCTAAGTCGCCAATTCCAAAGGGACTTGGGAGGGAAGTAGGGTGCAGTAGAATACCGCTAGCTCTTGAAAGTGGCATAGCTAAACCTAGAAAATATTAATCAAAAAAATTGCTGGCATGAAATACCAGCTTAAAATTTATTTTACAGTATTGACATCTCCAGGGGTTGAAATACCCTGGATTCTGTGGCAAATCCACCGCAAATGGGACGGGGTGTTTAAAGTGCGGAAGTAAATTCCGCACACAGCCCCTCATAAATCCACATTTGCTTAAAGCCTGAAGGGCAGACTTCTATACTCCTCGGCATAGACCTAAATCTAGCTGTGAGCTTACTTTTTTTGTAGCTTTCACGAGTGGTTTTACTCAAGATATTGGAGCTATAAATCGCTGCTCTAGCTGCGTTGCTTGCTTTTCTTGCGGAATGCTGCGCAAACAGCCGTCGTAGGAAGCATCGTCCCCGCCTCCTGTCCGCCGGAATTTCACCGCAAAGTGCGGTCTTGTCATGGCGACAAACCTTGTTTTTAGCGAGTATTCCTTGTATAGCATACTTTTACTCCGCTTTATTGCCCGCGTGTTGTTATTCAACCAGGGGATAAATCTTCCGGGAACTTTTCTCCCGTCAGTTTTTATGTTTTTGAGTTGATAAGGTACAAAGTTTTATGCTTTAATTTGCTGTAAAATATTAAAAATTTGGCGTTGCTGAATGGTAATGATTTTTAGATTAAGTATCAACGCAAAACATAAGTTTTTCAATTTTACCTTCAGCTACTTACCATTACATTTCAGCAACGCCAAATTTTTATAGGAGATAATAAATTGTGGTATTAATTACAGTTTTTATACTTGATGTTATAAAAATTATTTCCACATCCTAATAAGTAGGTAGGTGTTAAAATTTATCATTAGAGGAAGGCAGAAAGCAGAAGGGAAAAGGCTTAGGAACTACTTTACTTTTTGTTAAATACTTAATTCTTTTCATGCCTACATACTTAGCTAACTGTTTTTAGTTACTTTCCTAAAATTTTGATATTCATTGGGGTTCAATTTATAGAACCAATTTGGGATATATGAAGCATCTACTCCACCCATAGGGAGTAGGGAGTAGGGGGTAGGAGGAAATAATTGATGAATAAGAGTGCAATAATTGATTTGATTTTTGATTGTTGGATATTTATATTAATTATGTAATTAAAGGCATTGCTGAATTAAGGTATGAAAGTAGGTTTATAGGGAACAGGGAACAGGGAACACCGGATCTGGGAAAAGTTAATATTAACAAGTAGTTCAAACCATCCAAAGTAAAAAATCCCAAATACAAAATTATCAAATCATACCCAGAATCAGCAACGCCTAATTAAATATAAATATCCTAACTTTTAGGCCAAAAATCCCAACATTAGCTAATATTCCAAATGGCTTTTATATGACTAAGATAATCATTTTCTACAAAGTTTATCTGTGACTTTGACTGTTTTATACTTTTAGGAAAGTATAGGGTGTGCATATTAGTTTTAAAAGCTTCCATGTCATTTTTTGAGGCTAAAAATTATCTTAATTAATAACATAATCATTTTCTACAAACTTCATCTGTGACTTTTAATGATTTGATAATTTGAGGAAATTATAGGGTTAGCATATTAGTTTTAAAATCGCCCATATAATTTTTTTTAGACTAAAAATTATCTTAATTATCTGGCACTACCAGTTACAAATTTCCTCGTTTTATCAAGCATTCAATTTTCTGTTCACAGCTTTAAATACGAGAAAGTATTCTCTATATTTACTCAACTAAATATTCTTTTCGAGAATCAGAACTCATTAACTCCTCAATATCCCACAAAAGTCGATTACACATATTATCTAAAGGTAAGTCATTCGGATCGTAACCAAAAGGATTTTCTATCTCTAATCCAATTGCTTCAATTCCTAATAGAGCAAAGCTAATTACTCCTGTAGCAGGAATAGTTATCCAAGATAAATCAGCTACTAATTGAAAAGGTAGAGCAAAACAATACAAAAATAATAAATGTTTTAAGTGAGTTGCATAAGCTAAAGGAATAGGCGTATTTAAAATTCTTTCGCAGCCAGTTTTATCTTTTACCATTAAATCTAAAATTTGATTATAAGTAGATAGCTGAATACTGTCTATGTAATTAAGATCGTAGATTTTTCGGAAATAATCTCCAATCCATTTAGCAATTCTCAGAGGTATATGATTAACTTCTTTCAGTTCTAAATATTGATTATTGCTAATAATTGACTGAAGTTGCCCATCGATACTTTCATTTCTTAAATGTAATTTTGTTGCCATCAGAAAACCAGCTAAAAGTAAAACTGCTGCCTTCTTCTCCTCTGTATCTTCTGGAGTTTTTTCAGGAATATTTACCCACATTTGTCTTGATAAAGACCGACCTGAAATTATTATTCCCCCAATCAGTTTTCGCCCTTCCCAGAATTTATCATAAGATGTATTTGTTCTAAAAACTAATAACAAACCTAAAACAACACCGGGGATTAAACTAGCTAAAATTGGTTGATGAATCCAAATAAGACCACTCTGATAAATAATGGTAACTATTAAAGAAAAAGTCATTGCAACTACTACTCGTTGCCAAACTCTGGGTATTACTGAGCCTTTTAATGTAAATACTAATTCTATCCAGTTTCTGTTACGAAAAGCCATATTTACTTAACAAGTCGTTAGTGGTGTATAAATTCAAATTACCATAGAAAAAGTTGACTAGGCTTGATAGTTCGGTAAAAGAGTAGAAGTTTATAAGCTTTTTGTCAAAGCAACTACAGATTAACTCGGTTGAGATGAAAGCTGAGACTCTGGTATTTCTTCCTCAGTTGTAGTTGCTTCTACTCTTGAAGTTAAGCTACCAGCAATAATCATAGAGATGCCACAACAAACAACAGCGGATCAGCGATCGCCGTATAAAAAATTCTCCATTATCCAACTAAAACCAAGAGAAACAAAAATCTGAAGCAATAATAAAGAAATTAAAAATACCCATATAAACCTCACTGCACTTTGGTTGTGCTCTTGGGGTAGAGTATCTCTGACAAAAGCTCAAAAAATATTCATAATAACATTTACTGAGGTAAGTACCTACATAAAATTAATTGTATATTTTGAATCCAAATTAATCAAAACTTTTTTTGCTAAGTTTAAATAATACCAATTTCATAAACTGAAACAACGCTTGTAAAAGTATCTATAGCAATTCCCAAAAAGCGTGAGGTACAAAACTTTAAGCTTTAGGCAACAGGCAACAGGCAACAGGCAATAGTCAAGTTAATACAAGAGTGTACCTCACTAGTGCTGCTACGCGGAAGTTAAAAGTCAATCATTTTTGATTTGTAATTGTTCCCGCGATTTTGTAACTGGTCAGTTATTTCCGCCATCCTGCACTAACCTGAGAAACGCTATATCAATCTTGAAAACTAAGGTGTCAAGTTATGTGTAGTTTGACTTGAGAAAATTGGTATAACTTTCATAAGCTGAAGGTTCTAATCATTTATATTTGATAAATATTCACAATGTTTATATTTGATTTAATTGTGGTGAGTAAGTGGGCAAAAAGAATATTATTTATCCTTTTCCCCTCTATTTTTTTTTGCTGATTACATAGTTTTTTATTCTGGCAAATCTAAGCATTATCCATTGCTAAGTAAGTGTGTTTAATTATCCGTAGAATAGCGATGTAAATTCAAAACTTTGAAAATCAGGTTGAAAACTGCATTCTGGCTTCATTTTCAGATTCTTAGTTTTTTTGCGCAGCATTCTGTAGAAAACGTTTATTGATGCCCATTTACTTAATACTGTTTCTTTTTCTAGCTATTCAACTTAATTGATCGAGTGCAAGCTAAAATTATATTCACTATTCATCTGACCTTCAAAGGCATTACTTTCTAAGATATTATTTCTTGATAGCTATTAAATGGACATAGTATATAGCAATAGACAGATAGAGTGCGGACACAGACTGACAATGCTCTTTAGACAGAGAAATGTTTTTCCTACTGTTCCCTGTTCCCTGCTATAACAACTCCGATGTGAATACTAATAAAATTATGCAAACTTTCTATCAATTAAAATCTCTGTTTATAAAAGTTCCATTCCAGGAAATTGAGAATGAATTTAATGAACTCCCAAAAAATGTTATTTCTGGTTTAAATCAACAAATTCAGGCTTTGCCTTGTCATCCTAAATATGTCAAAATTTTGCAATCTACTTTAGAAGAAGCATTATGCCAATGGCAAGAAAATCCAGAAGCTAATGAACTGGTAATTCTCAGCAGTTCTATAGAACCTTTATCTCAAATTATCCAGACAGCTTTAGTTAATTGGAGTCATGAAAGTGTCAAAGATATAAAATTATTATCCTGGTCAAATAGACCTAAAGATTTCCTGAAAATTGTCTCCAAATTACAAAATGATTTAGGTCTGTCTGCAAGGTTAGATGTTGATGGTAATTCTGGCAAATTTCAGGAATTAATAGTTATTCCTTGTTTGGAATTTTGCTTTCTACGACACATACATGGTTTGGATGGAATTGAGTTTTTAAGAAATAGAATCTTTCAAGATAATTCTCGATTTTGGTTAATTGGTTGTAATTCTTTAACGTGGCAGTATCTTGATTATATTTATAATATTAACTCTTACTTTGAAAAAACTCTATTATTACCGACTATGACAGGAGAAGAACTTATGGAATGGCTAACTCCTGTATTTACTAAGATGGAGTTTCAAAAAAATGACCTAGATGAAGAAAAACAAGTTGCTAAAATGCAAGAATATTTTGATTATTTATCCCATACTTCTCAAGGTTTAAGTTCAGCAGCTTCTCAATTATGGCTAAAATCTTTGAGTATGATAAATACGGAAAATCTTGATTCTCAAGAAACAGAAAAAGAGAATATTTTAGTAGAGTATCATCAAATTAAATCATTAGATTTACCAGAATTAAGCAGTAGCGATCGCTATCTTTTATTTTCTATGCTTTTGCACAAAGAAATTAATTTATCTCACCTTGCCTTGAGTTTGGGAGAGTCTGAAAGTAGAATTCAATTCCAAATTCAAAAATTATTAAGCATGGGAGTAATTCAACGTTTGAATAATCTGTTGACTATTCATCCTACATATTATCCAAAGCTGCGTAAGCATTTAAAAAACTATAACTTTATTACTGATTTAATAGAATAGATTTATTGCATAAATTAGAGAATAGGGAATAGGGAATAGGGAATAGGGAATGGGGAGATTAAATTGCTGATTTAATATCTTGAATTGATTTAATTAGGGCTTGCTGATTAAATCTAAAAGCATTGACATATAAAGACAAGTGCCTTTTTGGGGTCGAATTGCAGTGCGCCTGTTTCAGTCTAAAACGCCCAAAAAGGAGCGTATTTTAGGCGCATAGTTGGGCAGAAAAATCACTCTGACAAAACTTAGCTCCTACCTCCTCGCTCATTCCCATTTCTCCCCTCCTGGGAGGGGGAGGGGCGAGGGGTGGGTTGTCTCCTACCCCTACTAAAAAACTTTTTCAGCAAACCCTAATTAATTTTTTTGCAAGAGGTATAATGATTTTCAACTATCTAGGATTAACATTCTTTTTTCATTTTCATCTACTTACAGTAGCGCCAGGATTAGATGGAATAGGTATCAAAGATATAAATCTTCGGACTATTCTACAAACAGTAATTGCTTTAGCTCTTGCTTATGGATTTCTTATTAGCGTTAAATTTTTGAGTAAGTGGTTATCAGAAAGAGTTCCTTTAAGATTTCGAGCAGCAGCCAAACAATCAGAGCCTTTTCTACAAGCCTTAATTTTATTGACTTCCACAATATATATATTGAGTCTTTTCTTGAAACTTTCGACTGAAAATTTATTAGCTATAACCGGAACAATTGCTGTAGCTTTAGGTTTTGCTTTTAAAGATTATGTTAGTTCTCTAATTGCTGGAGTAGTAGCTCTATTTGAAACTCCTTATCGAGTAGGAGATAGAGTTCAAATTGGAGAAAATTATGGCGAAATTATTACTTATGATTTGCGGGGAATACGTTTACAAACTGTTGAAGATAATCTGATATTTATTCCCCATAACAAAATTTGGAATGAGCCGATATCTAATGCTAATAATGGTGCTTTAGAAGCTCAAGTCACAACTGATTTTTATTTGGCTCATGGAGTCGATTCTGAATTGGTTATTAAAATTTTACATCTGGCTGCTTATACCAGTAAGTACACTCAATTAAAACTTCCAGTTAGTGTATTAGTTGAGGAAAAACCTTGGGGAACTCAATATCATTTAAAGTCTTATCCTATAGATGCTAGGGATGAATATGTTTACAAAACCGATTTAGTGAGGCGAGTTAAACAAGCTTTTGCTAAACATAATTTTAATTACCCTAAAAGTAATTTTAGTCAAGAGTAAATGTAAATATAGAACCCCTAACCGTATCTTTTAGCTCTCTCCAGAAAATAGGGAGTAGGGAGTAGGGAGTAGAGGGAAATAATTGATGATTTATCTACGATAATTGATTTGATTTTTGATGATTGGAGATGTCTTTTGAGGAAAAGACATAAGCTTAAGTTCAGTAATAAGAGCGATCACCTAAATTTTTAGAGATATCAAATGGGTTCTATAGAGTAGGGGAGAAATTAAAGTAAGCATTCAGCCGTCAGCTAGCTTCTTACAGAGGAACTACGTTATCAGCTATGAGTTATTAACTAATTATCGCACCGAAGGAGGAATTAGTCTCCAAGGATAATTAGGGCTTGCTGATTAAATCTAAAAGCATTGACATATAAAGGCTAAAGCCTTTATGGGGCCTTTAAAAAGTGCAAATTTTTCAGCTCTTCACGCTCAAAAAGGAGCGTATTTTATGCGCATAGTTGGGCAGAAAAATCACTCTGACAAAACTTAGCTCCTACCTCCTATAAATTCCAATTTCTCCTATCTCCTGTCTCCTACCCCTACTAAAAGACTTTTTCAGCCAACCTTAATTAACAGTTATGTTTGCTTCCCAACTCCGCAGGAAAGAAAAAGTTTACCAGCTATCCTTCGTAGTTGCTTGAATATTTTCAAAAGCTGAATAAAGCTGAATGCTGAATGCTAATAGCTGAATGCTTACAAATTGAAAGATATCCAGTTTCTTTAATACTTTGTAGAAAAGACTCGATCTTACCCGGAAAAAGTAGAGTAGTTCCTGGGTATATTTTCCCTGAATAATTGACAAAAAATAAATCATAATATATAGCAGATTCCACTTTTGTGAAATACACCCATAGCGAGCAAGATGCTCGCACTACAAATATTTAATTGTTAATATCTATACTTCATATACTTGGAGTTTGCTGCATCAATATAATAAAATCTATAAATCCACATTCTACACTTCAAAATAATAAAAAAATACTGATGATTAACATTTGATTTCTGATTAATTTGAACATCTATAGCAACCTAATAGCAAAGTCTGAAAAACAATTAGACAGAACAAATAGCCAAAAATCTCAGAAGTACAGAGGTGCTATTAAACCGCAATTAAAAAACTATAGTAATCCTAAATAGGTTCTGGCAAAATTCCATACTGAAAAAGCTTTGGGAAATCGAATATTTGACCATATGCAAAAAACTTAAATAGCCACTTAACTACTTTAAAAGAATTGCAAAAATGATCATATTTTATGATGAAATTTTTGCCTGGTAACCAAATATCTTCAACAGGATTTTGCTCCGGAGCATTTGGAGCCAACTTTGTACCATGTATCAACCATTCTTCGTTCTGATAAATTTTGATTAATTAACATCAAATATTCTCGAAATTATTGAGATTTATGGTAAGTTGCTCCCTCCCAAAATATTGCCAATCTTTTACCCGGCCTTCGCGCTTTGCAAATATTTGATAAATTCGATGGTATTTTCAGTATTTCCACTCTCAAATTCTTGCACAATAAATTCTTTACTTTGATAGTCTCAGGCTCCATAATCAGTCTGTCTTTCTTTTTCATTTTTGAGATTAATTTCTATTCTTTCATCTGTTGTTCCCCAACCATCGCCTCAGAGATCGCCCCGCCCGAAGATTACATTGATCAATCATAAACACTCTCAGGCTTCCAGCTTCGATTTCCGGTGGCCATTTTACCCACATTTCCTCTATTTCTTTTTTTTTAGCTTTCACTAATTCATCATTTCTAGCGGGATGATTTTTTGGAGTTTTTTTCCAACTTACTCCCGCCTCTTTAAGTAAATTATAATAACTTTGATTAGATTCAAAAACTACATTATATTGCTTCTGTAAATAGTTTTGGTTTGTCTGATAATCTGAGATCATCTTGTGCCCTTAACCACTCAATTATTTGCTCTTTTTCTTCGGCCTTTAAGTAACCTTGTGTTCCTTTATATTGAAGCCTTAAACTTTCTACGCCGTGAAATAGTGCTTGGTTTTTCCATTCACTAATAAAACTCTTTTCAACCTTTAATAATTCTTTGACTTCATGGTAGGATTTTCCCGACAAAATCATTTTTACCGCCCAGGCTCTTTGAATTTCTTTGGCCTATGCATGTTTGATTGATAAAATCATCTAGTTCCTTGTAGAATATTCACTTTTTTTCTTTTAAGTGGAGAGATTATTATTACTATAATATCTATGACGACCTATTTAGGAATGCTATATCATATTAATTATTAATTATTAATTGTTGAATGCTTATCTTTTATGAGAATCTCAAAATTTCGCCGATCCTAAAAGTCGTTTTAGTCAAGAGTAAGAATATCTAAATACTCAGTTACCACAAAATTTTCATTCTGTCAAAATGGATAAATTATTGATTTCCACAAATAGTTATATATTGAAGCGATGGCACAGCACTCAGTTACTACTTTCTAGCTATCTAAGGAACGAAAATACTTAGGTTTCAGCCTATTATTTCTTAAGTATTTTTAAAAGTAGTTATAAAATTGGCAGCATATCATTGTTTTTTAGTATACCAAATCCCTGAAAAAACGCAAGTTCGTAGAAATACAAAGCAAAATTTATACCGAATTTGATGACTCATATTTAAAATTTAAAACAGAGATTGTATTTTGTACAAATTTTATTTATACACATTTTCTCGGACTCTCTTAACTGAAAATCTCTAATATTTTCATAAAATTTTGTTTGTTTTATGGATCAAGATATTTTTTTCAAATACATAAAACAATCATAGTTACCTGAAATTTAATGCTAATTTAAACTTCATTAAATATTCAACAGAAAAATGTGTCATCAATTATAAAAAAAGTACAAAAAGATAGAGAAAATAATTCGAGTCAACCCCATAAAAAAAGAACAGAACTATAATATAAACAGATATCAAACCAGCCCCAGAAAAATCCAAAATTAGGGCAAGGAGAGAATATGAAAGTAACAAACGAGCAAGAACTTGAAGAACTGATAAAAAGAGTAAAACAAGCTCAAGAAAAATACGCCACTTATACTCAAGAACAAGTAGACTACATATTCAAAAAAGCAGCCCTAGCAGCCAACGCAGCGAGAATTCCCCTAGCAAAAATGGCAGCGACAGAAACAGGCATGGGATTAGTAGAAGACAAAGTAATCAAAAATCACTTTGCCTCAGAAATAATCTATAACAAATATAAAGGCGAAAAAACCTGTGGAGTCATCGCAGAAGATAAATCTTTTGGCTTTCAAAAAATCGCCGAACCAGTAGGAATTCTTGCCGGGATAGTTCCCACAACTAATCCCACATCAACAGCAATTTTTAAATCATTAATAAGTCTCAAAACTCGTAACGCAATTATATTTTCTCCTCACCCCAGAGCCAAAAAATGTACCTGCCAAGCAGCTAGGGTAGTTCTCGAAGCAGCCGTTGCAGCAGGGGCTCCAGAACAAATAATCGGTTGGATAGATGAACCAACACTTCCCCTATCCCAACAACTGATGCAGCATTCAGAAATTAAATTGATTCTTGCTACTGGTGGACCGGGAATGGTTAAAGCTGCTTACTCCTCCGGTCATCCATCTCTAGGAGTCGGTGCTGGTAATACTCCAGCTTTGATTGACGAAACTGCCGAAATCAAAATGGCAGTCTCTTCAATTATCCTCAGTAAAACCTTTGATAATGGGATGATTTGTGCCAGCGAACAATCAGTGGTTGTAGTTGATAGTGTTTACGATACAGTAAGACAAGAATTTATCGACCGAGGCGCTCATTTCTTAACTCCAGAAGAAAAAGACAAACTGAGAGGCAAAATTATAGTCAACGGACGCTTGAATGCAGAAATTGTCGGCCAACCCGTGCAAAAAATTGCCGAAATGGCAGGTTTCTCCATTCCAGAAAATACCAGAGTAATTATTGGTGAAGTAGAAAATATTAATCAAGAAGAACCATTTGCCCACGAAAAACTTTCCCCTATCTTGGCAATGTATCGGGCAAATACCTTTGAAGAAGCTGTAGACAAAGCCGAAAGTTTAGTAGAATTTGGTGGACGTGGACATACAGCAGCTCTATATACTTCTCCTGCCAATACAGATCATATTAAACGATTTGAAGATACTGTCGAAACAGCCAGGGTTCTAATTAATACTCCTTCTTCCCAAGGAGCGATCGGCGACATCTATAATTTCCGCCTTGACCCTTCCTTAACTCTAGGTTGTGGAACATGGGGTGGTAACTCTGTTAGCGAAAACGTTGAACCCCACCACCTATTAAATATAAAGACAGTGGCAGAACGTCGAGAAAATATGTTGTGGTTCCGCGTTCCACCAAAAATTTACTTTAAATATGGTGCCTTACCTACTGCCATGCGAGAGTTGGCAGGTAAACAACGAGCATTCATTGTCACTGATAAACCCATATATGAACTCGGGATGACTCGCGGTTTAGAAAATGTGCTGGATGAAGTTGGAGTTAAATATGACATCTTTTATGATGTGGAACCCGATCCTTCCCTGGATACTGTTAACCGGGGTTTGGATATGATGCGGAAATTTAATCCTGATGTGATTATTGCCATTGGTGGTGGTTCTCCTATGGATGCTGCAAAAATTATGTGGTTGATGTACGAGCATCCAGAAATAGAGTTTGAAGGTTTGGCAATGCGGTTTATGGATATCCGCAAACGGGTTTATGATTTACCACCTTTGGGAGAGAAAGCTATTTTGGTAGCAGTACCTACGACTTCCGGTACAGGTTCGGAAGTTACACCTTTTGCCGTGGTGACTGACCGCCGAAATAATATTAAGTATCCTCTGGCAGATTATGCTTTGACTCCCAGTATGGCAATAGTCGATCCAGAGTTGGTATTAAATATGCCGAAAAGTTTGACTGCTTTTGGTGGAATAGATGCTTTGACTCATGCGGTGGAAGCTTATGTTTCTGTTTTAGCTTCTGAATATACTAATGGTCTGGCGTTGAAAGCTGTTGGATTAATTTTTAGATATCTCCCTTCTGCTTATAACAATGGTGCTAATGACCCCAAAGCACGAGAAAAAATGCACTACGCTGCAACAATTGCAGGTATGGCTTTTGCTAACAGTTTTTTGGGTGTTTGCCATTCCATCGCTCACCAGTTAGGAGCTATTTTTCATATTCCCCACGGTTTGGCAAATGCGTTGATGATTTCTCATATTATTCGTTACAACTCTACCAATGCGCCGTTCAAACAAGCAACTTTCTCCCAGTATAAATATCCTAATGCTAAATGGCGTTATTCTCAAATTGCTGATTATTTGCTATTAGGTGGAGAAACTGAGGATGAAAAAGTAGATTT
The DNA here is from genome assembly GCF_003838195.1 of Okeania hirsuta. GTDB lineage: Bacteria > Cyanobacteriota > Cyanobacteriia > Cyanobacteriales > Microcoleaceae > Okeania > Okeania hirsuta. Next base: position 41,190 of record NZ_RCBY01000014.1, read on the forward strand.
GTTAATTGCTGCTATTGAAGAGCTGAAAAGTCAGGTGGGTATTCCCAAGGCAATTAAAGATGTGGTCTCTGTGAGTGAAGCTGAATTTTTTGCTAAACTGGAAGATTTGGCAGACCAAGCTTTTGATGACCAATGTACGGGTTCAAACCCTCGGTATCCTTTGATTAGTGATATTAAGCAGTTGTTGACCAATGCTTATCATGGTGACTTGGCTACTTCTAGAGAGTTGAATGGTAATGGTGCTGTGATTATTTCTCCAAGTACACCTGCTGTAGTAGGACAAGGTTGAAGAAAGTCAGTAGGGTGCTGTTAGCGATAGCGTAACGTACCTATTGCTCAGGAGTCATATCATGTCCACCTGAATACTTAGGATTTGCTGATTAACTATCAAAGCATTGATAGATAAAGGTTTTAATCTTATGATATTCCCAAAAAGTAGAAGTTAGTAGGGTGCTGTTAGCGATAGCGTAACGCACCCATTAGTCAGGAATCAGGAGTCAGAATGAAAGAAGAAGACAGGAGACATTAAGGTGACAAGACTCAAAAAAATGGTGCGTAACGCTCCACTTTGTTCCGCTAACACACCCTACTGGACTGACACACCTTAAATGGTGCATTAGAAAAAATCGGTCAAACCTTGCCATAACAGAAATTATACGAAAAAGCTAATGCACAGTTTTAGCTGTGTCAGTCTACTACTAGCGCGTCAAGCTTGAAATAGTGTTTTAGGAAAATTCTCCAAACCTTAGTCAGAGCAAGAATTATACTCAAAAATTTAATACACCATTTTCAGCTTGACACGACACTACTAGCGCGTCAAGCTTGAAATAGTGTTTTAGGAAAATTCTCCAAACCTTAGTCAGAGCAAGAATTATACTCAAAAATTTAATACACCATTTTCAGCTTGACACGACCCTACTGGACTTGCGAGTAGTAGGGATTTAGCTTGATGATATATTTTGGGTCTGAAGCTCTACTACAAACAATTAAGTTATGCTTGGGCTTTTAATTGAACACCTTTATAGCAGTTGCAGCAAAGGTTAGGAAATATCAAAAGCTTAAAGCTCAGAGAACGCAAGTTTTTCCTTCTTCCTTCTTTCTTCTGCTATACACGACGATAAAGGATAAACAATTATTTTTATCTGCTGTTTCTTGTGAAAACTTGATAATTTACGACTATATTTTTCCTGTTTCTAACTTGTCTGCGCCAAATTCCAACTTGCCTACTAAAAATGCAAAGAGTAGCTCCCACCCAACAAATTTCTAAAAAAGATATAAATGCGTGATATTTCATTTTTTCCTCTACCTCTAGTTAAATAAAATTCATAGGTAAAAATTTATTTATAAAATAAATAAATTACAGTCAAATTCACACCAAACCTGTTCTCAAAGCAACAACAGCTGCTTTAACTCGATCATCAACTGCTAGTTTATTCATAATACCTTTGATATCATGTCCTCTGGGGCGCGTTTGTGTAAAACCAAGAGTGAATATCTAGAGAAAATTTACGTTTTTTCAGCTTTTAAGCCTTCTTCCCTCTTCTTTCTTCCTTCTTCCTTACCTTCACGCTTACAATACCGATGCGACCGGACATGATATGACATGAGTTTTAATCGTATTCGGACTCAAAAAAAGGTCTTTAGCAATTTCAGTATTAGTCTTACCCTCTACCAACAATTTTAAAACATCTAATTCTCTAGATGACAAATTAGCTGAATTTTCTGGAAGCGATGGCAATATTGGTTGCAAATTTTGAATAACCATTCTCCCCACTTGTGGATCGAGATAAGTAGCACCATCTATAGCAGCAGTAATAGCAGATATCAACCTTTCTACACTTGCCCCCTTTACACAATAAGCATCTGCTCCACTGGATAATGCACCCATAACTTCTTGCTGACTATCGTCAGATGTGAGTACAACCACTCGTGTATCTGGGAGTTTTTCCTTAATTTGCTGAGTAGCTGCTATACCATCAAGCTCTGACATGGCAATATCCATAACCACTCAATCTGGTTTCTTTTCGACCGCCACTGCTACACCCAACTTACCATTGTCTGCTAAACCTACTATTTCAATATTGGCATAATTACCCAAAACTTGCTCTAACCCAAGTTCATCATTGGGTCATCATCCACAATTAAAATTCGTGTTTGCTCTTGTTGACTGATTGTTAATTGTTCCATAATTACCTTTTAATTTTCCTGATGTTGATGACTATCAACTTATTTTTAACACTTGTACTGACTCGCCTACCGCGATCGAAGTTTCATTCAATGGTATAACTGCTAAACCTGTACTACCCGCTAAATTAATTAAATTTCCAGAGCTGTGACTGCCTTGGGCAAGTTGAAATTCATGGCCATTTATTCCTAATTTTAGCTGACCCCATAGATAAGTTTCTCTTTTACCGTTGGAATGTAAATCTTGAAGCGATCGCGCTGTGACAAATTCTGGTCCCCATGCTGCTTCCTGGACTCCTGCCAATTTTTTCAGCGCTGGTTGTACAAACCGCCAAAAACTGACTAATGCTGAAACGGGGTTTCCTGGTAAACCGAAATATACACATTGAGTATCAGCAAATTTAGCAACAGTTAATGGTTTTCCTGGTTTAACTGCTACAGAATGAATCTGAATTTCTGCTCCTAACTCGGTGAGAATATCTTCTACATAATCATAGTCTCCTACTGATACTCCTCCGGTGGAAAGTAAAAAATCTGTACTTGTTATTGCTTCAGCTATGGTTTTTTTCAATATTTCTGGTTCATCTGGCACTATACCAAGTCGTATTACTTCTGCTCCTGTCTGTGCTACAGCTACTGCTAAGGCATATTGATTTGAGTCTACTAACTGACCTGGTTGTAGGGGTTGGTCTGGTGTGACTAATTCATTGCCTGTGGATAATATTCCGACTTTAGGTGGGCGATACACTGTTATTTCCGGACATTGAAGTGCTGCTAATACTGCTATTTCTGAAGCACCTAAGATAATTCCAGGCTGGAGTAAGGGAGTACCAGCGGTATAAAATGAACCACGATATCGTACAAATTCTTGGGGTCTTGGAGTTTTTTGGATAAGTACTTTGTTGCCTTGTCTTTGAGTCACTTCTTGCATGACTACTGTATCTGATCCTTTGGGCATACAAGCACCTGTAAAAATACGAGCTGTTTGTCCTGGTTGAATTTGCTGCTGGGGTTGATACCCGGCTGGAATTTCTTCTATAATTTCCAAGGCTATTGGATTTTCGGGACTCGAGTTTTTGACATCTGTAAATTTTACTGCATAGCCGTCCATTGCTGAATTATCCCAGTGGGGAAAATCAACCTTACTGGTGACTGGGGTGGCTAATATGCGCCCCGATGCGGTTAAGAGGTCTACTGTTTCTACATCCCTCTGGGTATTTAAGGGTTGTACTAGGTTTAAAATGATTGACTCTGCTTGGTCAACTGGTAGCATTTTCAATCTATAAGATTTGGACTATTTTGATTATAGATTGTATTTGACTTCCTTTTTCTGTTGTTTTTGTTCTTGTTGAAGGGTCTCTAGTTTCTCTTGATTTTTAGTTGAATAAAAAATCATACGTAAGGGCGAAAACATCCCAATAATTACATACTATCATAGGTTTTTTCCTTATACAATCCCATCAACCAGGGATTTTTTTGTAGGCGTTCACAATGAGTTGGCGATCGCTTTTTAGTTGTTTTATGTTTGCTCAAGAGTCTGATCGCTTTCTTGGTTGTGTTTCTTTATTGAATAACAAGTCATGCGTAAGGGCGAAAGCATCCCAATAATTACATACTATCATCAGTTTTTTCCTTATACAATCCCATCAACCAGGGAAATTTTTTTTGAGCTTTAGAAAATAATTTTTTTCATTTTACTGTTGTGTTTCCTTAAGGTTAACCTAGCTTGATCGTTGTTGGGTCATAGCGATTACTTTTTCCACTGTCAAATCTGAGATATTGTCAAGAGTGGGGAGTATCTCAGTTCCAGTAAAGACCAATGGTAGTTCTTGGTTTTCCCAAACCCAGATTCGCTGTCGCTGAATATCAATTAACCAAGCAAGCTGAGTTCCGTTACCCAAACAGTGAAGAATTTTGTTCTGTAGGTCTAATGTGCTTTGGTCTGGGGAACGAATTTCAATTATCCAGTCCGGTGAACCTTGCAGTGGACCGTCTTCATCACCAAGGCGATCGCTTTTTACAACCACAATATCTGGCACAGGAGATAAGGGAGGAATGATGCACCTGAGTTCTTGAATGGCTTCATAAGCTTGGGTTTTATTATTAATGGTGTTGACGAGGTTTAGTTAGAGGCGGGAATGAAACAGAGTTGGCATCGGTTTTTGTTTGGATTGTCCATGGATGAATTCCCAAGCAGGAGAAGTTTCGATATTGGGTTGTTGGAGAAAAGTGTCTAAGGAGTTAGTAGTAAGTAGCTAGGCAGAATTAAATAGAAAACGTTCTGTGGTATGTTGGTCTTGTTGAGCGCGAGCTTCTACACCCTCTATAACAGCCATCGCCAAATCATATTCATCTTCAAAAATCCGACCAGCTAGTTCATGTGTTTTAAGTTGATGCCACTGTGCTTCAATCAGATTCATTTGTGAGGAATATTTGGGCAGTTGGAAGAAAAATAATCCTTGGGGCATGGCAATAACTCCAACGTTCTCTGATTTTTTTGCTCAGGTGTATAGAATGGTTATCTTGAACTATTACTGTGATTTGTCCCGTCTGCTCAAAACCTTGAGAGGCTTGTTGAGCTTGCCAGTCCATTAGCTTAAGGTAAGATTCTCCTTTAAAAGAACCTAACTTTAGTCCATCATCAAAACTAACTCCGATGGCATAAAGACCTAGAATATTTAACCTTTCCCCCCGTTTTTTTGTCTGTTTGAGGAGTTTTTGCTGTCCACAACGAGCATAACTGTAACTGACGGGACTCCAAATACAAAAACCGGATTCCTTTACGGAATTTTAGGCAAATCTCTCCTGCACTGTGAGACCACAATAACCATTCGTGCGTCAGCTTTTTTGGCTTGTTTTTGTTGAGCATCTGGGGGGGGAAGGTTGTTGATATCTTGTCCTTTTCCAACGCCACCCCTTTTTTTGAGGACTTTTCAGTAGCGATCGCTACTGAGAGTCACTCCTCGCTCTTGAGATAGTTTTCGGGATAATTGAGCCGCATTATAGGTTCGTTCATCTTTTTCCAAACAAATCTCTATATGTTTTATATCTTCTTCAACCCACTTGGCTTTTCTTCCTCTACCTATCTTTTCCCACAGTCCCTCAAAACCTTGGCTTGACCAACGGTGAAGACTGTTTCTCACGGTGTGAGGTGACTTATTTTTATATAGCAGCGATCGCTGCTACAGACCATCCATGATGATTGAGTCGAACTATTTCCGCTGTTTCTCTCACTCTTGAGGGGATTCCCTCAATTTTCTGGAATTCCAGCAGTTCTTTGTCTTCAGCTTCACTCAAATGTACTCTTAAAGGGGCTGGCACACTATAAATTTTCCTCCATCTACTCGACTAGGCTATTTTACAACTTTTTTTGCCTGCCTACTTAGTTGGTAATTGCATAAATTTATTCTGATAAATTTTGTTGTGATTCGTGTATTTCCCGATTCAATTTTTACCTCCTTTATTGATAATTTAATGTTGTTTATTTTAACATAGTGGGCAGCCGATAGTGCTACGCACCGCTACGCGATTGCTCCCATTAATATTTCCTACAAAAAAATTTGAGTAAAGGGTTAATTTTAAATCAATTTTTGCTATTATTTAGATAATGGGAAAGGTGCGCTCATATATATTCTATGTTATATAGCATAATTTGAGGATAAGACACATAATATTGATATAAATTAATGACAAACACAAACATTTACACCGAGTCGGAAAAAAAACTAATTGCCAAAATCCGGAGTTTGCCTCCAGATAAAGTTTCCTAAATAGTAGATTTTGTGGATTTTTTGTCTCAGCGACAACAACAGCAAAATTTTACTAATTCTATTACTCAACTGTCTGAAGCAGCTTTTCAGAAAATTTGGGATAATCCTGAAGATGATGATTATGACTATTTATAATAGAGTTGTCGCTAAATAGATAGAAAAAATCGCTCAAATTAAGACACAGTAGTAATTCCATACGTTTTGCACTGGAAATTGCTAAAATCCTTACATGATAAGGGTTTAGCAGTTTTTTATAGTTATAAAGCGACAAGTCTAATAAGTAAATTAGAGAAGGGTAAAAATGGGCGCTAAGGATAAATTTCATGCTGTGGTTAGAATTGCTTTGGAAAAGGAGGAATGGCAGATCACCGACGATCCCCTACTACTCGAAGTAGGCGGAACTAAATTTGAAATTGATTTAGGTGCAGAGCAACTATTAGCAGCAGAGCGTGGTGAAGAAAAAATTGCAGTTGAGATTAAAACTTTTTTGAGTGATTCGCCATTGACAGATTACCATAATGCTTTAGGACAGTTCTTGAATTATCGGTTAGCTTTAGAAATTAGTGACCCAACACGAATTTTATATTTAGCAATACCTGTGGTTGCTTATGACACTTTTTTTAGGCGGGAATTTGCACAAATATCCTTAGAAAGGTATGAAATAAAACTAATTATTTATGACCCAATACAGGAGGTAATTGTACAATGGATACCTTAGAATCTTATCGCAATATTATTCAGTCTTTATTAACAGTTTATGCTGCCATCCCCATAGCAAATGGTCAAATAGATTGTTACACGGTTTTTGATACAAAACAAGACCATTATATGGTTATGAATGTAGGATGGGATGGTTATCGGCGAGCTTATGGTTGTGTTTTACATTTGGATATAAAAGGAGAAAAGATTTGGATAGAGCAAAATATGACTGAAATGAGAATTGCTCAAAAACTTGTGGAGCGAGGAGTACCAAAAGAAGATATTGTTCTGGGATTTCAAGCTCCTGAAATGCGGGAATATACTGATTATGGAGTTGCTTAATTGAGGAAAAGAAAAGCTAGACACAGATTCGGGCACGGATAAACGGATTAATCATTTGACATCATCCGTGCATCCGTGGCAAAATCCGTGTCTAGCTCTGTTGTTGTTGCCGACAAACTTCAAAATTTTCTCGCACAATTTTAGTATTAGGATGTTCCTCACCTAATGTTTCTTCAAACATATCCAATGCTTGTTCAAACAAAGGTTCCGCTGCTTCGTATTTCCCTTGAGAACTATGTAATAAAGCCAGGTTATTGAGGTAGGTAGCGTGTTTTAGATCATTTTCTGGCAGGGCGATCTTGGTGATTTTTATTGCTTGTTGGAACAAAGGTTCCGCTGCTTCATATTCCCCTTGAGAACTATATAATAAAGCCAGGTTGTTGAGGTGAATGACAATATCTGGATGATTTTCTGGTAGAGCGATTTTGGTGATTTCGATGGCTTTTTGAAACAAAGGTTCCGCTGGTTTGTATTTCCCTTGAGAACTATATAATAAAGCCAGGTTATTGAGATAGGTGGCGCGTTTTGGATGATTTTCTGCTATTTCTTTACCCTTCTCTAACCAAGGTTGTGCCTGTAAATAAAATCCTTGACCTTCATAGAAAGAACCTAGCCTAATAAAAGGAGTAATCAAATCATCATAACTCAAATACTCAGTCAAGTTTGCTGCCACTTCTGTAATATGGGGAATATTAACCTCAACTTCCTTAACTTGCTCCAGTGTAATGTCATCAGGAATTTCCCTCGCCGCCTCCGCCACCACCCGACAAAAACTACGTTTCCATTCCTCCACAGAGTCAAACTGCTGCAACTTACCCACCATAAACTTTCTAATAAGAGGGTGTAACTGATAGATATCTTCATCCTTTCGTTCCAGCAAATTTAAATTCAACAACACATCATCTCGTATCTCCTCCAAATCTTCCTGCTCCACTTGTGACAAACACTCTTCCACTTTGGGGAAGCTTACTCACAAGTATTACCCAGTAAGCTTCACCGTGCGGTTGGCCAAGAAACTAGTTATACAAATTATATTGAACGATTCAATCATACTTGACGTCAAAGAGTTTCCCGCTGAGTACGTAAAACTTGATCATTCTCAAAATCTCTCGACAATCATATTGGTGCAATTTGGTATTTTGTTGATCACTATAATGCTAGTTTACTCACTTAAATCATTACTATGCATTACTACCTTCAAATTAAAAGACCCCAAGAATCAGAAACTGAAGAAAACTTTCTCCTGTTTGGAAGAAAACTTTCTCCTGTTTGTTTGATGTTCCTTGGATGGGGAAGAATTCTCTTTATGCCTCAACTAGTGAACCGAGTAGTTATAAGAATTACTACTCCGATAATTCAGGTTTACATAAAACCAAGCAATACAAGGCTGATGATGGTGAGCAAGAAATCATTGTTACCTATGATTATTTGAGTGGGAAGCATACATATCCTGAAACCAATGATAGTTTATTCTTCTACAGTTCTCTCGTTGTGATTCGTGATCAGGCATAACTATAAATCCTAGTGTGATCGCATATCTTGTAGGTTGGGTTAGGGATGCTCTAAGTGCGATAGCACTAGCTCTGCTGCAAGCAGAACGCAAATATCGTAGGGCGAGCAAAGAGTTGGCAACAGCGCAACCCTACAGATACTTGGAGGTTGTTAGGTTAACCGATAAACCCAAGCTACAAAGTGCTGTTGCCTGCCCATATCAGTATAACTACACCTTTTCAACTACCACCACAGGAATTAAACTCTTTTCCAAAACAGCTTGAGAAACCGACCCAACTAACACATTCTCCCATAAACGATCCCCTCTTTTCCCCAGAACTATTTCTGCTACTCCATACTGTTGTGCAACAGAAACTATTTCCTCTGATACCACTCCCGCAACAGTTATAAACCGATACCGAATATCTGCCAAAAGTTGCTTTGTTTGCAGTTGCAGTTGCTCAATACTTTCCCCATCCTCAGACTGAATAACGTGCAACACCACAACTTCCCCATCACAACGTCTCGCTAACTCGGCAACTTTTAACAACACATCCACAGCAAGGGGTGAAGTATCAACGGCAGCTAATAAAACAATACGACGAGCGATCGCTACCTTGGTTGGATCGACTTCTCCCTTGCGTAGTAGTTTGGGTGCAAAGGTAGGTATTGCCCAAGCTCCTAGAGGTGCTGTGACTAATATTGATAGGGCAGCGATAGCCAAAATTGTTTCTCCTCCCTCAATACCTGCTGCTAGAGGAATAGCTCCAATGGCAGCTTGTACCGTTGCTTTAGCAGAATTTCCGGGGAGTAAAAATAAACGTTCTCGCCAATTCCAATTACTACCTAAAGTGGAGAGATACCAACCTAGCATTCGCCCGACTAAAGTACCGACTGCTAAAATTAACAACCCTACCAACAAGACATTTTCCAATATTTGCAACGGGATACTAGCACCGAGTAACACAAACAAAATTATTTGCGCCACCACCCACAAAGTATCAAAACTATTTCGCAACCGTCGCGCCAGAGGTGCATCAAATTCGATGACAAAAAATCCTGTTGCCATAACTGCCAAATAACCAGAAAATATGGGAAATTTTTCTGCTAAGACGACTAACAATAGAGCTAGACCTGCTGCCACTAAAGTATCCTGGGTGGCATTTTGAGTCCAATTTTGTTTGACTAACAGCAATACTAATATTCGCGCCGTCAGCAAACCGGCGATAACTCCGAGAATAATTTGTAAAATTACTTGAAATGGTAATAGTTGTAATGCGCTGAGAGTGATACCACCAGGTAAAGTTACAGTAGTTGCTCCTTGGGATAAAAATGCCAGCAAAAGGCTAAAAATCAACAACAGCAAAACATCTGACAAAGCACTACCTGTCAAAATTGCATCAGGAATACCTTTAGCTACACCCCAACCCAAACTTTTGAGGCGCAACATTCCGGGAACGATAACTGCTGGAGACTCAGCACCGATGATGCAACCTAATAACAACCCAGTGGCAAAGTCAAACTGAAGTAATAACATTGCTACTAGAGCAATAACAATAGCTTCACAGGTTGCAGGGAGAAAACCTAACCGTATCGCAACACTTCCCTGTTGTGCTAATTTTTCTCGGTCTAACCCTAACCCTGCTTTCATCAAAATTACCATAACGGCGATCGTGCGTAGGGAGTCAGCAGCTTGCAAAATACTAGAGTCGATGGTATTGCTAATTTGAGGACCTAATAATATTCCGACTAACACCATTCCCACCAGTGGCGGTGCTTTTAATCTTGAGGCTATTTGTCCGACAAAAAAGCCTATTAATAATATCCAAATAATACTTTCTAACATAAGAAGGAAGAGGGAAGAAGGAAGAGGAAAGAAGGAATTTAGTACTAATTTAATGTACTATAAAACAATTAGTTAATCAAGTCATCTAGATGCCTTAAATTGTGTAAAATCACTTTTTCTTGTATAATTATTTAGGACTTACGCAGATAAACTATAGATAAACTATATATAGCTCTTAAAACTATTGTCCAACAGTAGTTAAACTCTATACATAGTGCCTTTGCGTAAGTCCTGATTATTGATATTTTTAACAATTTTTTTTATAACTAATGAAAAAATATAATGAATAACCCCAAAGAAGATTATAGAAAAACGTTTCTGGAATTAGAAAAAGCAGCATCAAAATTTTGGCCGACAGAATTAGCTGAAATGGAAGCAGAGTTAAGTATAATTCCATTATTGTTAAAAACACAAGAGCAATTTATTAATATCTTAAGCATTGATGTATTAGAATTAGAGGACTTATTTACAATAGTAAACTCTTCAGCTTTGTCAGGAAACTTATTTGTTAAGCATTTGGTTATTCTGGCTGACTTTGGGGGAGAAATGCTCAAACGTATAAGTAAAGAATTTAAAAGTTTGTTTCCTAATGAAGAAATGAAATATTACTGGAAAAGTAGTCAGTGAATTTATAAGTTTCAAGCCTTACCTACAAAAACTTTAAGTAATCAAACTCTTAAAATTAATGGAAAATATCTTTTTGTAAAATATTCTTTAGATGAAAGACAAAAAGATGCTATTGCACTTCTTTTATTTGGAAATTCCTATAAGAATGCTAATCAAGAAATTGCTTAAATTTTAGCAAGATGTGAAATTGGTGATTATTTTGGTAAATCCAGTAAATTAGATAGTTTTATTAAGCAGCGATATATTTGGGTTAGTCGTATTACAGGAGGTGCAAAATCTAATGCTTTAGGTCATCTAGCACAAAAGTTTGTTGCTCAGTATATAAAAGATGAAATTGGAATCATTGGAATTGAAGTAAAATCTGATGCTACCTTAGCTAATGTAACTCATACTGACGAAACTACAGGACGTTTAACTTCATTTGATATTATAGTCACAAAAAACCAGAAATATGTAGCTATAGAAGTAAGCTTTCAAGTAACTACTAATAGTGTTATTGAACGTAAAGGAGGAGAAGCAAAAGCTCGTTATGAACAAGTTGAAACAGCAGGTCACAAAATTGCTTATGTTATAGATGGAGCAGGAAACTTTGAAAGACAGTCAGCATTACAAACAATTTGTTTGCATAGCCATTGCACTGTGGCATTTTCTAAAAATGAGTTGTCAATTCTTTGTGATTTTTTGAGAGATTACTTAGAAAACAATAATGGTTGAAAAAAACTGGACAATTTATATACTATTTATAACAAATATAAAATGACAAAAATTCGCTTTATCGATCTATTTGCTGGCATTGGTGGAATGAGATTAGGTTTTGAACAAGCTGCCAAATATTTAAACATTGAAACTGAATGTGTATTAAGTAGTGAAATAAATTCTGACACTGGTTTAGTTTATGAAAAAAATTTTGCTGAATTTCCTTTAGGAGATATCCGCCAAATTGAAAAGTTACCACCCCATGAGATATTATTAGCAGGATTTCCTTGTCAATCTTTTTCTTCTGCTGGAAAAAAAAGCCGGATTTGGGGATACTAGAGGTACGCTTTTTTTTGAGATTACCAGATTAATAGATACATATAAACCCCAAGCTTTTATATTTGAAAATGTTCGTGGTTTGCTGACTAATGATCAAGGTAGAACAATTGAAACTATTAAATATGAAATTCAAAGCAGAGGCTACAGTTTTGACATATTTTTATTGAATAGCGCGAATTTTAATTTACCCCAAAATCGTCTCCGAGTTTATATCTTGGGAGTTTTAGATAGTAGGCCAAAATTTAATTTAATTTCTGACCAAGGTCAGAAAGATTCTCATTCTTATCACCCACAACAATTGTCTTTATTTTATCCTCTGAAAAAATCTATAACTGTGGCAGATATTTTGGAAGATAATCCAGATGAAAAATTATATTTTTCGGAAAAATTTGTGGCAGCATTAAAACAGAGATTAAATGGAGATTTAAGTAAATTATATGGCATGAGATTAATTGATTATCGCGGTGGAAATTCTATTCATTCTTGGGAGTTGGGATTGAGAGGAGAATGCAGTGCTGAGGAAATAGAATTAATGAACTGTTTGATTTTGAAACGGAGAAATAGTCAATTTGGTAAACATCAAGATGGTAAATTGTTGAGCAAGGAGCAAATAGCTAGTTTTTTTACTAATCCTCAGTTAGAAAAATTGCTCAATTCTTTAGTTAGTAAAAATTATCTGCAAATAGTTGAGTCAAAATATAAACCAGTATCAGGAAACTTTTCTTTTGAAGTCTACAAGTTTTTAGACCCAGATAAAATTGCTGTAACTTTAGTGGCAAGTGATGCCAATAGATTAGGTATTTATCATCAAAATAGAGTTAGGAAAATTACTCCTAGGGAAGCAGCAAGATTACAAGGTTTTCCTGATGATTTTATTTTGCACCACAATGATAATAAGGCTTATTATCAACTGGGTAATTCTGTAAGTATTAATGTAGTTAAAGCCGTAGCTCAAGAATTAATGTTGAACATATCCAGAAAATAGGCAACAGGGAACAGGGAACAGGGAACAGGGAACCCACCCCTCGCCCCTCCCCCTCCCAGGAGGGGAGTAATTGATAATTTATGGATAATAATTGATTTTATTTTTGATTTAGGGAATAGGGAACAGGGAACAGGGAACCCACCCCTCGCCCCTCCCCCTCCCAGGAGGGGAGTAATTGATAATTTATGGATAATAATTGATTTTATTTTTGATTTAGGGAATAGGGAAAAGGGAATAGGGAACAGGGAGGAATAATTGATAATTTATGGATAATAATTGATTTTATTTTTGATTTTTGGAGATTTATATTGAACATAAATTAAAAAGATGATAAATTAGAAAAGTTAAATGATAAAAAAAGGATAAAAAGAATGGAAAATGTCCTAGAATCGAAAGAACAACAATTAGCAATAATAGAAGCAAATGCTGAAAAAATAGCAGTGATCGCCCATCAAGGATATCACCTACTTTCCGAAAAAGGCACGGTAATAATTTTTAGACAGTTAGAAGAAAATAGTACGGTTTTAGCAGACTGGCAAGTTAAGTTTAAACCGATGAGTCAAATAGGAACAATGATTAGTGATTGGCAACAAGCTGGTTTAGGAAATTTGATTGATAATTATAATCCAAAAGTTGCTGTGGTCTGTACTTTTTTATATCCAAATGGCAGTCATACCAGTTATCATTTTCAGATGGAATAAGCAATAATTTATTAGTTTTTCGGAAAAACAAGTTATTTATTTAAAATTATTAACTATTACCATTTTTTGGAGATTTATAAAATATATATAGCAGATTGCAGATATATAAGGTACAAATATTAATGATCTTTGTAGTGCGCGTATCTTGCCCGCAACATATGTACCTCACTGATATGAAAGATGCTGTATATAGGAATATAGGATAAGAAAAAATTTATAAAAGATTGATGATTTGACAAAAAAAATTAAAGCAAGCTATTTGTGTACTTTATTAATAGTTTGGAATTAAACTAACTCCTGATATCAAGTCTCATTAATTAGACGTAGGGTGCATCTCATATTTATTTGCAAAAATATTAATGTCGTAGGTTGGTTTGAGGCACGCTCTTCGGAGCTTATCCGTAGGATAAACCCAACAAATAGATGTTATTAACGTTGCAATTGTTGGGTTTCCTAACGTCAACCCAACCTACGAAGATCAAAAGTGAGATGTGCTCTTAGACATAATAAAAATGTTCTTCTCAATTATCTTGAAACCCATATCTCGTACTTCATAATGTAAGACAAAAAGATACATGAATCGCGACCGGAATTTCAGCCCATAATTTCAGTTTTTTGTTGATGGATTTCAAGTATAGCAATGTGCGCTGACATATTTACAAATTACAAGAACTGTCCAATAGCTAAAAGTCTTATATTATCGGTTTTTTATTCCCCCAGATGAGCTGTTGCCTGTTGCCTGTTGCCTGCGCACAGCGCTATAATTTTGAGCCTGAGTAACTGTATCAAATCCAGTTTTTTCTAACTATTTTACTAGCTTTAATGCTGTCTTTTTTTCTCGATTATCTACTCCTAATTTTTGTTAATTAGGGTTTGCTGATTAAATATAAAAGCATTGATATATAAAGGTTTTAGCCTTTTTTAGTTAAAAAAAGTCCAAGCTTTTAGGTCGTAATGGTTCAAAAAATTAGTATTTTAGGCGCATAGTTGCGCAGAAAAATCAAGGGACTATTCTTCCTACTAACTCCTCTATAATTCCCATTTCTCCTGTCTCCTGTCTCCTGTCTCCTGACTCCTACCCTCACCCATAAGACTTTTTCAGCAAACCCTAATTATTTCCACAATTCCTATCTCATCAATTAGTCCTGCTACTATTCCTAAGTGGTCGATATTTTGAACTGTTATTTCTTCAATTAAAGACACTTTTTTAAATAGTAAATAACTTAGCGAGGAGTCAGAACTCAGGAGTCAGAACTCAGCAGGGAAGAAAGAAAGAAGGAACAAAAGTAAAGATAATTTCAGTATTTCTTCAGTACTATTTGAACTTTTCTTTCCCTTCAGACTTCTGCCCTCTGCCTTCCTTGTATAAGTATTCAACCAGACATAATATTACTCTCAGTTTCAATCTGTCGCACCACAGTCAACGCTGAATAAGACACTCCTGCCGTACCCTCTCCTGGATGAGTTGAATCTCCTACCAACCATAAATCCTGAATGGGAGTACGATTGGCAAATCCAAAAGGTCCGAAAGTTGAAAGACGCTGACCGACACCACCGACAACACCTTCATCTCGTGCCGTAAATTTAACAAAAGTACGAGGTGTAGCCGCTTCTTGATGAACTATTGTTTCTGGTTTTAAATAAAAATATTCACTCAAACGAGCGATCGCCTCCTCTGCATATTGCTGCTTCAACCCCTGATAATCTTTGCAATGTCTCCAAATTTGAGTATCGGTAAAACTTGAAGCTGTAATTGTTGCTTTACCTGTGGGAGCGCGACCGTCTCCCGGATGACTCACTGATACAAACAAAGAATTATTTTCTCCAATGGGACCGTCATAATTGTAGAAAAACTGCAAATGAGGCGGACAGTTTGGTGGAATAGCACTTTCATCGACTCCCAAATAAACCACAAATGCACCCGATGGTGAGGGGAGTTTATTCACTCGGCGTTTGTAACCGGGTATTGGGTGAGAGGTCTGATTTTCATCTTTCACTAACTTTACTAAGTTTTGCACGGTGACATTAGCCACAATATGGTCGGCAGTTTCTACCCAAGTTTCTCCAGTTTTTTGATTTTTGACTCTGACACCAGTAGCTTTACCCTTATCTATATATATCTGTTCCACAGTATGACCCATCAAGAGTTGTCCTCCGTCTCTTTCTAAAGCTGTAACCAGGCGATCGCTTAACACCTGCATACTTCCCTCAAGATGATACAAACCTTGGGGAGCTTGGGAAACAGCTAAAGCGGTAGCAGCATAAAGTAGAGCTGTTTCCCAAGCTCCTCAAGATGATACAAACCTTGGGGAGCTTGGGAAACAGCTAAAGCGGTAGCAGCATAAAGTAGAGCTGTTTCCTCTGTACCTACTTGAGAGTAAAGTTTCAGTTGTAAATCCAGAAATGTTTTCAACCGCAAATTATCATTTAAGCCATACAACCGTAACGCATCTGCTACCGTCATCAAAGTAAATGGCACTGTAATCAAAGTATCCAGGCGTACTGCTTTTGCTAACTGCCACATATCCCAGATATTGCGCGGTGGTAAAACTGGGTCTCGCCCTTGAAACTTCCAACTTGCCTTAAATAATTTTGTCATTAGTTGCCAAAATGGTTCGCTACCGGGAAACTGAGAAAGTCTCTCTTGTTGCCATTTTTTTTGGTCGCGCCAAACATTAATAGGTTGAGTTTCTCCTGGTAGAAATACGGCACAGGCAGGGTCGCAGTTGGTGGCCTTCGGAATGTCAATCTCCAACTCAGAGAAAATCCGGTGATGAATACCACCAGTTTCTAAACCTGCTACTTGAGTAGCACCAACATCAAAAGTGAAACCGCGTCGTTTAAAAGTAGAAGCGCAACCACCAGGAACGATCGCTTGGTCGAATATGTGGACTTGATAGCCTCTATGGGCCAGTAATGCTCCTGTTGTTAGGCCACCAACACCTGCACCACATACCACAATTTTTGATTTTTGTATAGTATTTTTAGAGAACATAGAATTTATCTTAATATTTCTTAATTAAATATTAATATAATCTATCATTTGATCGGCTTTTTGGGCAAGGCCAGAACAGAACAAGGAGAAAATGTCTATAAAAAATTAGGCATGATTTTTATGTTAATTGTTATTTATACCTCTTTCAAAGTATTGCTAGTTCAAGTGTAGACAAAAATGTGCAACTCCGTATTCAAGCGGACATGATATGATGACGATCCGAATAAAGGGAAATATTTTTCTCACTGTTCCCTGTTCCCTGTTCCCTGCCTGCTATATAATTTTGTCAAATCATCAATTTACTGGTGGGACTCTAACTATATTTAATTTTGTTACGTTATTCAAGATATCTGGTGCTGCAGTTCTAGGAATACAAACAACATTACCAGCACGCATTTTCTCCAGGCGATCGCCTACCACAGAAATAAGCTGACTAACTCTCCAACGCACTATCTCTCCATACATAGGAATAATCTCAATTTCATCACCCACTTCCACAGACTCAACCAGTTGCAAAACTATATTTTCTGGTGTTGTCTCCATCACAATACCAAGATATTCGTGAGTACCCCTACTACTTTCCAACTGCTTATATACAGAATCATTTCCTGCAGGAATTTCCAATGAAGCAGAAGAATAGTCACGGTGAGGCACAGATTCTAATTCACCACTAATCTGATTCACTAACTCTGGAGTCAACCTCCCTTCTGCATAAGCATCGATCGCTTGACGATAAGATCTACAAGTCATCGCTACATAAAACGATGATTTCATTCGCCCCTCTATTTTCAGAGAACAGATTTGATGCTCAAAAAACGCTCCTACTTGATGAATACCCCATAAATCTTTAGAAGACATAAAAGTAACCGGGCGATCGTCTGTTTTTGCCTCCAACTGATAGGGAAAACGACATGACTGAATACATCCACCACGATTAGAATCTCGACCTGCAGTAAAATTGGAGATTGTACAATTACCAGAAAAAGCCATACACATAGCACCGTGAATAAACATCTCCACATCAATACCAGTTTGTCTACGAATCAACCCACCCTCTGCAACACTGACTTCTCGCCCCACAATTAAACGCTTCACAGCAAATTCTTTCCACATTTGCCCTGCATAAGAATTAAGACAAGATGCTTGAGTCGAGAGATGAATGTCAAGATTAGAACTATTTTTCACTACTCGCAAAACCCCCAAGTCAGAAACAATCACACCATCTACACCAATAGATTCCAGAAATTGACAATATTCGGCTAATCCCTCAAAGTCATCATCGTGGAGAAAAGCGTTCAGAGTCAGATAAACTTTAGCATTATTTTGGTGGGCAAAATTTACTCCGTATTCTAAGTCATAGTCAGAAAAATTATCTGCTCGCGCCCGTAAACCGTATTTTTGCCCTCCCACATAAACAGCATCCGCGCCATAGGTAACAGCAACTTTTAGACGTTCGAGATTTTTAGCAGGAGCTAACAATTCTGGTTTCCACATATTATATATATAGTGATTAACTTAAATATTTTAGCTTGATCGCTCAACTATGGTTTGAAGAATCAGAATCAACGCTATAATTAAAATATAGAGGTTTTGCGGAAATTTTGAACGAACAAAAAACGATAGTGAAACAGCTCGAAACCAAAACCCATCAAGAAATTTTTGATCCCGATAGTGACTGCCAACCAATAGCAGATAATACAGTTCAATTTCGCTGGATAATGGTCATCTACCTTGAAGAAGGAGACAGGAGACAGGAGACAGGAGACAGGAGGAAAATTACATGGGGATTCGCTCCCCCAAGTAATTTTGAACACCCCCGTTGACGGTGGGGTATTAAACCCACAAAGAAAATGATAATCTAGTGTCTAATTGTATCAGTTAATCTACAGGAATTACGCAGTATCGTTACATATAGTGTATAACTTGCTCATTTTTCTGATCCAACCACTATTATTGGTGTCGTTGCGTAAGTCCTGATCTATTTATTAGAGGAATGAAAAAAGCCTAAACTCAAACGAAGTCAACTCAAAAATAATATTACTAATTTTTGCAGCTAGACACTAGCTTCGTAAAATCCTGACATCTTTTTGGCTGACGTTGGTAAATATAAAGATGAATTGAATGCACCAAGAGCTATGGATCGGATAACTGTACTTTTGGATTTTTCACACCGAAAATGGCTTTAAACCCAGTATTAGCAGGAAAAATACCTTAAGTGGCTTAAAATAGCTGAAACCTAGATAGATCAAGAAAACGACTGATTTAATATAAAAATTTTGCGGTATCAGGTTTTGACCTTATTTTTAACCTATTTTTTCCTAAAGTCTAGATAAAATCTCTAAGTACTATAAAGTTGGAGTTTAATTTTCCATGCAATGTCCAGAGTGTCTTATCTCAAATCCGGTTAAACAGTTATAGATTGGTTAACTCAGGAGGAGTCAGGAGTCAAGAGTCAGCAGGAGAAAGAATCACAAAGATTTAGTAGTTATGACGATTGGAGAATTTTTTTATATCCAATTCCCCCGGATTTGATATTAGCAAACATATCCGTAAAAATGGCCATCGAAGACATAAGCAAAACTGCATTTGTGTCTAATGTGGTTACCAGTTTGTTGATTTTTATGATTCACCTGGATATAGTCAGGATATTAAAGCTCCAAATCTCTAGATCTGCTCAAGTATTCCCTCAGACTTTTAATTCATTATCTCAAGTTCGGCGATCTACCTATGTAAACTATGGCTCCACGACTACAGTTGTACCCACCTGTACTTTTTCAAATAAAGCAATCACATCTTCATTCCGCATCCGCACACAACCGTGAGATGCAGCATATCCAATGGATTCTACAGTGGGAGTACCATGAAACCCAATGGTATCTTTTCCATCTGTCCAAAAACCAATCCACCTCAATCCTAAAGCTGTATTTGGCCCTGCTGGCATTACCTCACCCGTCCAGGGGTTTTGCCATTGCGGATTTTCCACCAGTTGAATAACTTCAAATTTACCTGTTGGTGTTTCCCAACCTGGTTTACCCACTGCTACAGGATAACTAGCTATTTCCTCTTCTCCTTCATACACATATACTCGTCGTTCCCCTAAGCGAAGTACCACCTGGATTAACTTTTCTACTTCTATTCTTTCTATTCCCAAATATTTTTGAAAGTCTTTAACAGCACGTTTCAGGTTTGGCATTAAGCCACCAAATGATGAATTAACTGATTCTCCTTCTGTTAGTAAATATTTTTGGAGGTCTTGAACGGGAGGTTGCCACTTTGGCGTCAAATCATCAAATGCTAAATTAGCTTCCTTCTGTGTTTGCTGATTATTATTAGTTGTCTCAGTCGTATAAACAGAAGCTATGGATAACTTTTGACCAGATAATATAATAATTGCTGTAGTTAAGAATATTGCTGTTAAATTATATGCTCCCTTGTTGATTTTTAGCATCGGACTAAGGCATTTATTTGTGGTAGATTCGATCATTTTTCACTCCTCAAAATTAATTATATAGATATTATCAGAAACTAATATTATTAGTAGCTTAATTTATCAATAAACTCTGCTCATATTCTGTTAAGGTTCGACGATGACAGTTGTACCAATTGCTACTTTTTCAAATAGGGCTAGTACATCTTGATTTAACATTCTAACACAACCATGAGAAGCAGCTTGTCCTACTGTTTCTTCGTCGGGTGTTCCATGAAAACCTATATAGTTTGTGCCATCTGTCCAAAAACCAATCCATCTTTCCCCTAAAGGATTTTCTGGACCTGGTGGTATTATTTCTCCAGTAAAAGGATGTTTCCAGGATGGATTTGGAATTTTTTGCATGACTTTATATGTACCTGAAGGAGTCTCCCATCCTTCTCTACCAATAGCAATGGGATAGCTGGTTTTTAATTGCTCGTCTTGATATATATAGACACGGCGATCGCTTAATTTTATGACTAAATAAATATTTTCATTTTGCTGAATATAAAGTTCTTTTAGTATTTTTTTTGTAATCGGTGATTTTGATTTTATTGGAGACTGAATTTCTATTAAGTCTGTAGCATTAGTTGAAGCTTCTTGATTTTCAACAGGAGTTGAAGCATGAGCTTTTCGTTGTAAATAGTTCCAGCTAATGACTATACTTATGCTTAAGAGTATTAACAGATGAAAACCACTAAAAATATTGTGTTTTTGACTACTATTGCTCCATCTAGATAAAGATTTTTTTCTGACTTTTTCATTCATTTAGTCAATCCTTAACTACTGAAAATATGCTGGTTTTTGATTATACAGTAGTTTTTATGATTAGTAGACCACAGTAGAGAGGTTTTATGGAATCTCCCTACAATGGTTTTGGTGTGCGACTATGTGGTTCATCCATTTAAAAATCGCTGTAATATCATGTCCGGTTGAATACTTATAAATAAACGACGGAGTCCTCAGGAGGACTGAGTCAGGAGTCAGGAGGGAAGAAGAAAGAGGAGGAAAAGGAGAAAGTTTTTTTGTTCTATCGCTCATTATCCGGACATGATATAACTGCAAATCCACTACAGCGTTATAGCATATATAGCAGAAAGAAGAAGGCGTTTAGTTATCTACAACAGAAGGAAGGAGGAAAAATCAGGCGTTGTCTGAGTTTTCAGCTTTTGATATGTCAAATACATTGGAGTCAGGAGGACTGAGTCAGGAGTCAGGAGGGAAGAAGAAAGAGGAGGAAAAGGAGAAAGTTTTTTTGTTCTATCGCTCATTATCCGGACATGATATAACTGCAAATCCACTACAGCGTTATAGCATATATAGCAGAAGGAAGAAGGCGTTTAGTTGTCTACAACAGAAGGAAGGAGGAAAATCAGGCGTTGTCTGAGTTTTCAGCTTTTGATATGTCAAATACATTAATAAGCTGGAAAAACCTATCTTCTCCCTTTAATGGTAAATCTCTTGCCTCTTGAAGAAGGAGACAGGAGACAGGAGACAGGAGACAGGAGGAAAATTACATGGGGATTCGCTCCCCCAAGTAATGCGTGAACACCCCCGTTGACGGTGGGGTATTAAACCCACAAAGAAAATGATAAAAAAGCTGGTTGTTTGGTTCCGATGATTGATTGCTATTGCGCAATAGTTATGTAAACAAATAAGGCAACTTTTAGGGAAGTTGCCATAAATAAATCAAAATTGAATTAACAATTTTCTGCTAATAGTTATAGTTGAGGGAAATGTTACAGAGATCCTATATTTGCCAAACCAAGAATTACACCTGCACCTAAAATGTGACCAAAGCTAGTAGTTGCTAAAACTCCAGCTACACCAAAACCACCGAAAAAGTTAGATCCAGGCATTGCAGGTCCAACGCTAGGATATTTAACTGTAAACTTAGCGAAGGCGATCGCTACAATATTGCAAATAATCATAATTAAAGCAATTTTGGGACTCCAACTAAAAGTATTAGGGCCAACTGCGAGTAAAGTTGAGTAAAGCATTTTTTCTTTTCCTTAATTATATGTAGTCAATCAAAAACCTAAGTGGCATCTTTATACCAGAAAATACAATTATTTTCTCTTCTAGAGTAACTTAGTAATAATTCTTTACAAATCCAGCTTTAGATTTAAGAGGACTCTTACAGAAATTGGGAGTAGGAAACAGTGGAAGGTATCAATAGAGTTTTTGTGATGAAAAAAAATGACTATAGGCATTTCAAAATTTATGGGGTAAACCATAAGCTAGGTGATTTTATTTTATCTGGTTAATTATTGATGAAAAATATTTAAAAGTTAATAAATAGGTGATTTTATTTTTAATAAAAATATAATTAGGGTTTGCTGAAAAAAGTCTTTTTGCTGGGGTAGGAGACAGGAGACAGGAGACAGGAGACAACCCACCCCTAACCCCTCCCAGGAGGGGAGAAATGGGAATTTAGAGGAGATAGGAGCTAAGTTTTGTCCCTTGATTTTTCTGCCCAACTATGAGCCTAAAATACTAACTTTTTGAGCGTGAAGAGCTGAAAACCAGGCACTTTTTAAAGGCCCCAAAAAGGCTAAAACCTTTATCTGTAAATACTTTTAGATTTAATCAGCAAGCCCTAATTACTATAAGAACTGATTTGTAAACTGAGCTGAAATCCCTTTCTAGCATGGGTTTTTCAAAAGTTATGCCCTTGGGGCTTAGATAGTATCAAACCCTTAAAATGTAAAGTATCTATCCTCTTAATATTTACTTTATAAATCAGCTCTAAGAGCAATTGGATAAAATTTTAAATATCAAATTCTTCAGAGGCAAATACATAATTGAAGAAAACATCGCCTCCTTCAGTTTGAAAAAATTCCAGAATAGTTGCATCAAAGGTTTTTTGGTCTTCAAAAATCAACCCATCCAAATCAAAATCTCCAGGCAATTCATTGTCGGTAGTTTTCTTATCTGAATCATTAGGACCTTTAGCATCGGTAGCTGCACCTGTAGTCAGAATAATACCACTATCTATGCTAATACCAGATGATAATCCATTGGTGAAAATTCCAGAAGCACCAGAAGCACCTCAGCTGCTAAAATTACACTTTCTGTAACTTGTTTTTGTTTAAGAAAATCATGTTGTATTTTCCCCAAATAAATCAAGAGAGTTGCTTTTGCTTTCACCAATTCTTGGAACTTTTGAGAATAGCGTTAGATGAATTATTAATTTAACAATCTTTGATGTATACCATGTCCAGATAATTAAGTATAATAAAAATGTTCTATTGAAGCGATCTTGAATGAATATCCCAAATTTCTGCTTCGTTTACAGTGTTAGATATTGAATTTACATCTACGACCTATGACCTACTACCTACTACCTACCATCTAAGAACTTTATTATCACTAATTAAACGGACATGATATTACTTGTTTCCTTGATACTGCATAATTATTACGGGAAGTTTGAAGATTTTTCTAGCTAATTGAGATATACCAAATTTGAACTTTAGAGATTGAGGTAATTCGGTTAAAGAAATAGGTACAAAACCAAAACGACTGTAAAAAGATTCTAATTTTTTCCCCAGACATTCTAGATATAAAGGTTTAGTTGATTGTTGAATCAGATGTTTGGTTAGTATTGTTCCTAAACCACATTTTTGCCAAGATTTGATAACGACTAAACTACCTAACTCTTCTGCATCTTCAAAATTACGCAACTGCCCACAAGCTACTAATTTTTCTTCACATTCAATTACCCAAAATTGTTGCCAAATTAATTGAGTTGGGTCAAGTTTAGCAGTTAAAACTACTTGACGAATAGACCAAATATCTTTGGCAGATGCAGGTCTAAGAGTACAAGAATTTGGCAATAATATTTCTGTCATTTTCACCTCTTTTGATAGCTGATTTATTTGTTGATGATGATTATTCCAGATTGTAACCTTCAGTCAGTTGAGATAAATGCTTTAAAATTTGAAAAACTTGATGCAGATCGTTTCCAGGATTAAGAATATCAAAAAGTCGAGATACAGAATATTGTAAATTATCTCCCTTCATTAGTTTAATAAATCTGAAATTACTGCCATTTATCAATAATCCAAATGTAGGTACTTTTGGAGTCAGATTAGTTAACATATAAAATAATAGTTGAGGCCATGCTACTTCTAGAGAATATTGTGACAGTTTAGCTTCAATAGCAACTACCCAAAAATATTCTTTTAAGACCAAAATATCTATACTTCTCCTAACAATTTGATCCTCATCTTCTATAGCAGAAGTAAGAAGGAAGAAGTAAGAAGGAAGAAGGGGTTTAGTTATCTAGGATAGAAGGTTGATTATTAATATTCTATTTTTTAGATATTCCATAATTCAAGAGTAGTAATTGTAGTTATTGTAGCACAAATTATACTTATTTTTTATACTCAATATGAAAGAGAGGAATATATAAATCTGCCAAATATAATAATGGTACTAATACTAACAAAATGGTAGTATTTTCTAACATTTGATATTTAATATTGTTGAGATAACCAGCTTTTAGTTTATCTAACCCTTGTCTTTCTCAACCATTAATTATTGGTAAATTATCAAGCCATTCTCGAAAAAATTGCTTATATTCAGAAAATTGTAAATTGAATTTAGTTTCAATATCATGTAAAGTTAGGTTTGTAGCTGTAATTGTTTCAAACATAATGAGAATAACTCTTTATTTAGTACATTATTATATAGCAATTCCCAAAAAGCGTGAGGTACGCGCATTCGTTTCTTTTAGGGATCAGGTAGGGACGTTGCATGCAAGGTCTGTACAGAATAGAAAAGAAGAAAAAACTGTATCTCAGTAACTTGAGAAGTAAGCATTCAGCAGTCAGCTATTAGCTAGCCTCCTGCGGAGGAACTACGTTAACAGCTATTGATGATAGGAGGAGGTAAAAGCAATTGAGAAATTTGGATAGAATTAAAACTTACTGTAAAATTACGTTTCTTCATGCTTATATGGAATTATTCATTATTTGCTGATAGCTGACTGCTAAGAGCTGAATGCTTACTTTGAGAAACGCTATATAATCTCAAAAGTTTTGAAATAATCGATCATAAATATTAATTATGCCTTTGACTCCTCTCTCTGAAACAGTAGCAAAAACAAGCCTTAAAAATATTCAACTTATAGCTACTGATATGGATGGTACATTAACTAAAAATGGTGAATTTACTTCTAATCTTTTCCTTAGTTTAGAAAAATTAGCAGCAGCAAAAATTCAGGTATTAATAATTACAGGTCGTTCTGCCGGTTGGGTGCAAGCTATTAAAAATTATCTGCCAGTAGTAGGAGCGATAGCTGAAAATGGAGGTTTCTTTTATCCTAATCATAACGAAGCACCTAAATTTTTAACTTCTATCCCAAATATTAATCTACATAGACAACATTTAGCTGAAGTTTTCCAATACTTAAAAAGTCTATTTCCTCGGATTGAAGAATCTGTTGATAATCAGTTTAGACTCACAGATTTTACTTTTGATATTCAGGACTTAAATTTATCTGAACTGACAAAAATGGCAAAGATTTGTCACTCCAAAGGTTATGGTTTTACCTATAGTACTGTGCAATGTCATATTAAACCTTTAGAACAGGATAAGGCGACGGGTTTATTGCAAGTTTTGTCAGACTATTTTCCGGAATTAACAACAGAAAAAATTCTTACAGTTGGTGATAGTCCTAATGATGAAACTCTGTTTGATGAAGGTAAATTCCCTTTGTCGGTGGGAGTCGCAAATATTCGAGAATATGCGGATAAATTGAATCATCAACCAGTTTATATTACCAGTCAAAAAGAAGCAGAAGGTTTTTGTGAATTGGCAGAATTACTATTAGAAAAAAATTAATTTTCTTCCACCATAAAATCAAGATTTTTTATGCAACACCATTTCAGTTATCAGTTATAATATAGCATTTCTCAGTAAGGGTTAGGTACACTGCTGGAGATTCCCCCTAACCCCCCTTGACAAGGGGGGAAACCGGAAGTCCCCCTTTTTAAGAGGGATTTATGGGGATAGTTGATGTAGCTCACGCCTTGTAAAAAGGGTATCGCGATCGCTCCTCCAGTATCAAAAATTTTTCCTACACACAACTTTCATATTTGTCAAAATCCTATGTTAAGCTGTAAGTGTGAAAAAATGTGGGCGCAAATAGTGTCGTTATTAGTAGTTTCAGGATTTACGCATGAATGCTATTGGTAGGGTGTGTTAGCGACAGCGTAACGCACAAATCCCTATATCTATTGTCAGTGCGTAAGTCCTAAGTAAAAAAACCCTTTATTTTTTAGTCAGACAAAAAGATAATATTCCGCAATACTTTGCGATCGCCCACTCGAACCAAACCATAATTTCAAACCTCCCTATTACAGTAGGTACTGATAACTGATAACTGAAATGACGAATATATCAATTCAATCAGAACCACCACTTTCAGCAAAGCAAACTCTACCCACCATGTACAACCTACCAAGTGAAAATCAGGAGGAACCTGGTTTGCCAGACGAATTTCACTACTTGCAACCAGAGTTGTTGCGCCAAACTTTTCAACCTCACAACTGGTATCCCAATTGATTGTTCTGTGGCAGCGATCTGAATCTTTACTACGATTTTCCGTACCGGAATACTCCGCAAACGCACACATTTAGTGCTGACTGCTGATTGCTTATTTAAAAATAGAACTCAATCTTTGTGAAAAAACTTGAGGAGAACATTCAGTTTCAACTCGCTTCATGGCATTTTTTCTAAGTTTATTCCACAAAGCTGAATCTTGATAAAGTTTGATACATTGTTGAGCAAAATCTACATTATTATCACCAACTAATAATTCTGTTTCATTTTTCCATCCTAACTGTTGAGCAATTAAAGATGTAGTCACAATAGGTAAACCATAAGCTGCTGCTTCATGTACTTTATGAGGAATTCCTGCTGCATATCGAGTGGGAGCTACAAATAATCTGGCCTGATTATAAAATGGTGTTAAATCATCTACTTTTCCTAATACTTTGATTGATGGGTTGTTTAAACTATTTACTTTTTGTTCAATTTCTTCTACAGTATTATTCCCAATAATTATCAATTCTACTGTTAAACCAAGTTGCTCTTGAATCATCGGAAATATTTCCGAAGTTAGCCATAAAATAGAATCAGCATTAGGAGATTTTTTTTCATATATTGAACCCACAAACAGTAAATTTTCTCTTTCTGCAAAAGTTTTAGGAGTAGGATTAATTGATAGAGAATGACCTAATAAACTGACATTAGTATAACCTTGTGAAAGAAATTGTTGTTGTTCTTGGGAGGAAACAGTAATAATATGATGGCTATTTTTAGCTAGCTTAATTTCTTCTTTAATGGCTGTTTGACGTTCTATTTCAGTAAAAGTAATTTGATTTAAACGTTTATATTCATAGTCTCGAATACTAAATATTGCTTCAGCATCATAAATAATTTTGGCTGATTTGAGAATATTTTCTTTAGCTAAAATAGAGTTTAAATGTTTAATATTATGGGGACGACTAATCAAAACTAAATCATAATATCCTTTGCGTTCTTTTAAAAAATCTTCTAACATAATTAACCCATATCCCCGCATAACTTCAACAGTTTGGGGAATATTACAATAAATAGTTGACCAATCTTCGAGATGACTGAGGTCTCCTGGATAAAGGGTGACAAAATAGCCTAATTTAACAAGACTACAGAGAATAGAATGACTGCGGGTATAACCCGAACCTAACCAAGGATGAGGAATTCTATCATCAATAAATAATATGTGTTTTGGTTTTTCTCTAGCTTGAGTTCGAGCAAATATTAAATTCTTCAGTTCAGTAGAATATTGAGACGAAAACCAGTCTTTGTGTTTTTGTTGAAATATCTTTTGATTTTTTTCCATCAGAGCGATCGCCTGTTTGCTGGAACCTGTATTACTGGAACTAGCAAACTCATAATGGAGAATATTTACATTGGGGTCGTAAATAATTTTTTTCCCTAATTTTTGCAGTCGCACACAATAGTCAGTTTCCTCAAAATAAGCTGGTTGATAATCTTCATCAAATCCTCCTAATTGTAAAAATAAATCCCGTCGAGTTAAGAGAAAAGCTGCGGAACAATAATCAACAGTACGTTTAAATTGATATTCTGGTGCAGTGGGTGAGTTTCCGCGTCCATATCCTAAGCAAGTACCATCTTGCCAAATGATACTTCCCGCTTCTTGGAGAGTACCATCGGGAAGGATTAGTTTTCCACCGACTGCACCAATATCATCTGAAGATTTTATGGTTTCGAGAGCGGAGGGGATACTATTGCCGAGAATTTGAGCATCATTATTTAAAAATAGGAGATAGTTTCCTTGGGCAATTTTGCTGCCTTGGTTACATCCCAGGAGATAGTGCAGATTTTGATGATTGAGGATAATTTTTGCCCCGTTTATCTGTTGTAGCAGTTGACGGGTGGTATCAGTGGAGTTGTTATCGACTAATATTAGTTCAAAAGATTTAAAGGAGTTTCTCAGAAGGGAGTATAAGCAGCTTAAAGTTATTTCTGCTCGGTTATAAAGAACAATAATGATGCTAATTTCTGGATTTTCAATTTTAGGGAAATTTAGTTGAGAGTTG
>NZ_RCBY01000140.1 GCF_003838195.1 Okeania hirsuta
GTTTTTGGCAAAAGAGCGTTCGCGGAGGGTGGCGGAGCGCCGTATCGCTTCCGAGTCAAGTTGGACACAAAAAGCTTGTAATAATTCATCCAATGCCTTACGGTTTAGTCCAGTCAATGCCCGCACTGAGGCGGTCTTCTTTTAGCACCCGATTCAGATCTAACATTGTCCCATCTCAAACACCCTATTAACTTTACTTTACCTTATAAAGCGACAAGTCTAATGTATGTCAACGGTATGGGTATTAGGGGAATTGCCAGGGTGACAGGGATTACACATCCAACCATGATCAATTGGATTAAACACACGGGGGAACGCTTACCTGATGCCTATGACCCAGATGAACTACCCCAAGTGGGAGAACTTGATCAACTCGAAACCTTTGTTGGTAAAAAAAAAACGGTGGTGGTGCATAGTAATGGAAAAAGAAGTGTGGGGAGATGGGGACCCACCCCTAACCCCTCCGGTGGAGGGGAATTTGGGGAGATGGGGGGATGGGGAGTGTGGGAAAAATTAAAAAATATATATCCTCACCATTACCATGCAGGACTACCAAAAAAACAAGGTGTGGTTGTAGACTGTGGTAGACCATTTCCGTTCAGGCATCCTAGTGCAGGATGGCAGAAATAAGTGACCAGTAGGAGCAATGCCCTCTTCCTGAGATAGAATACTCAGAGGTGCGATCGCATCGGAGAGGCCAGCCCCAAAAAGTGACCACTAAAAAAAAGTGATTTATGAAGTAAACTAGAATTTGTGGAAGCCCAATCAATAAGCCCAGTCAACCCCATGAATGAATGCCTATCCCCAAAGCTCAATCCATAATCCTGTCGCCAAGACAGAAAAGCCTACTGCAAGTTTTACCCTTCATATCAAATCCGGTAGCATCGGTATAAAAAAATTAAACCTGATAAATTAAGGGATGAATAGTAAGAGTTGGGCGATCGCCATGCCGAGATTGTTAAAGCTAGAACCACACAAAAGTATCGAAGAGTTGGAAAAACTCTACCGACAAACTCAAGACCCAATAGAACGAACTAGATGGCAAATCCTCTGGTTGATAGCTAAAGGCCACAAAGTAGAAGAAGTGGCTGAGGTTACTGGATATCGGCGTGGTTCAATTTACAGAATTGTAGGGCGCTATAACCGATTAGGTATTGATGGATTAAAAGATCGTCGCCATCAACATCAGGGGCCGGAGACCTTACTCTCAGAAATAGACCAAGCTTTCCTATGGCAAGCACTACAAGAGCCACCGGTAGATGGAGGTTTATCATTTTCTTTGTGGGTTTAATACCCCACCGTCAACGGTCGTGTTCACGCATTACTTGGGGGGAGCGAATCCCCATGTAATTTTCCTCCTGTCTCCAGTATAGCTGTCTCCTGTCTCCTTCTTCAAGGAATGGACCCAAAGTAGCTCAGTGGATGAGCGAGCATCTGGAACGTCCTATTCATCCTCAAAGAGGGTGGGAATATCTACGTAGCTTTGAAATGCGTTTAAAAGTACCACGTCCAGCACATGACAAAGGGGAGATCACAGAGCAAGAACAGTGGAAAAAAAAACTCAACCAGAAAGTCCAAGAAGTAGGGCAAAAACACCCAGAGGCCACAGTTGAAGTCTGGGCAATGGATGAACATCGCTTAGGGTTAAAACCTATATGTAGAAGAGTCTGGGCTCAGTTGGGTAGTCATGCGATCGCCAATGTTAACTGGAAATACCAATGGCTATGGTTATACGGCTTTGTGAATCCAAATAATGGTGAAACTTACTACTGGATTTTACCAAAAGTTAATGTAGAGCTTTTTAACCGAGTTTTAGAAGACTTTGCACGAGAATTTCAGTTAGGAGAAGACAAACACATTATCTTAACCATTGACAGAGCTGGATGGCATACAAGTTCTGAGTTAAAGATTCCTTTGGGCTTGCACTTAGAGTATTTACCACCCTACTCGCCTGAATTACAACCAGCAGAAAGGTTATGGCCTCTAATTAATGAACCGATCGCAAATCGTTCATTTACCAGCCTCGAAGAGTTAGAAGAAATTCTGTTTGAGCGTTGTCAAGTTCTTTTAACACAGCAATTTGCAATCAAGGCTATAACCCAGTACCATTGGTGGCCGAAAATTCAGGTTTAATTACTCCGATGCTACCGGATTTGATATAACACTTACCTGACGATTTTTCGCTAACCCCCTTATATATTTGGTGGTGGTGCATAGTCATGGTAAAGGAAGCACCGGGAGTTTGGGGGGATGGGGGGATGGGGAGATCAGGAGTGTGGGAGAAATTAAAAAATATGTATCCTACCATTACTATGCAGGACTATCATATATTTAAGTTCCAGTTGTTCTAACTCCTGTAGAAAAGACGAATTATTTCCATCACCTCCATTCACTAAAACTATACCTGGTCGATATTTTCTGGACAAAGTTTTTTTGACTAACTTGATTGCTCAATCGGGTTTTTTCACAAATTCTTGATCTTGTTTTGCATCTGGAATTTGATGATCACTTTTGGTATAACTCCAAATCCAAAGGTAGACTGCCCACTCCATCATATAGGTGAGTTGTAACTATTACTACTCCATTGTCTGCAGTACTAATTTCTCCAAGATATTGTCGGCCGACTCCACCAGTAAAATTACCACTTTTTTGATGGCCAGAATCATCAATAATCAGAGCACATCCATTTCTAATTCGGGTTTGATCATGTTGATTCATAATTTCTCAACGACCTTTGCTAATGCAAAGCTTCCCTAACATTTATCGAATTTTCAGCCCATTTGGCATAGGCAATAAAATGATGTATATTTTTATATAAAGAGCCGATAATATTGTCGGTAATTTGAGCAATATTTTGGCGTTGACTTTCTCCTAATAATCCCGCCAAATCCAAGGCGAAATCCCTTTACCAACGCCAACAATCGAAGTATTAACGAAAAGTCAAATTGCCTAAAACCCTTTTCATTTTGCCTGTTGCCTTCTGATAACGACCATTTTTAACGTTAACCTACTTAGTATTTCCATAACTCCTAACTACTCTTGCTGCACTCCGAAATAGTTGATAGTATCTTTGACTAACTTCATCACCCACTTCAGACAATACATCAATGCCAATGCCATTACGACCCTGACTTTTTCCAGAACTATGAATATAACGTCCTTCTCCCAGGTATAATCCTACATGATCTGCCTTTTCACCAGTGCCAAAAAACACTAAGTCTCCGACTATGAGTTGATTATTTAATTGATATTTGTCTAAGGAAATCTTCTGACAAAAAGCTTCCTGTTGATAAGCATCTCTAGGTAACCAAATACCAACAGAAACAAAAGCAGCTTGAATAAGGCCAGAACAATCATAGTTAGGTCCTACTGTACCTCCCCAAAGATAATAATTAGAAGTGTTCATCGCTTTATAGGTAAAAGCAATCACCTCTGGTAATTTCTCTCTAATTTCAGTCTCGCCAAAAATGTGAGGCTGAAAAGGAGTTTGTGTTGGCTGAATTTTATCAATGTCTGTATATCTTAACCACCCTTGATAGTCATCTTCTTGTAACTTGACCAAAATTGCACTGTCGAATTTTTCCTGTAACTGGATAACTTGTAAATTTCGCCCAATTGCTGCTTGAGTTACCAAAATATTGCACTCAGAAGAATCATAGATATTGATATTAGCTTGGCACTGATACTCAACAACATTAGATAATTGCTGGTCGAACACTAAATTTCGCTTGGATAATTTACTGAAGTTATTATAATATTTTATGGATATAAATTACAACCTTAGTTATCAGAATCACTATTATTTAAAGATAGCTTTAATTTTCAATAACTATGGAATAATTAACAGAGAATTTTTCACTCAATCCATATATTATTAAATAAGTATTTTTCTCTTTTCTAAATTTTACCTAATTTTTCTATATGACTTTTTTTGATCGAGATGAACAGTTAAATATTCTGGGTAAAGACATTATAGAGGCAATCAAGATAGAGTTTTCGGAATTAACTTATGAGCAAATTGCGATAACTTGGTTAGTCTACGATTTACCAATGGCAGGAAATATTAAGAATTCTACAGAGTTTTGGCAACAGCAAGTGCGTGGTTGGAGCGATCACGGTGATGAACGAATGTATGCTGCTGGAATAGTCCATTTATTCTATCTTATAGCTATCTATGAGTGGTTAGAGAAAGGAATGGTCAAAACCTCAAAAGAGTTAGAAAGAGCAATTCGAGATATGATCGTTTATTCTAGCAACGATGCTACTGGTCTAGTTGTAGATGTTTTAACTGGAACTACCAGTGGACCTGAAATATCATCAGGACCTTTTCAAACCTGGAAATATCAACGTAACTTTGTCAATCGTTATTTTCAATCTCTGAAGTGGCCTGAGTTAAAATTCATTAATATTAATCAAAAAACATGGTGTGATGGTCCTTATGGTCGAGAAAGGATGTTTCAAGGACTATTGATGGAAAATCGAAATATAGTTACTACTCATAGCACAGCTCGTTTGCTACATAGTATTGTGGGTGGGGTTGCAGTATCTCCTGTCGCCTCACAAAAAATGATGAACTTGTTAAAGAAAAATCCTAGCCAAGATAAATTAAGAGATAGAAGTAAGGAACAATCTATAGGATTTTTGGACGATAGTCTACCTCAGGATACTAAAGTATGGTGCAAAGGAAGCTCGGACAACCAAGTGCGTCATAATTTTGCTTATATTGAGTTACCAAATATTAAGCCATATCTTTTAGTTGTATTTACAGAAGGCAAGAACCTTAGTCAAAATGAAAAGATAATGCCTTATATTTCCCAAAGGTTTGTAGAGGCAATGAAAAAATTACAATAAAAGAACAAAAATATTTTTTCTCTTATGTTTTATGTCTTTAATTTATTTAATTTAACTATATTTATAACGGAGAAGGAGGGATTCGAACCCTCGGTACGGGGTTCTCCCGTACAACTCATTAGCAGTGAGCCGCTTTCGACCACTCAGCCACCTCTCCAATAATAATAATTATCTACTTTTTTGACATTCTGCCAACTTTGCCCTTAGGCGACAGCACAGGATTCCTAACCATGGCTGATTAGGGCTTTCTGATTTTAACTTATCTGCCTCCAAGGTCGAGGCTTTTTCCGGTCTTACGGTCAATCAACAGTAAGTCCCTAATTCGACATATCCCCTAGACAATACTAGGTAACCAGCCTTATTTTATTTACCATAGCACACTATTGAGAAAACCGCAACATTGATTTATTTTTCCATAAGACACTCCCTTGTCAGGAGAGCGCGGGCCTTCAAGCAACGTTGAGATAACAGATATTTGTTGGTTATGGCAGGACTATTATAGAAGTTATATTTCCCAAAGTAAAGATTAGGTAAAAATAAAGGATTACCTGAACTCTCGAACAACTATTCCTAGTTACTTAATCTTGATATCTTTTACTTCTAGCTTAGAGTTTGTTGCCACAATCCTCAGTAAACAAATTCATAGATATAAACTTTTCGGCTCCCTAGAGTTATATGGTTACTAACTCTGGAATGAGTTTTAAACGCTTTTGTTTCCCATAATTTAGTAGAAGCTTAGTTAAAGATAGCTGACTTTCACCATTAATATGAGCGCAGTACATATTTCACACAAATTATCATAGCACAATAATTATTAGTCTGGATGCTTCCGACTCATTTTGTTTTAATCCCGGTACTGAATTAGAAATTAGATACCGGTACTTTGAGAATTTATTAAGTTCAAAAAAGCTTAAGGCGAATATAATTAGATTTTGTTCCTGATCAGTTCATAATTCAATCATATTAATAGTACAAAAACACAAATACTATCAAGTAGCTTTAAATAAATTGGCAAATAATACCAAGTCCAATTTTCGACTTCTCCCTGCTCTAAACAGACAAGGATTCTCAGCGGATGCTACGCAATGGGATCAATAAACATTGCTCGCTTTTTCTTAACTATCACCCAGAGATTTATCCGGGTGGGACTAGTCAAAATGCCCCTAGACACTCACTTGTATTGACATTAACTCATATAGATTGTGCTTACTTTTTGTTAGCAGCTTTCAGGAGTTTCTATAACTATACCAAAATCTTACACTCCCTGTCCTGCCATTGCTTGCAGTGATATAGTCATACTGCCGTTGAATGTATCAACCGTTGTTTCTTAAATGCCGGGATTTATCTATACTAGGACAGTTCCAGATGCAGATGAACTTCTTTACTCACACTTTAATTCTATCACTTCGGCCGGATAAATATCGCACCGTCATTTTCATCCCCTACCTAAAGACTAGGAACTTTCAACCTTTTTCTGTGTAAAGCTAATCTTAGATCTTAATATGATATAAAAAAACTGAATCTGTAGAAGTTATTCAAAGCAAAAGTTAACTTGTAACTACAGAATTTATTTATAGAATTTCAAATTAATCGACAAATTGGGGAATTGACAATAGCTCATACTATGTTAAAATTCTGGAGGTTCATATAGATTGAGCCAAAAAATATCTGTAATATTTAGACAAAATCATATATAGTCTTAAAGATGCAAAAATATACCAAACAGTACATAATTATAACTTTCTAAAAAATGTATCTGTTGCAGCAGAAAAAAACCTGGCCTAGTTCATAAAACATGAATTATAACATTAGGTAGTGGTGTAGTCATGGGGAACAATGGTTATGCTTGTGATGTCTTAATTCACAAGGGCTAAATTGTCCCTAGAAATGAAAATATAGGTTGACAAAAACGGTTATCTATACAGAATCTAAAATTAGCTCTTTGAGCTAATCAAACATAAATCAGTAATAGTAAATACTAAAAAACGAGGTAAGCAAGTGACTCAAGTAGTAATTCCACCAGGTACCGAAACAGATCCAGTAACCGATGTAAGTACTGGCATCGCCGATGGAGGTCGTGTCCGAGTATATACACCATTTCCCGATCGTGGAGTTGGGACATCTGGTGCAGACCAAATTTCAGCTTTAGCTGGTGATGATATAGTAGCATCTGGCGGTGGCAATGATGTAGTGGCATTAGGAGAAGGTGAAGATACTGGCGTTGGTGGTACTGGCAATGACTCAATCCAAGGAAACCGAGGAAATGACTCTATACAAGGAGGGGATGGAGATGATTGCCTGAGAGGTGGTAGAGATAATGATACCTTAGAAGGTGGTGAAGGAGAAGACATTATCTTTAGCGATCGCGGAGACGATGTAGCACGAGGTGGATCGGGAGATGATGATATCAGAGGTAATCAGGGCAATGATTTCCTAGAGGGTAATGAGGGCAATGATATTATCGATGGAGGTAAAGGTAACGATACTCTTGATGGTGGTGCTGGAGATGACTTCATATCAGGAGCTAGGGATAACGATATTTTAACCGGTGGCGCTGGAGCTGATGATTTCTTCTTCTGGTACAATTCAAATGGTAGTTATGGAGTTGACACTCTAACAGACTTTAATAGAGGTGAAGGAGATAAGATAGTTCTCGCTGCTAGTCCATTCATTCCTGAAAATGCCAGATTTAATGCTTTAACAGGTACGCCAAATGGCGACCCACTGCCAGCAGACCAGTTTGCAGTGATTGAGAATTTCAACCCTGTAGTTGATGGAGCAAGTTCTGCAGCAATTGTATATGACCCTACTAATGGTTTAGTCTACTATAACCCAACAGGATCAGTGGGTGATGAAAATCAATTTGCCAAGGTTGATGAGACTGTATATGATGGGAATAACCCATTACAAAACACTGACTTTGAAATCTTCTAAGTCTGGTTAATATATAGATGCGGTTTAACATATCGGTATAACCCTAGAATGAGAATTCTGACTCCCCTCTAAAATTAGGTTAGGGGGGATAAATTTTTAGTGAATTGGACTGATGCAACTTGTGTTGGTCTTTCCACCCCAGATAGTTTAAATATTCAGAACTATCAACTATTAATAATTAAAGCAATGGGTAGAGGTTCTCGCCAAATGGTTAAGTTAGTTGAAGAAGGAGACAGGAGACAGGAGACAGGAGACAGGAGACAGGAGGAAAATTACTTGGGGTTAGAATCCCAAGTAATTTTGAACACCGTGTAGACGGTGGGGTATTAAACCCACAAAGAAAATGATAAATATTTTTTTCCTAGAACTGCACCTAAGTTCAGACAGAAATCATTCTATGGTTTTCAAACTGGCGATCTTGTGAAAGCAGTTGTGACTAAAAGCAACAAGATTGGTACTTATTCTAGTAGAGTTGCAGTCAGAAAAACTGGCAGTTTCAATATTAAAACTAAGACTGAAACTGTACAAGGAATTGGTTATAAATATTGTCAACACTTGCACAAATCAGATGGGTACACTTATAGATTTGGCGAATTAATCAAACAGAAAACTACTAACCTTTTCAATAAAATAATTGATATTTCACCTAGTCCAGTTCAGTTAAATATATTTGATACTTCTGAGTTAAGCATATCAGAGGTACAACCGAAAGAAAAAAAATCCAGGAAGAAGTTTAGCGGTACTAATGGAGAACAGCTAAATTTGTTCTAAGTAAACGGAGGAAAGTCATTTATTTGCTGGTTGTTTTCCTCCCGGCACTAAATCAAAGATTATAGTGCATATCTCCAGCAACTATTTGAGATGATTAACTATTAGGCTAAGGATGGGAATAGAAGAATATCTCAGATTAGCAAAACTCTACTTGAGCGAAGGTAAATTAAGTCAAGCTATAGCAACCTGTCAAGAAGTTTTAAAATTACAATCAAATTCTGAGGATGCCTACAGAATATTAGGGGAAATTTATCAAGTTCAAGGCGATTTTCAGGCAGCTATGTATTCTTATACAAAAGCTTTGGAGATTAAGCCAGAATATGCGGAAGTTCATGCTTTTCTTGGTCAATTATATAGTCAGAAAAAGTGGTTGATTGAAGCAGCAAGTCAATATCAACAAGGGATTAATTTAGGGTTAAAATGGCCAGAAGTGTATTATAATCTGGGTAATATAAAGCATCAATTTGGTTATTTAGAAGCTGCTATAGAATGTTATGAAATAGCTATTATTCTGAAGCCGAATTATATTAAGGCTTATTTTAGTTTGGGTATTGTTTTTGAGTTGCAAAGAAATTATCAAGCAGCAGTTGATATTTATCGAAAAATTATCGCACTCAAGCCTAATTCTGTAGAAGCTTATAATAATTTAGGTGGTGTTTTAGCGGATTTGAATAGAAGGTCAGAAGCTGTTGAAGTTTATCGGCAGGGGTTAGGTTTAAAACCAAACTCAGCAGATTTATATAATAATATTGGTCATGCTTTATCAACAGAAAATCCGGCACAAGCGATCGCTGCTTATGGTCGTGCTATAGAGTTAAATCCTAGTTTGATTAAGGCGCATTATAATTTGGGTAAGGTATTACAGGTTATTGGGGAGCATGAGTTGGCGGTAAAATGTTTTGAAGAGGTTATTCGACTAAAGTCTGAGGAGGATAATGTATTAGTTTATAGTGATTGTGCTTTTTCTTTGATGGGTATAGGGAGGTTTAAGGCTGCTTTTCTTTATTTACAAAAGGCGATTATTAATCATCAATTTGTGGATGGTTTTTGTCGGTTATGGGAGGCGAAGTTGGAGAATGCGGAGGAGATAGTATCTGATGAGTTGTTTTTGACAAAGGTGGCTGGTTTTAATTTTATTAGGGAGCTGCAAAAATTAGATAGTTATTCAGAAAGTTTTCAGCAGCAGTATCGGAAAACATC
The DNA here is from genome assembly GCF_003838195.1 of Okeania hirsuta. Classification (GTDB taxonomy): domain Bacteria; phylum Cyanobacteriota; class Cyanobacteriia; order Cyanobacteriales; family Microcoleaceae; genus Okeania; species Okeania hirsuta. Next base: position 9,757 of record NZ_RCBY01000140.1, read on the forward strand.
TGAATATTTGCTCGAATATTATGTTCATTTTGGCAATGTTTTGATGGAAAACGAGTCTTATGCTAGTGCAGAGATGTTTTATCAAAAAGCTTTACAAGTTCAGGCAAATTTACCAGAGATTTATTGTTTATTAGGGAATTGTTTAGTTAAACAAAAACGGTTAAATCCAGCAATTATTAGTTATCGGGTAGCTATCCAAATATTATTAAGTGAAAATAGAGTTTCTGAGACGATAAGTATTTATTTTGATTTGGGAAAGGTTCTGGAAAAGCAACAGCGATGGGAGCAAGCGATAGATTGTTACAGTAAAATTTTATCTAAAAAAACAATAATATTAGATTCGCAGATATTCAACAATAATCTTCAGCCTTATCAACAATTAGAAGGATTATATTTATCTACAAAAGATTGGATCGATCAATTAGATACTAACAATGTTCGGCCAAGATATATAGAAGTAAAATTAGAAAAATCCACAACAGAAGATATAGAAGAAATTACTAAACCTTCAATTCAGGAATTAAGCTCTAAAAATAAGCAGAAAAATTTAGAATGTCATGGGTTAAATTGTAGTAAATGTTTATGGGAAATTTATCAGTATTTTGAAGTCAAATACCTCGCCCCAGCAGTTTATAGTCTCAATGGTAGAAGTGGGTTTAGCCAAGATACGGATTTTTTGAGTCAGAGTTTAGGGAAAAAAAGCTCTTTCCTCAAGCAAGCAAAAAAAGGGGATATACCCTCCTTGACAAAAGACTCAAAAAATAGTTTGTCGAATTTTCCTCACTTTCTGAAAATTTCCCAGACTCCCAATTTCGTCACAATAGTACCAGAGGGAAGAACTTGGGTTATGCCCAAGAAAAATTACTGGAGACTATGTTACGCGATCGCCATTATGACTCCAGACAACTATTTACTGGCAGATATTTCTAGGGAGTATCCATCCCCATTACCAGGATGTACCAACCATGACCCAAGTAAACATCGAATATTTGGTTTAGAAGAACTTCCATCTCTAGAGAAAATTCATGGTAAAGTGGCAGTATTATCAGTACTGTCGGGAAATGTGTATTTTCACTGGATAGTAGACCTGTTGCCAAGAATAGAGATATTACGTCAGGGGATAAAATTAGAAGAGATAGATTGGTTTTTGGTTAATAATTATCAACAACCTTTTCAACGGGAGACCTTAAAAATTCTTGGTATTCCCCAAGAGAAAATATTGGCAAGCGATCGCCATCCCTACATTCAAGCAGAAGAATTAGTCGTCCCTTCATATCCTAGTTATTTAGGATGGTTACAACCGTGGGGAGTAAAATTTTTGAGGGAAGCATTTCTCGAAGAAAGAATTATTAAGAAGTCAGGGTTGCCAGAAAGAATATACATAAGTAGGAGTAATGCTAGGTATCGTCGAGTAATGAATGAACCAGAGGTAGTAGAGATATTAAGCAAATTTGGTTTTACCTGTATTACTCCAGAGTCTATGTCCCTAGAAAGTCAAATTGCTACCTTTGCTCATGCGAAAATTATAGTTGCTCCTCATGGAAGTGGTTTGACAAATATAGTATTCTGTAATCCAGAGACCAAAGTTATTGAACTTTTCTCGCCCAACTATCTCAGATATTACTATTGGCATATTAGCCAATTATTAGGACTTGAACATTACTTTTTAGTAGGTGAAGCATTTAGTTGTTATCCTATTAGAAATTTAATGTATGAAAGTTCCCTTGTAGAAGATATTTTGGTGAACTTAGGGTCACTCAATTTAATGCTTCAAGCTGTAGGTATTATACCAATTTGATAGATATTTGCTACAAATAAATAGGTTATTTTTTAGGAGTCAGGAGTCAGGAGTCAGGAGTCAGGAGTTAGTTTGCACAAAGAAAGAAAGAATTTGAATAGCATGAATTTTTCAATTCATATTCAATAGAACATCCGTATAACCAGATTTTATATTAGACTGAAAAGTTGGCACTTTTTTCAAACTCAAAAGATACTGGCCTTTATATGTCAATGCTTTGAGAATTAATCAGCAAGTCCTAATTAATACTAAAAAATAGCATAAAAACCATTCATTCCTACTCCTGATATCATGTCCGCTGGGGCGCGTTTGTGTAAAACCAAAAGTGAATATCTACAGGAAATTTAAGTTTTTTCAAGCTTTTAAGCCTTCTTCCCTCTTCCTTCTTCCTTCTTCCTTACCTTCGCGCTTACAATACCGATGCTACCGGACATGATATGACTTCTGACTCCTATTTAATAACTAGCCCCTCATAACGTGATATTATACAATTTATCTATGAAGTTACCCTGAATAAAAGATGATAACGATTGGTAAAATAAGACTGTAAAAAAAATTATTAAGTTCATCATTACAAAGAGATAGTGTTAGGTAAAGTCTTGTTACCTACAACTAATCGTCTATTCCATAAAACTAACACCTACGGAGCATAATGACAAAAAAATTAGGTCTCAAGTCTACCCTTTTAAGGAGATAAAAAGCGGTCGAGAAATGGCGAGATTTCCTCGCAATATCTAATCAACCAAGAGAAAAGAGAATTCCGTATTTTCTTGCCTCACTATTACAGGAGGTACTGATAACTGATAACTGAAGTTACGAGGGTCAAAAATAAAGGAATAAAAATAGAAACTATTGCCCGCTTTTCAATTAAATTTTGAGTCAAGCCGAAAATTAACTTAATTCATAGTAGCAAAAAAAAGAGATAAAATGTCATCAACAAATCCTCCAGAAAGCGCAGCAGAAAAATTCCACCAAAAAGCAGAAGCTTATGTAGCCGAAAAAAAATTTGATGAGGCGATCGCTTCTTGTGAATTAGCTATAAAAATAGAAGAAAATTATGCTCCACCCTACAAAACTTTAGGTAATATTTGGCAAGTAAAAGGAAAATTAGAAGCAGCAGAAAATTACTATAAAAAAGCGTTAGAAATTAAATCATATTGGCCGGAAGTATATGCTAATCTCGGCAGTTTATATGCCATGCAGCAAAAATGGCAAGAGGCAATATCCTATTATCAAAAAGCTGTAAATTTGAAGCCAGATTTTGCCGGAGTTTATCGCAATATGGCAAAAGTATGGTTATGTTTGGGTAACGAAAAATCTGCTACATATTGTCAATACAAAGCATTTTCCCTAGAACCTGAAAAAGCTACCCTAGAAGAAATTCTTAATTTAGGTAAAAATCTACAGCAACAGGGTGGTTTAAATGAGGCAATATCTTGTTACCGAATTGCTATTAGATTAAATACTAACTCTGTAGAAGCTTATCAAAATTTAGGAGAAGCTTTAAAAAAGCAGGGGAATTTAGATGAAGCGACAGTTTGTTTGCGCAAAGCTATCGAACTTAGAGCAACTAATACCAATACAAAAGTAGAAACTTCAACAGATATTAGAGCTAGTGAATATAATTTAATTTCTAGTAAAGAATTAGAACCACAAGATACTTTAGTTGGCAGTTTAAATAATCATCAAGCAAATGCTAATGATACCCTTGCGGCAGCAGAACAGACAAATAATATTTCACCTCAACCAAGTGTGACTACCATTAATACTGAAGATATAGAAACTTATATGATGGTGGCAGAGACTTATGTGAATCAGAAAAAATGGCAACAAGCAATTACTTTAAGTCAGAAAATTATTTCAATTAAACCAGAACCCAAAGCTTATAAAATAATCGGTAATTCTCTACAAGCTATGGGTAAATTACAACCAGCATTAGATTGGTACAAAAAAGCATTAGAAATTAAACCAGATTTTGTAGAAGTTCATGCAAATTTAGGAACTATATTTGCTCAACAACAACAGTGGGAAAAAGCCATACAATATTATCGAAGAGCCATCGCAATTAAACCAGGATTTGCTGGGGCATATCGTAACTTAGCCAAAATTTATACTCAAATTAATCAGTCAGCAACAGCAGCAGAATGTTTATTTCAAGTATTAAGACTAGAACCAGAAAAAGGTACAGCAGAAGAATTTTTATTTACCGGAAATACTCTGAATGAAAATGGTCAATTAGAACAGGCGATCGCTTGTTACCAAGGAGCAATTCAGTTAAAGCCACAGTTAGTAGAAGCTAGTTATAAATTAGGAGAAATTTTAATTCAAAACGAGCGGTGGGAAGAAGCGGTAACTTGTTATCAAAGAGTCATATCTGCTAATCCAAATAATGTAGAACCTTACGAAAAATTAGCAGATGCTTTATTAAATCAAGGACAGCTAGAGTCAGCTTTACAAAATTATCAAAAAGCCAAACAACTAGAGCCAAATAAAATAGAAATCAAGGAAAAAATTGGAGAAATTTACTATAGATATGGAGAAGATTTCCAAGAACAAGGAAAAGTAAAAGAAGCAGTTCAAGCTTATAGTAAAGCAACGGAAAATTATCCAGAATTTGATATTCCCTATGGCAAACTAGGGGAAATTTTCTCGCAACAGGAAAAATGGGAAGAAGCTGCCAAAGTATATAAAAAAGCAAGCGAAATAAAATCAGATAATTCTTGGTATCACAATAGCTTAGGAGAAGCTTTCAAGAATTTAGAAAAATGGTCAGAAGCTGTTGAAGCATACCGCAAAGCCATAGAATTAAATCCTGACTTTTCTTGGTCTCATAATAACTTAGGAGACTGTCTATTAAAACTCGAAAAATGGGAAGAAGCTGTTGTACCTTATCGTCAAGCCATAGAACTAAATCCTGACTTTACTTGGTCTTATATTAACTTAGGAAAATCCTTGTGGTCATCCGGAAATTGGCAAGAAGCAATAGACCCATATCGTCGCGCCATAGAATTAAAAGCAGACCTACCAGAAGCTTATCAAAAATTAGGAGATGCCCTGAAAAAACGGGCTCAATTAGATTTAGATGAAGCCATAAGATGGTACGAAAAAGCCATAGAAAATAACCCAGAAAATGAACAGCTTTATCATAAAGCATTAGAAATCAAACCAGAAGACCACAAACTTTATTTACAACTAGGCAATACATTAGTAAAAAAAGGGAAAACTCATGGAGCGATCGCCTTTTATCAGTTAGGTTTACAAATTAATCCAGATGACCCTGAAATTCAAGCTCAGTTAGAAAATATATTACCTAAGAAAAAAGTTTTAAGGGAACAGGAAATAGGAAACAAGCAACAGGAAAATGTCGCTCTTTTGAAAAGGGAAAAGGAAATAGTAAGTAATGAACAAGCAAGTGTTATTTTTCCCTCAAATTCTCCTGTAGTTGAAAGAGAAGATATCTATCAATTATGGCTCAAAGCCAACTTACCTAGTTCAGAAAAACTAAAGAAGATGTCGGAAAATTTAGACACCTTTCGATATCAACCATTAATTAGTATTATCTTGCCAGAAAAAACAACATATCCAGAGTGCCAAGAGACAATTGAATCAGTTATAAATCAAGTTTATCCAAACTGGGAAATCTGTTATATTGCCGATAAACTTCCACAAAATCTAGAAACAGATAACAGAGTCAAATTAGTCTTAAAAGATGAAAGTGGAGATATTGCCACAAACTTAAATACGGCCTTAGCATTAACAACAGGAGATTTTGTTACCCTGTTAAATTCTGATGATATTTTAACCCCAGACGCCCTCTATGAAATGGCGCTATTTCTGAATAAACATCCAGAAGCAGATATGGTTTATTCAGACGAAGATAAATTAACAAAAGAAGGGAAATTAACTCAACCATACTTTAAACCAGATTGGTGTCCAGACTCATTTTTATCTCGAATGTACACTGGTCATCTATGTATATATCGCCGAGAATTACTAGAAAAATTGAACGGTTTTCGAGCAGGATATGAAAATAATTATGAATATGATTTAATTCTGCGCTTAAGCGAAAAAAGTCAAAAAATATTCCACATTCCCAAAATACTTTATCACAACAGAATTTCCGAAAATGGAGTAGCAATAAATCAGATAATTTCAGTAGAAACAGCCAAAAAAGCATTAACAGAAGCATTAGAAAGACGAGGAGAAAAAGGAACAATTTATAATCTGCCTCAACATCCTGGTTTCTATCAAATTCGTTATCAAATTCCAGAGAAAAAGCTAGTCAGTATTATCATTCCCACCAGAAACTTAGGAGACATTTTAGATAGATGCCTAGAGTCAATCTTTAGCAAAACAACTTACCCAAATTACGAAGTAATCTTGATTGATAATGGCAGCAACGAACCAGAAACAAAAGCTATTATCGAAGCGTGGAAAAATCAAGAACCACAACGTTTCAAATGTTATAAACATGATATTCCTTTTAATTTTTCAAAGCTCAATAATTTCGCCACAGAAAAAGCAGAAGGTGATTATTTACTATTCTTAAATAATGACACAGAAGTAAAAACTCCTGACTGGTTAGAAGCAATGGTCGAACAAGCACAAAGAAAAAAAATAGGAGCAGTCGGTACTTTATTATTATACCCAGACAATACAATTCAACACGCCGGAGTAGTATTAGGAATGCGGAGCGTAGCAGACCATAGTCATCGAGGTTTTTCTCCTACTGATAGTGGATACAATGGTCAAATTATTTGTGTGAATAATTATTCTGCCGTAACTGCCGCTTGTTTAATGTGTCGGCGAGAAGTATTTGAAGAAATGGGTGGGTTTGATGAAGAATTAGCTGTAGCATTTAACGACGTAGATTTATGTTTGAAAATGATAGATAAAGGTTATCGAAATATTTATGTACCTCACGCTGTTTTGTATCACCATGAATCGAAAAGTCGGGGAGTAGAAAATACAGGAGAAAAACAATTACGTTTCCAACAAGAAATTCAAAAGATGAAGCAAAGATGGAAACATTTAATAGATAAAGACCCTTGTTATAACCCTCATCTAACTCGACAACAAGAAGACTTCAGTCTAAGGATTAAAACAAATGTCGAAGTTAGTGTTTCTTTATATGAAAAAGATCCAGAAATAGTAGAATGTTCTATAGATGTACCAAAACCAGGAGTAGAAAAAGATATTAGTTCCATTTGTATTGGAGGATGGGTAGTAGGAAAAACATCTCCTCCAGTTACAGTAGAATTAATTGTAGCGGGCAAAATAATCAAAGAAATTCCTGCTAATTTACATCGTCCAGACGTAGGAGAAATTCATCCAGAAATTCCAGAGGCTAAATATTGTGGTTTTTGGGGAGAATTAGAAGTACTTGAATTTGCGCCAGAGATGAAAATCTCCTTAGAAGTTATTCTCCAAGATGGTTCTCATGTGCGACTGGGAATGGTGAATTTGAAATGTCCTAGTTTGATTTAAAAGGAAGAAGGAAGAGGGAAGAAGGAAAAATAATCAAGATATTTGTCTCAAATCAATGAGTATTTCCTATTCCCTCTTTTAAGAAAAATTCTTCATCCATAAATTATCAATTAATTCTCCCTATTCCCTGATTTGGTGGAGATGTCTAATTTAAAACGGTAATTTTAACTGAATTGGAAGAAGGAAGAAGGAAGAAGGAAGAGGGAAAAAGGAAAAATAATCAAGATATTTGTCTCAAATCAATGAGTATTTCCTATTCCCTCTTTTAAGAAAAATTCTTCATCCATAAATTATCAATTAATTCTCCCTATTCCCTGATTTGGTGGAGATGTCTAATTTAAAACGGTAATTTTAACTGAATTGGAAAATTATTATCCTCACTTTTGCTATCAACTTTCCCTCTGTAGTTTTGATGATTATCCCTACTAGAGAACTGCCAAGGAATAGGATTAATTTCTGCACCTGTTAAAACTTTAATGATGTAGCAACCAAATGCTTTTGCTAGAAGTGGTGGTACAGCATTACAAATTTGTGTATAGTTTTCAATTGTTGTACCCTTAAAAATAAAGTAATCAGGAAAAGATTGAATACGAGCGCATTCTCTAGGAGATAAAAATCTATTTTCTTCAGGATGAATAGAAGTCATTCCTCTTGTCCAATAAACAGTATAAGAAGGTATATGCTTTTTTGCCCTTCTATATCCTCCACAATAAGTTACTTTATTCTCTTCATACTTATCTATAAATACTTTCATTCCTTCTCCCATAGGAACAGAACTAATTTTTTCTAAAACTCTTTGACTATGATTTTGAGTTGTGTGGTTTTCTACATTTTTACTCCCTTCTCTCGACCAAACTTGATATGCAAATTCAGCCAATTTATCATAATCAAAAATCCCTACTTTTTCCCCAATTCCTACTTGAGGTAGATCGGATATTGCTTGCCAAATAGTAATTGCTTTTTCTGTACCTAAAACCTCTCCAAATTCTGAATGAGTTGCCTGTGGTTTTTCCGGAATTTACTATCTAACCTTAGAAGTATAAAAAAGAAATAAGTCACTGAATTTCAGGATAATTTTTCCTATGACTATTAAAACAAACCTAAATAAAATTATTAGCCTTAGTTTAGTTGCTTTAACTGCTACTTCTTTGTCATTTGCAACTATAATTCCCACGAAAGTTGCTTTTGCAGAACCAATACGGCAAAAAAGTGTAAGTCCAGATGTAATCAACGAAGGGATGAATGGAGTGTGGAATTTGCAATGGAAAGTAAATGGATGGTTACACAGGGGACGTTTAAGAATGGATGGAAATTTTGGAACTATGATTGTCAATGTCACTGGGCCAAATGGTAGAAAAGTTTATGCCGAACAACAAATGAATATGGTTCCAGATGCTAATGGTTATACTCTTCAGGGTAGTAGACCTACTTATCCTGGTAGTAATGCGATCAACCGTGCTTATCAACCTGATACTTTTTATGTTGAGTCAGGTCGTCGTGGTAATTGGCAAATGAGGAATTGTTCTGATTATTCTGGTTGTATTCCAGTGAGAATGACAAGAATTGATAGATAAATTAAGTCTAGCTATTTTAGGGGTAGGTTGAGTGAATATAATTTTCTGATTTTTCCAGAATTTACCTAAAAAAAACCTACCCATCATATGTGATATTAAATTTGTCTAATTACCAATTAGATCATGTCCGGATAATAGCGTGATCAAAAACTTTCTTCTCCTCTCCCTTTTTCTTCCCTCCTGACTCCTGATCTAAAATCCGGTTATACATTGATCGCACTTTCTACTTCCATTCAATGCAGACATAAAATGCCGGAATTTCCCCAGATAATTCGCACTTTTATCCTTTCTTTCTCCTGACCCCTAACTCCTGACACCTCCCTCGTTATTTATAACTATTCAACCTGACATAATATTACTCATTAATTGAGCCATCAGGCATAATTGTTCCTCTCAGAATTACTCCATTTAAATCTACATCAGTAATAATTGCACCTTCCAAATTAGCATTACTTAAATTAGTTTCTTGTTTATAACCCCGGAAAGAGAAACTATGAAAATCTGTTCCACTCAAATTAGTATCAGCAAGATTGGCATATTCTAAGTTAGTACCACGGAGAATAGCATTGCTTAAATTAGCTCCTTCTAGACTTGCTCCCCACAGTCTTGCTTCTGATAAATTAGCATTCACTAAATTAGCATTACTTAAATTTGCTAAAGTTAGATCAACTTCCAACAAACGAGTGTTACTTAAGTTTGAATTTGTTAAATTAGCTCTATTAATATCTGCTCTATTTGACATCCTCCCGACGCTGCACTTGCGTGACAGCGCGGGATTCCCTAACATCACTGATAGGGGCTTTCTGCTTCATAGCACCTGCCTCCGAGGCCGAACCTCTTTTCGGTCTTACGGTCGCTCCACAGACTGACACTGCTAGTCCAGCAGCCTTATTTTATTGAGTATAGCATACTATTGTAAGAACCGCAAGATTGATTGGTTTTCATCCCGACGCTCTCCCGTAGGGAGAGCGCGGGTCTTCAACCAACGTTGAGATAAATTAGCGACGCTCTCCCGTAGGGAGAGCGCGGGTCTTCAACCAACGTTGAGATAAATTAGCTCCTGTTAAATTAGCTCCTGTTAAATTAGCTCCCGAAAAGTCAGCACCATTCAAATCTGCACCCTGAAAATTTACACCAGTTAAATTAGCACCCGAAAGATTTGCATTGTTTAAATTAGTTTCATGTAAATCTATCTCACTTAAATCGCACTGTTTCCATAAAAATGATACGCACCAATTATCTTGTAGTAGATGATTAATATCTTCAGAATTAGCTGCTATAACTGGTGCGGATAAACTAAAATAAATTAAAGAAATGACTAAGGTAATAGCGGCTAAAAATTTCATCATATCTCGTTATTTTGATTGAACTTAAATTACATTTTTTTGAACCTCTGAAAGTAGAAAATACCAGAACAGGAAAAAATTATCAATTTGTTCGATCAACTATACTTGGTATGTATAGGAGACAATAGGGAACAGTGGTGCAACCCAGCGTCGGCGGCAAACGCACCTGGTAGCGCACTAGGCGTGATGGAATATTGGAAAAGCATTTTCCTGGGTAAGGTTCATCATCAGTCTATGTCCTAATCAACTTGTTCCTTGCTATAGTGCCATTACTGTATTTGACTTATGAAACAGCTCAAACAACAGAATATAAATAATCAAACTTCTTCCTTCTACTATAAAAAAGAAACTTTATTCAAAATCAATACAATATAAAATTCGCTAGTACAACTTTAAAACATAATCATAATATGTAAAAATTGTCTAGCGAACTAAATAACTCTTTTAATTTTACCATTCCTTAACCAAGACGGAGAGCATAATCATCAGCACTTACTGCAACAATGTTATTTTCAACTTCTTCTATGGAAGTATCTGAAACTACTCCTAATATAAATCCACTGTCAGACAGTCTAATTACTGTGTCATCATCGAATAATTCATAAGTTAATCCTTCAGAAGGAATGAAATTAGCAATCACGACAATTTGATCGTTATCTGCGACATTAAAATCAGTAATCAAGTCAGCTTGGTCTATTTCATCTATACCATCAACAATATCAGCTCGCAGAATAAAGCTATCTGCGCCTAAACCACCAGTCAGGATATCAGCACCATGATCCCCAATGATAATATCATCCCCTTTGCCACCTATTAATATATCATCTCCTTTTCCAGCTCTGATTAAGTCTTCACCGTCACGACCGCTAACTATATCATCACCTTCGTTTCCACTCAGGATATCTGTAGCATTACCACCAGATATTTCATCGTCACCTGCCAAACCCATAATTGCGAAAGATGAATCAGGTTCAGCATCACTTATTTCAAAAACATCAATAACATCATCACTCT
>NZ_RCBY01000141.1 GCF_003838195.1 Okeania hirsuta
CCAAGTAATGCGTGAACACCCCCGTTGACGGTGGGGTATTAAACCCACAAAGAAAATGATAATTGATAATTTATGGATAATAATTAATTTGATTTTTGATTATTGGAGATGTTTAATAGAAAATCTGTATTAAGATAAAGTAATTTTGCGATTACTGTATAACCGGATTTTATATAATCCCAAAAATCCAAAAGCGTTCAGCTTAGATGTAAATATAGATTGAGGTTTTTTCTAAGAAAAAAAGCGCTGTTTTGAGTATCTTCTATCCTGGTTTTTGCTACTATTTATGCTGTTTTATCTCCTTTACTATTCCCTCCATACCTTTTTAATAGTACCTGGTTTCCACATCCCAGATCAAAACACTATATAAGTATTTATTAGAACCTGATACCAGATATATAAAAATAGAATCGAGGGTAAAAATACTAGACTTATAGATTGTTTATTTGTCAGAATTCATACCAAATCCGTTTACTACAGACCACATATTTTATTGAAAAAAGCTTGATGGCTTTTATTTGACCTATTTGTGGTTTAGCTAAAGCAGATTTGGTATCAGCCGCCAACTTGCCTGTTATGGTCATAACTAGGTTATCAGCTATCAGCTTCATTAGCTTTAATTGTATGGGTTAAAAACTCAAAACAAGTTTTTCTTGTGCTTCAATTTATGGGTGGAAAATGTAGTATAAGTTAAACGAATTTTTACTTTATTCATTCAAAAACTGAATGCTCTCGCATTCCGCACCGAAGAGCTGACTGCTAATAGCTGAATGGGAGCGCATTCCGCAGGAAATGCTTACCTTTATTTAGACCATATTCTCCAATCCTTTGTTATCCAAAAACTTGAGAAAAGCTTAAGCATTCTATATTTTGATAGGCAAAAATCATGCACTAAATTACAATGTATCGAAGCTCTAATCGGCCAAATTAAAATTTCAAACAGTAATCAATTAATTGCTGATGAATCAATTCAATAATCTCAAGTCATTACAATCAGTTTCGCGACGAACAATACTCAAATTATTTACTGTTGCTTCTGCCACTGGTCTAGTGGGTTATACTAGATTTTCCAAACCACAACCAACAGTTTTTGTACAAGATAACCTGGACTTACCACGATATTTAAACAAATCTAAAAGCGTGGTAGTAGTTGGTGGTGGATTAGCAGGATTAGCTTGTGCTTATGAACTTAGTCAGCGAGGTTTTAGGGTTACTTTGTTAGAAAAATCCCCACAACTAGGAGGAAAAATTGCTAGTTGGTCTGTTGATTTTGGGGAAGAAAAATTTATGATGGAACATGGCTTTCACGGTTTTTTTCCTCAATATTACAATCTAAAAAGTTTAGTATCAGAGTTGAATATTACGGATAATTTTAAGTCTTTAGAGTTTTATTCCATGGTGTTTAGAGAAGGGAAATATGACCCAGAAGTATTTCGCCCTAGCAGTTCTGCCTTTCCTTGGAATATTGTATATTTAGCAATTTCTTCTCCTAATAGATTCAGATGGGGAATCAATTTAGTAAAGCCTAAACATTGGGAAGTTTTTCAGGCTATTGGTGGCTTTAAAGTAGAGAATACTTATCAGCAACTTGACAATTTATCTGTAGCTGAATGGGTGGAAAAAGATTTTCCTCAAGGATTGTATGATTTATATTTTTTACCTTTTGCGAAATCAAGTCTTAATGCTCCAGATAAATTGAGCGTTGCGGAGTTAATGCAGTTTTTTCACTTCTATTTTTTTGGTAATCCAGAAGGTTTAGCTTTTAATGGTACGAAGCAAGATATGGGTACAAGTTTAGTACAACCTATTACTCAAGAAATTAAAAGTCGGGGGGGCAAAATTTTTACGGATATTGGTATTAGTAAAATTAATTGGAAACAAGGTAAAGTTGATTCTATTAGCTATCAGTTAGGAGAAGCTAAAAGTCTAATTCCCTTCTGGGTAGAACGTAATTTAGAAATCAATAAACAGGATGTTGATTATTTTGGATCGAGCGATCGGCTTTTTGCTATTAAAGCTGGTTCAGATGAGGCTATTTCTCTGACTTGTACTCATCAAGGTTGTACTGTTAAATTAGCTGAAGATGACAAATTTTACTGCCCTTGTCATGGAGCAGTTTATGACAGAAAAGGAAAAGTATTAGCAGGTCCAGCAAAACGAAATTTATCGCGCTACAAAATCACTCAAAGTCGAGAATATCGGGTGCAGTTAGTTGGGATAACAGAAAATAAATCTGAGATTGTTCCTACAGAAATTCAGGCAGATTATTATGTATTTGCTACGGATGTTCCAGGAGTTAAACACTTATTTAATTTGATGGAGGGAGATGTCAATCAACAAGTAAAAGACCGGGTGAAAAAACTGAATATAGCCGATCCATTTGCTGTCTGTCGTTTTTGGTTTGACCAAGATTTTGAGTGGAAAAATAGTAATTTTACTTCTCTATCCGGCTATCAATTAACTGATAGTATTACTCTCTATCATCGCATTCAAGAACAATTCATTAAATGGCACGAAAAAACAGGGGGTAGTGTAGTAGAGTTACACGCTTATTGTTACAAAGAAAAAGAGTTTCCTACTCAGGAAAATTTACTGACAACTTTTGAACAGGAATTGTATGAAATTGTGCCTGAATTAAAGGATGCTAATATGCTGCATCGGGAATTGGTAAATCAGAAAAATTTTTCCGGTTATCCTCCAGGTAGTTATCAAGAACGTCCAGAAACTAATAGTGGCGTTGATAATTTGATATTTGCTGGAGATTGGGTAAAAATGCCATTTCCCTGTGGTTTAATGGAAAGAGCTGTTAGTAGTGGGTTATTAGCAGCAAATGAAATTCTTTCTAGAGAGGGTTTACAAAAGCGAAAATTACTATCAGTAAACCCAGAAGGTATTCTTAAAATTTGATTTTAGGGAGTAGGAGAGGGTAGTCCTGCATAGTCAGGACTTAGGCAAATTCTTAGGCAATACGCTATCTGTAGAGAAGAATGAGCATTTACCCATACGATATCAGAAAATGGAAACCTTCCGAAATCGGAGCCAGGGAGAATGAAGTCAACTTTAGTATTTCGTTTGAAGCGAGTCGGAAAATGGAAACCTTGTAAGAGGAGCAAGTCATGGATATGTTCATTGTAGGTTCATTAGTGATATTGGGGGGGAAGTCTTGTACTTGATGCCTTTCAATATAAAAATTTATTTTTAAATCAAAGCTCAAACAATTTGATAGTTAATATTTTTTGAAAAAAAATTTTTCAATGATGTAGGTTCGGAGCTATATACGGGAGGGATGTTTTGCCAGAGATATAATAATAAAAAAAGAATACTATATGATAGAAAATGATAGAAAAAGAAAAAAGAATAACTATATGAGCAGAACAAGTTATAGTAATCAAGGCTCAGAAAAACTGAAAAAATACTGGAACTCTACAGAGACAGCAAAAAACTATGTTAATATTGCTTCTGTTTTAGCTGGATTTGCTTTTACTGCTGTTGTGCTTGTTGTACAAAGTACTATCCCAATGCCCAATAATACTTTACTGCGTGATTGGTCAAGTATAGCGTTTCTTATCGGTTTTTTTGGATGTGTGGTCTCATCATTTACTTTTTCAGTAATAGTAGGGGAAGAAGAAATTTTTCCTAGATCATTTGCTTTAATGCTGTTGGCAGGAGGGGGGTTTGCCATTTCTGGTATTTATCTATTTTGGGGTCTAGCAATACTTATCAAACTATTTCTTACTGCGGATATTGCTTCTGTTTCAAAGTGGATTTTTGGAGGAAGTTTAATTCTTATTCCTATGTATCTAATTTCAAGTGCAGCAGATATATTAATAGCCAACAAATTGTATAATAATAGACAAGAAACAATAAGTAAAAAAAAATATTTTTATCTTTTTATAGCCGGATATTTTCCAATTTTAGTTGGAATATTCTTTCAATTTATTTTATCCAGACAGCCAGTATCAAGCTTTTCTCCAATTTTTAATTTATCGATAATTTTTTCACTCGCACTTATCATTTTAGGAAATGCAATCGCATTTTGGGTATCACATAAAAATGATAGTTTTAGGCTTGATTTCATACCAATCTTATTCTGGATATTTTTACATTCCTGCATCTTTGGATTACTAACTATATTACTTCAATAAATTAGGATAATTTACATGGAAAATATACCTTTAGGTTCACACCTTATCTGCAAATCTGAGTTTTATGAACATCATGGGATATATGTTGGGAATGGCGAAGTGGTTCACTATGTGGGGTGGGGTGACAAGGTAATACATAAAAAACCAATCGCTAAAACATCTATAAATATCTTTCACGATGGAGATCCTTGCTTTATTCTTTCCCATCCATGCAAATGTGAATATTGTCAATCACAACAGAATGGAAAAGAAGTCGTAAATGGAAGAGAAGTTGTACAAAGAGCATTATCAATGTTGGGCGAAGACAAATACCATCTCGTATACAACAATTGTGAACACTTTGTAATGTGGTGTCTTTATGGTTCCAAAGCAAGCGAACAATCAGACCTAGGATGGCAATTAGTTGGTACAGCTATACTGACTGCGTATGCTGTATCACCCTTACCCCCTCCCTTTGGATTAGGAATGGGATTGCCTGCACTTGCCGCTGGTCTGTATGTGCTTGGGACTCGTGGGACACCCTTCATTAGAAAAGGTATTGCAACTTCAACCGTATTGTCGTTAGAAAAACATGATTATCATAAACTTGCTATCAATGAATCCTGTAGCTGCAAGACGCTGAAGAGAATAAATTGATCCAAATAAGTATTTGTAGGTTGGGTTGAGGTAACGAAACCCAACATATCAGGGAGTTGGGTTTCACTTCGTTCTACCCAACCTACTTTAAAAGAAAATTGTCAAATGTTTTTCTATCTGTCATAGCAGGTTGAGCGCCTGATTTCGTAACACATAAAGCACCAGCAACAGCACCCCATTTCACAGCATCTTTTAATGACAAACCTGTATCCAATGCGGCTGCTAAACCACCATTAAAAGCATCACCCGCGGCCACAGTATCGATCGCTTCTACTACAAAAGCAGGTTGAAAAAATGTTTCCTCTTCAGTTGCACAAACAACTCCCCGATCGCCTATTTTTACCACAGCATTTTTCACACCACGCTTACATAATTCAATAGCTGCCTGAGTAGCAGTTTCTCGATCGTTTACTGTAAACCCAACCAGTTGACTTGCTTCAACTTCATTAGGAGTGATAATATCAATCAAATTATAAAAATCATTGGGAAATTTTTCTGGCATTGGTGCTGGATCGAGAATAACTTTCACTCCCATTTTTTGAGCTACTTTTGCTGCACTCATAGCAAATTCTAGGGGAATTTCCAACTGTAAAAGTAAAGCTGTGGCATCCGATAGCAAATTTCTCAGGCGTTCCACATCTGTATTATTAATACTATGGTTAGCACCAGGAACAACAATAATGCTATTTTCCCCACGAGCATCCACAGCAATAACCGCTACCCCCGTATGAATATTCTGATCAACTACCACTCCTGTTGTGTCAACATTAGCAGTTTGCAAACTTGTCAGAAGTTGTTGCCCAAAACTATCATTTCCTACCCGCCCCACTATTGTTGTTGTAATGCCAAGACGAGCAGCAGCAACAGCTTGATTTGCTCCTTTACCACCACCTGCCGTCAAAAAGTTATTGCCATTAATAGTTTCTCCTGGAGTCGGTAAGCGGAGAGTCGTTGCAATCAAGTCAATGTTAATGCTGCCAAAAATAATTATGCTCATAAAGTAATATCATGTCCGGTTGAATACTTATTATTAAAATAGCAGGGGAGCGGGGGAGTGGGGAGTAGGGGAGTAGGGAAAATATAAAGATTTACTGTTTAAGCACTCTGGATAAGTTTTTTCCAGATCGCTCTTATCCGGACATGATATAAATAGCGAAACTACCCTAATCTGATCTTCTGATTTGTTACTAAATCAATGGGGAGAGGCGATCGCTAAATCCTGAGTTTATCTAAAATATGGCGTTGCTGAATTGAAGTATGAATGCGCCCAATTTTGGGGGACTTTTAGAGTTTTATTCCCCCCAATTATGGGGGGTTAAGGGGGCAAAATCATATCCAGAATCAGCAACGCCTAAAATATAATAACTAAAACGTTACAGCTTCTAAATTCTTTTAATTATGAAGAGGTAATATTAACAATATGTAGTTTAGCCAGACTAATAATAGGAGCATTGATACTAGTATTATTCATAATTTAGGTATAAAAAAAATAATAAAAAAAGTATAATTATAGTCAATAATTAACAGTAACTATCCCCGGTTAAAACACCTATCCCTTATAAGGAACTCCTGAAACCCTTGTGGGAGGGTGGGGAGTGTGAGGAGGGTGGGGGTGTGGGAAGCAAGGATTTTGTCTACAGCCCTCAAAAAAGTGTATTTTTAAATACAATTTTCTCCCAAAAAAGCCGCTCCCATACCTATACATAGCTTGTCTTTTTTGTCAAGTTTTATGTTAAGAAAGATGTTTATAAAGCTTATGTTAAAACACGGGGGCTTTCAACGTCGCTTTTCGGTAAAAAATGACTATCTTGAGGAGATGGCTATCGCTCCCCAAAAGATACTTATAGTCAGTGCTTGAGAATTTTTGGAGATGTCTAATACCATTTCTCATGCATTCTTGCTATATCTCCTTGAGAGTAGGGAGTAGGTAGTAGGGTAAAAAGAGATAAGATATCTTGGTTGAATGCCGATAATAGTCATAAATATGATTCAACCATTATTATTACTTAATAACTGAAGTTCCATGGGAAGTATAGCATTATTTTTGGGAATTGGTATAATACTTGCTTCATTAATTAAAAAGCTTTCTAACTTCTTCCTTCTTCCTTCTTCCTTCTTCCTTCTTCCTTCTTCCTTCTTTATTCTAACTATAATTACCACTAACTGGTGTAATAGGAATTTCAATTATGAACTCTGCACCTTTTCCAATTTCAGAAATACAACTCAAATTCCCCTGATGTTTTTCTACTACAATTGAATAGCTAATTGATAACCCTAAACCTGTACCAGTACCCACTGGTTTAGTAGTAAAAAATGGGTCAAAAATCTTGGATAACGTCTCAGAATTAATACCACTGCCATTATCACTAATTTTGATTTTTACTGTGTTTAACTCTGTCACTTCAGTAGAAACTGTAATAGTAGGTTTATGGTCAAATTCCTGTTGTTTATCTCGCAAAAATGCTAAAGCATCAATGGCATTACTGAATAAATTCATAAACACCTGATTCATTTGAGAAGCATAACAGATAACTTGTGGCAACTGACCATAATTTCTGACTATTTCCACTTCACGTTTATCTGACTTTTCCTTAATACGAGTATGTAAAATTAGAAATGTACTATCGATACCTTCATGGATATTTACAGGTTTCATTTCTGCTTCATCTAGACGTGAAAAGTTACGGAGAGAAATGACAATATCTCGAATACGTTCAGCACCTACGTTCATGGAATTTAAAAGTTTTTGTAAATCTTCTACGATAAATTCCAATTCGATTTCCTCAATTTCATCTTGAATTTCTTCTACAGGTTCAGGATAGTTTTCTTGGTATAAATCAATCAAATTAAGTAAATCAGAAACATATTCAGTAGCGGGAGAAAGGTTTCCATAAATAAAACCGATAGGGTTATTAATTTCGTGGGCTACTCCTGCCACTAATTGTCCTATGCTAGACATTTTTTCACTTTGAATTAATTGATATTGAGTGCGTTGTAGCTGTTGTAATGTTTGCTCTAGTCGTAGATTTTTTTCATTTAATTCTTGAGTTCTTTCTTGTACTTTCTGCTCTACAAAAGTATATAAGATTGCATTTTCTAAAGACACTGCTACTTGAGATGATAAAAGCCTTAATATTTCCAAACGTTCTGGAGTAAATGCACCTGTAATTAAGTTATTTTCCAAGTACAAAACTCCGATGAGCTTACCACCGTTAATAATCGGAGTACATAAAACTGATTTAAGTTTATTTTGAGCAACATAAGAGTCTGTTGTGAACCGATCTTCAGCAAAAGCATTGCTTAAAACAACATCTTGACGCGTTCTTTCTACATAGTTAATTATTGTTAGTGGTAAATCTTCATATTCATTAATTTTACTTTCCTGAACTACCACTTCTTCAGAATCTAATGTTGCTTCAGCTTTAGTTATTAGTTTACCTTCTGTGAGCAACAATAGAACGCCTTTTTCAGCTCCAGCATTTTCTATGAGAATTTTCATTAATTTAGATAGTAATCTATCTAATACAATCTCACTAGAAATTGCTTGAGATGCTTTAATAACTGTGGCTAAATCTAGGGATTGGCCATGGTTGGTCGTTTCACGAGAAATTGCTGTAGTTGAAGTATCAATTATGTTATTTTTAACTGTTAATATATTTTGCAATTCTGGATATTGATTCTCTAAATCTTGTAGCTTTCTAGTCGCGCCCCAATTTTGATAACCATAGTAAGCTTCTTGTAAATGAACTTTGGCATACTTAAATTTATTTTGATTTAGCCAATATTTTGCCGCTAATTCATTACCTAATGCTTCATATTGGATAAATTCATTTTTCTTTGCTGATTCTATGGCCTGATTATATAAGTCTATTGCTTCTAGATTCTTTCCAGAAATACTAGCTTTTTCTGCTTCTACTAATAAATATTTATGTTCAAAGTTTTCTTGGCAGTTATCTGCCCAAATTTTCATCTGCTGTTGATTTTTTTCTAGTTGTTGCCAATATTCTGTTTGTTTAGTTTCTGAAACGTGAGTATAAAGGGCAGCTAAGATTAGTGAATAATAAAAATTAAATTCTGTAGTAGGTACAGTACCTATAATAAATGTCAGATATTTTTTAGCTTCTAAGATGTTATGCAATGCGGAGTCTAAATCTCTATATAAATAGAGAATAAAAGACTTATTAATTAGATAGATACATAGAGAGTGAAAATTTTGATATTGTTGACAACTTTCCAAGTATTCTGTTTCGTTTATTTTGTCAATATCAAAGTCGATTTTTTTGTCTTTTAAAGAGTTTATATCCATTTTTTTTGTTTGTGCTTCCAAGTTTTCTATAATACTTTTAATTCCTGTTAAAGTATCTGTCGAAAGTTGATTTTTTGTTTTTTGAGTAAATTGTAAATAGCGAGAAACTTCTTTCAATGTTTCTGAAATTGGTCTGCCTTGGAATAATGAATTAATAGCAGTGTTATGTAGAAGATAACCAGCATATTCTAAATCCCCTGATTCTAAAGCCGCTCCATACCCTTCATTATTAATTAAATTAGATTCTTTGTGTGCTTAAACCAAAAACTTAATCCATTAGCAAATCCAGCATAAGCTTTACATTTTAAACCTAAAATTTCCCACTTATCAGTTAATTTTAGTGCCAAGAGACCAAACTGATATGCAGAGTGATAATCTCCTAAAGAACTATTGAGGATTATTCCATAGTTACAATAACAAACACATGACTCAGCAACTGAACCATATTTCAAAGAAATATTAACACCTTTCAATACAATTACTGTCCATAACTCTGGTGAAGTTAAATAAGTAGATGCCATCAAATTTGTAATTAAGGCTAAAGCTACTTTATATTTTGATTTCTCGCTTTTTGTTTCATAAATCAGACTAGCAATTTCTTGAGTGCGTAAATTTTCTTTTACTTTAGTAAATTCCCGATCAATAACTGTTTGTAAATCTGTTTCTGGAAGTTCGATTTCTAGTAATCCCAAAGCCTTCTTTGCTGCTGTAATTGCCTTTTCATACTGAGCGCGTAAAGTATATTGAACAACCAATAAATTATAAACTTCTGTTTTTTCAATAACTGATTTTGAAAGGTCTAATATTAATTTTATTAAGGCTTCACTTTCTGATAAATTACTGTTTAAATATTCTACTATTGCCCCTTCTTTATATAGAGCAAAAGTTAAATCATAGTATTTAGTCCAACAATCCCGGTCTAATAGATATACACCTGTTGTAATATATTCTTGAGCAGCTAAATAAGCTGTAGCATCTTTAGCTTTTTTACCTGCTTCTAAATTTAGTTTTGCTAGTTCAATTTTTTCTGATTTATCTGTAATTAAAGTTCTGCCTATATTCAAATTATCTACTAAATCAAAAACTCTTTCGCTGCGATATTCTAGAGGAGTATTTTCCAAGAATAAACGGCCAATTCTTAGATGTAAAGCTTGTTTTTGAGATTCATCTATCAAAGTGTAAGCTGCTTGTTGTACTCTGTCATGCAAAAATTTATAATTCAGAATTAAAAATGGATATAAATTCAATTCTAAATTTTTAGTTTCTATTTCTGAAGCAGGTAGAATTAATCCTTCCTGAATAGCAGGTAATAAATCTTGAAAAGTTGCATAAGATTCTTTTTCATAAATCAACGAAAGGGTATTCAAATCAAATTGGTTACCTAAACAAGCAACTAAGCTTAAAACCTTCTGAGTTAAGGTCGGTAATTTTTCCAGTTTTCCAATCATTAAATCCACTACATTATCAGTAATCTCAAGTGCTGTGATTTGTTCCATATTCCACATTTGATATTATCTGTGGTACTTCTGGATTAATTTCATGGGGTGGTTTTGATTGTTTAGCAATGTGGGCATGAACTAATTCCATCACATCAGTGTTAGTAAAAGGAAGTTGCTGAGTTAATAGTTCATAAAAAGTAACACCTAGAGAATAAAAATCTGTACGATAATCCAGAGAACAATTCATTCTACCTGTTTGTTCTGGAGATATATAGAACCCCTAACCGTATCTTTTATTGAAATACAAAAGCTTCAGGAAAACCGTTTTAAGGAGCCTAACAACTATAAGGGTTCAGGAGACCGAAAAATTATGAAAAATGACTGCCAGAATCATAAAACCCAGATGAGTATTGAACTTGTAACTTCTTAAATAGATACGGTTAGGGGTTCTATAAGGAAGAGTACCTTCTAAAATATTTGGATTTTTGAGTTTATAACTGTCACGAGTTAATACAGAAGATATATTAAAATCTATAATTTTTAATTCCCTGGTCGTAAAGTTAACAATTATATTAGATGGATTAATATCTTTGTGAATAATCTTAGCACTATGAATTTCACCTAAACTTTCAGCAATTTTAATCGCTAAATTCAAAAAGCCCAATATAGTAATTTTTTGTGATGTAATTAATGTTTTGAGATATTCACCGCCAAAATATTCTAAAATCATCACTAGAGTATTATTATACTTTTCTAATCCATAAACTTTAATCACTCCAGAAAAATTAAAATAACTAAGAATTTCATACTCTTTTCGATAACGATTATTCTCAGCTTCAGAAGGAAAATCTCCTTTGCTAAATTTAAGTACAACAGGTTGATTATTCTCCTCATACCTACCTCGATAAACTACTGAATTATTACCTTCATAAATTTTGGCAAGAATTTGTTAACCTGAAATATTAATCATTGTGAAATTTTCCTACAAAACTACTCCGATTTATTTATTAATTCTTAAATATTATCTCTAAACCCTATGTCTTCTTCTCAAATAACTTTTTTCCATGATATCCGTAACTTAGGAATTAATCACAATCACTGGTATGCTGTTGCCCGCAGTGTAGAGGTAAAATGTCAGCCTTTCAGTATTACCCTTTGGCATCAATCAATTGTCCTTTATCGGGACTCAGAGGGAAAAGTCCATGCTCTGGAAGACCTTTGTCCTCATCGTTTTGTCAAACTTAGTTCTGGTCGCGCGATCGCCGATGAATTAGAATGTGCTTATCATGGATGGCGCTTTAAGTCAAGTGGCAAATGTTCTTATGTACCTTATTTAGCAAGTAATCAAAAATTGCCTAGCTGTCAAATTAGAACTTTTCCAGTACAAGAGTTAAATGGTTTTATTTGGCTATTTCCTGGAGATAAATCAAAGATAAATTTAGTTTCTCCTTTAGAAATACCTGAGTGGGAACACCTCAACTATATAGCCACCATCTCAGTTATAAAATGTCGAGCCCACTATTCTTATTTAGTGGAAAATTTGATGGATATGTACCACGGACATTTACATCAAAACTGGCAAGCATGGGCAGCAGCAAAATTAATAGATTTATCTGAAAATGACGATCGAGTAGATGCTTATTATCAGGCTCAAAGTTATTACAAAATCGACAAAATTTGGTCTATCTCTCAATTATTATTTCCTAGTTTGCGACAACTCCATCCCGAACCATTAAATGTTAGTTATATCTATCCAAATTGGGTTTCTAACCTGGGCAAAGATTTTAAAATTTATTGTCTTTTATTACCTATTAATGAAAAACAAACCCAAGCTTATCTGATTCATTTTACATCACTTCATGCCTTTTGGCGTTTACATAAACTACCAGAATGGTTTAGAAGATTTGTGAAAAATAGTTTATTTGGTTCAGCTCAAAAACTACTTGATGGATTAGTGCAGCAAGATGTAGAGATGATTGAAGAAGAACAGCAAGCTTATCTGAAAAATCCCCAGCAACGTAGCTATGAGTTAAATAAAGCTTTGGTAAGTACACAAAGATTAATTAAAAAACAAGCGCTCCAATGAATCATAAATATATGCTGAAAATAATAGAAGATCTGTTGAACAGCCGATAAGATACTTATCAAGGAATAAAACTTATCATACATAAGTTATAACCGTATTTAGTGTGAGGTCAAAAGTCCCTGAGTTAAATCAGGTCAAGAAAGAAAAATTGCTCCTTAATGAATCTGGAGGATTCCAAAATGGAGTATAACTTTTGAGGAATTATCAAGAGTTATTCTTCAGGGAGCAGCTATATAACTAATGGAAATTAGCCTGATCAAAAAGCGATTTTGACAGCAAGCGTATTTCGATCAGGGTGATGAAAAAGAGCAAAGTATTTTTGCCGAGGCAAATTGATACCTGATGAGACTTTAAGGGGTGCAATGATTAATTTAGTAACCTTTTTTCCTCAATATAGTATTAGTTGGCCAGATAATGGAAAAAATATGGAGCAGTAACTTTAGGTACTCAGAATGGTCAAACACAAAAAAAATCTGTAATCAAGTACAGGATGGAACAAGTCAGCGCAATAAATTTGGTATCTATACCAATATGTTTGAGCATAAGGGGGGTAATTTGACTGCTCCTACTGGGAAGATAAGTCCAGTGACAGCAAATAGAGGTCAAGCAGAATAATAATCCTATTCCTTTGCAAAACCAGTAATTAGAATCCCGTGTACTGAAGTTGCGGGAGAAGTCAAAACAGCCAATATAGCAGAAGCAAGAAGCAAGAAGGAAGAAAGAAAAATCTGGCGTTGTCTGAGTTTTAAGCTTTTGATATGTCCGCGCCCTTTCCTTCGACTGCTATATCTCTCACATTATGGATGGAGCTAGTTCAACATGGGTAATACCATTGGCATAATGTTTGGGTTTTTAGGTGGAACAATTTTCGCCAGTGAGGGGGGATACAAAGTCTTACAACACCCTAACCCAAACCGAGAATATCAAAGACTTTCGGAAGCTAAATGGTTTTTGGCCTTGAGGTGGTGCGAACAATTTCCAGCTCCTGCTGGTATCCTTAACTTCCAAGGTCAATTTTCTTTTTATAATCAAGCAGCATTAAGAATTGGAGAACACAATTTTTTACCTCTAGAGTATAGGCAAGAAATTTTTAATCAATGTTTATCCTTGCCAGCAGGTACAACAAAAACTTACTCAATTTTTGCCCCTGATGGTAGTTATTTTAGCTCTTTTGAGGTGATGGGAATTGATATCGATCCTAGATATGGTAGGATTGCTATTGTCAATTCACTCTAATTTTTTCAATCAAAAAAATTAGTAGTCCTAAAATAGTAAGGATAAAGGATATTAGAATTATTCCGTGACTAGGCGTGTTTCCTATTATAGCACTACAAAAAAGTGTTAGGACATTGATAAAATTAAAATTCTTTACCTACAAAGTTTTGACTTGAGCTGATAACACAGTTCCTCCGTCAGGAGGATAGCTGAATGCTTAAAGCTATACTTATCATTAACTTCTTTACCACTACCAAAAAATTAAGCATTAGGTAGGTGAGCAGGAAGAACGCTTATGGCAGCAATAGCAATGTAGATAAGGGCGAAACGGGTTTCAAATATTGCGACAAAATAAAATTTTGTTGTGCGATACCAATCTAATCTAAAGGCGATCGCTACTAACTTGACTAAGGCCACAGTATAGGATAGAGCTGTGGCTATATTTAAGCAGTTGAAGTAGTAAAGACTCAGTATAATTAGGATTGCAGTTCCATGGTATATCATTCCAGGTACAGGAGAACTGGTTTTCTTTTTTCGCAACTTGAGTGTAAATATAGCACTGCTGAAAAATAAAGTATTCAAGATCCACATTGCCATAGCAGCTAAAGAAATATGGCCTGTCGTAGCTATATATGCTAAAGGTGCTGATAGACAGATAGCTGTAAATCCAATGAATTCATTTAGTATAGATTTTTGTTTTTGCTTTAGCACTGCAATACTATCCGCAACTAAAGCTGCTATTGCCATGGCATAGATCCATAGCAAACATGGAGATTGAAAATATAGCCATGCAGCGATCGCCATCGCAATACCTCCATATACCCCACCCCAGATGAGAAAGCGGGGTTTCCAACTACTTCGCTGTTTTATTTGCACGACTAAGGGATGTTCTGCTTGCAAGGCGAAAAAAGCACAGATCAAAGCTAAAGTTGTTGAGTTTGTCCATTCCTGAGCTAAAGCTGCCCCTGTGATAAAGGAGCCACCCAATACTAGCAAAATTCCTTGCTCTGGAGAAAACGTCGGTCTATACCAAGTTTGTAGGTTGGAACGATTTTTATTAGAGGTAGTTGTTGATAACTCAACCATGATTAAACTCCTTAAAGAAGGCGATCGGTTTTGGACGTTAGGTATGATATCAAGTTCGGATTAGCGGTCTTACTGTAGGTTGGGCGAAATGTATCTCACAACCAAAAAAAATAGACATCTGTTGGATTTTCTTCTTAATCCTGCCCATAAGCTGCGAAGGGGTGGAGAAACTACAAATTGGTATTGGCCTTCTCCCTGGACAAACAATTCTTCAACCCTACCTACAAAGTTTACATTGACACTAATCTTTATTAATAGTTTCTTGATAATTATTCTTAATTATTTCACAAATCACACCTGATTTTTAAGTATTTATTTATACAAAATATTGAAATAGTTAGTACATTAGGGGATTTGTCAATAAAAACTCAAACTTTTATGGTCAGGACTTAAAAAGAGGGCAGTAGGCGAGATAGGTAATTATACTTCATAGAGCTAGTTATGGACTTTTGCATTGAACTAACTAATAAATAATTTAATTGATAATTAGATGCAATTATTTTGGCATAACCTAAAAAGCGATCGCCTCTCAAATCAAAGGGGCGATCGCTTTAATAATCAATTTAACAATCAGTTAGACGTTGCAAAAGAGCGCTAATCTCAACTAGATAGTAGCAAAATCATTAGCATCAATAGCTGTAGGAGCAATACCAAACAAAGTTGCTAAATCTTGTGATGTTGCAGTCTCCTGCAGAATAGTATTACCACCACTAGCAACTACAGTTAAGTCACTGAAAGTCAGACCATCTAACAAGAAGTTATCTGTACCATCTTGGTAATCCAAAATATCGTCACTGCCATCACCAGAGCGCAATATGAAACTGTCAGCACCATTACCACCAGTGAGAAGATCGGAACCTAAACCACCATCAAGAGTGTCGTTATTGCCACCACCTTCTAAGTTATCGTCACCATTACCACCTATGAGTTCGTCTCGACCTCCATTACCTTCTAAGTTATCGTCACCATTACCACCTATGAGGAGGTCTTGACCTCCACCACCTCGGAGGATATCATTTTCAGCTTCACCCATGAGAGTATCATTACCTGCATTACCCTCTAAGATATCATCACCAGTACCACCGAGTAATTCATCTGCCCCACCACGACCACTGATACTATCTGCTCCACCCAAACCTTGGATTAGGTTATCCTGAGCATTACCCTGAATCGGAATATCATCATTTCCTGGGAGGGGTTAGGGATGGGTTCCCTGTTGCCAGATGAGCTGTTGCCTGTTGCCTGCGCACAGCGCTATATTTGCGTAGTCCTATATAAAAAATAGGTTGCTGAGTTCTCAACAACCTATCTAGTAAGAGATACAAAATTATTAGTGACTGATACTTAATAGCAACTGGATATTAGATAATAGTAAAGTCGTCATTTATATCCAGGGCAACAACCCCACTAACATCTTCTAATTCTGCCAAAATTTGTGAATCATCACCAACCGTATTATCGCCATTAGCATCATAAATGAGGTAAGTTTTACCTTCAACTTCGTAGGCAAATAAACCAGGGTTTCCAGCTATTAACACATTTCCAGAAATATTGGTAGTTTGTACATCGGTAGCAATATTATCAACAGCAGGAATAACTGTGCTAGAAAATGCAATAGTATCCCCACCGACGACACCTAAGTCCTCAAAACCAGTAATGCGGTCGTACAAACCAGCACTAATGGCAGTACCAATAGAAGCAGCATCCGCAGCATTAAACTTCGCACCACCGTCATCAGCACTGGTATAAACAAAAGTGTTATTGCCATTATCATCAGAGAGGGTATCCGCTCCCAGACCACCAATAAAGATATCATCATCGTCACCTCCATCTATGGAGTCGTTACCGTCACCACCGACTAAACTGTCGTTTTCATCATCTCCTGCTAAAGTGTCGTTACCTGCTAAACCTTCCAGAGTATCGTCGCCTCCGCTACCATCAAAATTATCATTAAACTCACCACCCACCAAGAAGTCAGGATCATTACTAACATCCAGAATATTTACCGTAGCAGTAGCAGTAGCTTCGTCGAGACCATCCGTAATGGTGTATTGAAAGAGGTCGGTACCAGTGCCAAACACTGCTGTGTATTGAACTTGAGTACCCAAGTTATTTAAGATACCCAAAGGCTCATCATTGCTAAGAGTTGTAATTGACAAAGGATCTGGGCCATCAATATCGCTGTCATTTCCCAACACATCAATTGTTATCACATTCCCCAAATTGGTAAATACTGGTCCGTCATCAATGGCAATGGGCAGGTCATTTACTGGGGTGACATCAATATTAATAACTTGGGTAGAGGAACTATTTTCGTCATTGCCATCATCAACGGTGTAACTGAAAGTGCCAGCAGCTCCATTAGCGTTAGCAACTGGAACAAATGTTAATGATGTTAGTTGGTCTGTGGTTAACTGTTGACCAATAGTTACCGCAGTTACCGGAGTATCATTTGACAATAGTACTTGCCCAATTTCTGGGTCAGGAATACTGTCAACAGTAATAGTTAACGCATCACCATCGGGGTCAGTTGGTGCTGGAATGTCTAAGGTCGCATTATTATCTTCCTCCAAGGTGACAGTTTTATCAGCTTCTACTTCTGGAGGTCGGTTAGCTTCGACTATATTAATATTTAACAATCCACTGGTAGTACCGCTGTCTTGGTCTGTAACCAGGAAGTTGAAACTGTCAGTGCCAATACCGGCAGTAGTAGTTGCATAACTAATTTCTCCATTATCGAGATTTTCCTGAGTGAATTTACTTCCTACTGCTAAAGTTTCTCCTCCCTGTTGTAATTCCCCTAAAGTCGGCACTTCAGTCAGGGTATATTGTAGAGAAGCAGGAGTGGCAGTTTCTACATCAGGGTCAATAAATTGGAGATTTTCTGTAGGAATGACCTTACTTTGACCAATAAATGCACTTAGGTCAGTCGTAGTACCGACAGGTGGATCGTTGACCCGAATATTAAAGGTATCTGTCACTTTACCGCCATCAACATCAATGACTTGGAAACTAAAGGAGTCATCATTTGTATCAGTAGCTGTGTGTTGGTAGATAACTACGCCACTATTGATATTTTCTTGAGTGAAAGTATTGGTGGGGTTATCCTCCAGTTGTAATATTCCTGCTGCTGCTTCAGTGGTAACTGTATAAGTAAAAGCATTTGTACCATTATCCCCATCCGTTGTCTGCAATAAATTCTGACTGATGCTTCCTGTCCCCCCAAGGTTGACAACCAGTTCACTGTTTTTAGTAATTTCGGGGATGTCGTTGACCAAGATATTAGCAGTACCAACACCTTCACTAAAGGCATTTGTGCCACCTATGGTTGAGATATCGGTTAGTTCGCTAGTATTACTGCTGCCGTCGGTGGTATCCCAACCACGGAATTGAATAGTGGCATCGCCGAAAAAGTCGGTATTGGGAACAAAACGTAGGCGTTCACTTGTTGTAGCTGTCAGTAATGTCGTATTGCTATTACTCACGTCTACCCAGTTTGTACCATCATCTACGGAATATTGCCACAGACCATTACTATTATCTATTTGAGTAATAGCTATTCCGCTACTCGCTCCTCCATCAGCATCTGTAACTGCACCAGCGATAATATCTGCGACGGGAGTGCCAGTATTATTTACTTCATTTTCATTGATAGTTGTCAGAGCTAAATTTCCTAGGTCTGTTAGTACTGGTGCATCGTTTAATGCTTCTACTTGTACGGATATAGTACCTGTTTGAGTCGCAGTAGCATCGTTAGCTGTTTCTGTTGCTGTAGCTGTAACTGTTAAGTCAAAACTAAAGGTTGTTCCGGTCTCTCGGTCTCCAGGAGGGGAGATAGTTAAATTGGTTAATTCCTCTGGGGTCAAAACCCAACTACCATCACCTTGGTCTGTTCCTGCGGAAAGAGTTGCTCCTGCTGGCACTCCACTAATAGTAATAGACAGATTTTCTGAACCGCTAGTATCTACTAAACTAGCAGCTATACCCAGAGGTAGCTCTTCTATATCTGTTCCTGATACATTTGGTGTAGATATTTCCAGGTTAGGAGTATCGGCAACGGGAGTAACATTAATGTTGACTGTTGCTGTATCTGTGAACCCTTGAGTATCCGTAATAGTATATGTGAAACTCTCCTCCCCACTAAAATTCTCATTAGGCGTATAGATGAAACTCTCTGTTGTTTCTGCTAAAGTGCCATTTTTAATATTATCGGCAGCAAACTCAGTAATTGTAATTTGCTCACCATCAGCTTCGGAATCATTTGCCAATAATTCTGACTTATTAATAGTTATTGCCGTATCTTCGTTAGTCTCAAATACATCATCACCAGCTATGGGAGAGGTATCACCGGGATTAATATTAATATTTAGTAACCCACTGGTCGTACCCCCGTCTTGGTCAGTCACAACATAACTAAATGTATCTGTTCCAGGTTCATCTCCTGTATGTTGGTAAGAGAGACTGCCTTGGTCAATATCCTCTTGAGTGAAAGTATCCGTTACTTCCAGAATCGCCTTTCCTAGTTGTAGTTTTCCACTGGTTGGTAATTCTGTAACTTCATAAATTAGAGTTTCTGCAACAGCATCAGTATCAGGATCTTCTGCCAGTAGATTTTTATTAGTAATTTCTTCCTGGGTATCTTCATCGAGACTTAAATTTTTGCTCGTAATATTTGGCGGGACATTAACTCTGATTTCAAATGTGTCTGTGGTTTCACCTCCTACCTGGTCTGAAACACTGAAACTAAAAGAATCATTTTTAGTATCATTATTATCGTGTTCATAAGTAAGTAACCCTTGGTCAATATCCTCCTGAGTAAAACTGGTAAAGCTTCCTCCATCAACTAGCAAATTACCACGAGTAGGCAATTCTGTAACTGTATAAATTAAGGAAGTTTTACTATCATCGGTTGTTTCTAGGAGAGTATTATCTATTATTCCAGTCTCTTGTGTATTGACCACTAATTCAGTATTCGTTCCCACCAATGGTAAATCATTAATACTGAGATTAATTAAAGCAGTATCAGTTTGAGGTTCGCCTAAACCTGTGTTGCCTTGGTCATTTACCGAGATGCTGATAGAATCACTACCTGAGTTATTACCTGTATATGTCAGGGTGTTGAGAGACTGGTTGATATTTTCTAAACTTCCGGTAAATACTATTTCCGCATCTGCTTGACCATCACCAGTTGTAAAGGTGAGACCAGAGGTAGAATTAAGGGTGAGGTTACCGTCATTAGTAGTTTCTAGGGTAACTTCTAATTCTCCGTCTCCAGCATCGGGGTCTGTTACCTCAATACCAACAATATCTAATTGTTCCCCTTCATTAACCAGTTGTTGGTCGTCAGGAATTGTAATTTCTGGTGGGTCGTTGACATTGAGCAGGGCGATCGTAAATGACTTAGTTAAGTTTTCTCCAGCATTGTCAAATGTTCTGACTTGGATGTCATAGGTCTCTTGTTCCTCAAAATCAAGATTTGTTCCCTCTGCTACAACTAGCTGGTCTTCGTTGAGAGCAAAGCGTCCATCAGCATCATCAACTAATCTATATTCATGGACATCACTTTCATCTGGGTCTTCTGTGGTAAATGTACCAATAACTGTACCTGCTTCACTATTTTCTTCCACACTATCGTTATCTAACAGAATGTCAGTGGGAGGATCGTTGAGAGAAGGTGGCGTTACTTCACCTGGATCTGGAGGGGTTGGTGATGGTGTTGAGTCTGGCGAGTCTGTTGGGGTTGGTGATGGTGTTGAGTCTGGAGAATCTGTTGGGGTTGGGGTTGGTGATGGGTCTGGCGAGTCTGTTGGTGTTGGTGTTGGTGTTGGTGTAGCTGTAGGAAAAGGAGTTTCTGGAGTAGGGAAGAAATTACCAGAATTAAGAGTGCCACTATCAACACCAACAGACTCGCCAGACCCATCACCAACCCCAACGGACTCGCCAGACCCATCACCAACCC
>NZ_RCBY01000142.1 GCF_003838195.1 Okeania hirsuta
GGGGGAGCGAATCCCCATGTAATTTTCCTCCTGTCTCCTGTCTCCTGTCTCCTGTCTCCTTCTTCAAATTACTCCGAAGTCAGGGGATTTGATATGACACACCATAGTTGGCAGAAGCTTCTTCAATTAGTGCGCGACGCTCCCGCGAACGCTCTGGCAAGAGTTCCATTCCAGCCTAGAGCGTAGTTTAATGAGTGCTTCGGGAGGGTATTTGCTTGCGACTCACGTCTTTCCTTTGACCTGCGCAATGTAGTGGTAAAGCCTGGGCTTGTTTTTGATTATGTGATTCATCCATTTGAAAAGCGCTGTAAAATTTACTTTATAAATCAGCTCTTAATAAATATCTAAATCCTCAAATTTAACTTGATGAAATTATCTGCTAAATTTAGCCACGGGTTGTTCCTTCTTTATAGGGAACAGGAGGGTCTTCATCAGAAGAACTCACAAAGTGATGAAAAATTTCTTCACCTAATTCATCAGAATATCGTTCTACCAAATTATTGTTAATTTCTATAGTAGGCAATCCCATTGTTACTACTACAATTAATGTCAATATAGATAGTATTAAATCATTTTTATTGTACATAACAATCACCTCTCAATCACAAAAATGAAACTTTAAATTCAGGTGTAGTAGAAGCAAAAAATTATTAAGAGGTAGATCTATAATTCATTGCAAATAGATGTCTATGACAAAAATAATCAGAATAATTTTTTATTTAATTATCAATGTCGTTGTATAAATTATTCTCCAGTTAAGAAATACGGTTTTACGCAATATATATTATTTTTTTTATTTACGGAATGAGAAATATTCAAGCTGTATGTAATTCTTATATAAAAGTTGTAGAATGGGTGAGATACAAAACTCTAGGGAGTAGGCAACAGTTAAAAAAAAACTGTACCTAAGGCTTCTTCAGAAACGCTATATAGTAATTATCAAATTGGTGAGATACAAAACTCTAGAAAGTAATAAGTAGAAAAAATACTGTATATCATTAATATGATAAAAGTTATAGCAATTAGCATATCCTGTATCAGTACATCACTTTTTTTGGAGTTGTTAATATTATGGTAGGCTTTTTTTATAGTCTCTAGATAGTTGGCAAAACTGAAAAAAAAATATTCCCCCTTATTGATACAGAGGGAATATTGCATGATGACTGAGTAGACAAAAAAATTGTTTGTACAGCAAAGAACTAGTTGTTTACGACATTAGGGTATAGAGTGATGATCAATCAAATAGGGGGAAATGTTTTTCCTATTGTTCCCTCACAGAAGTCCGCTACCAGATGCGTCTGTCGCTGACACTGGGTCGCACCGCTATTCCCTGCTTTACTTCAGTAAAATAACTATTTATGCTACTAATCTTCTAATCCAACCATTAACTGTAAACCGACTATGTTCAAATGCTTTTGATGGACAAACTACAGGCATTACCTCATGTCTGCAACGACTGTTAAAAAAGATGATGGAATTATTAGCAGGGGTAATAGTTTGAAAATTCTCATGAGTTATTGCTCCACCAGCTTTTAATTCAGTATCATAAATTCTTAGCTCACCTCCAGAAAAAGCTTTGGGTTCTTGATAAAAATAATATACATAAGTAATTTCTCTACTTGCTGTTTTTTCGCTACCCGCATCATTATGAATTTTGTAATAACATCCATCATTATGTGCTGTTAGTTGCGCTTCAATTTCTGATATCTCGAAAGGACGAAAATTTAGTTGAGCTAATACTTCTGGCAAGGTTTGTAATATTTTGCTTTGAATAAGTGTTGATAATTCGGGAAAGTATTGTGAAAATAGTACATAAGACTGCCGATATCGATCTGCTTTAGTGGTAGTGGTTGATTCAATATATTGGTCGCGTTTTTGAATGGCAATTTCTATAGCTTTTTGATTTTCTTCGGGAGATAAAAAGTTTTGAAGTTCTACATGAACAGCAGGTAAAAATGTAGATTTTACTTGTGCTATTTTAGGTGTATAAGCAGAAATATTTCTTGTTAAATTATCTGTATTTAATTGGTTTATTTGTTGTTGAGCATCAGATATTAATGTACTTGGTGATCGAGGGTTGGTTTGAGACAAAATACCTGTCATTTCTAGAATTTTCAGGGCTACTGTTGCTCGTTCTTGTGCCGGAAGTTGTTGATTTTTGAGAATTTCTTCTAAAGTATCAATTGACTGAAACAGTAATTTATTTACTCTTTCTACTGGCACAATATTGTTGTTAATATTATTATTCCTTGCTGATGATTCTGTGTACATAATTCAACTCAATTATTTACTAAAGGTTTGATGACGTTTTCTGTTAATAGTTGATCTCATTGGTTTAGATAAAATCTCAATGAACATTCCTAAACTTATCTGAATATCACATATAATTCTAATTGAAATCTAATCTTTAATGTTGATGTCCAAAAAACTTGTACTGATGGATCATGATGGTGCTGTAGATGATTTTCTCTCCACTGTTTTACTAATGACCATGGAAAATGTTCAATCTTTAGGAGTAATTGTCACCCCTGCTGATTGTTATATTAAACCTGCAATTAATGCTACTCGAAAAATTTTAGATTTAATGGGATGTTCTGATGTTCCAGTGGCAGAAAGCACAGTGCGTGGTGTTAATCCTTTTCCAGTTTTATTTAGAAGAGATTCTTTTGCTGTAGACCATTTTCCGATTTTAAATGAGAAGGAAACTATTGATACTATTTTAGTTTCAGAACCTGGTCAAAATTTTATGGTACGAGTTTTAAAATCAGCACCAGCACCTGTAACATTAATGGTAACTGGTCCTTTAACAACTGTTGCTGTAGCTTTAGATATTGCTCCAGAAATTGAGTCAAAAATTCAAGAAATTGTTTGGATGGGTGGTGCTTTAAATGTACCGGGAAATGTGAGTAAAGATATGGAACCAGGTCAAGATATGTCCGCAGAATGGAATGCTTATTGGGACCCATTTGCTATTGAAAGGGTTTGGCAAACTCAAATTCCAATAGTACTTTGTTCGTTAGATATTACTAATAATGTACCCCTAACTTCTGAGTTTTCTCGTAAATTAGGCAAGCAAAGAAAATATCCGATCTCTGATTTTGCCGGACAATGTTATGCTTTGGCAATTTCTCAGGATTATTATTTTTGGGATATTTTAGCAACTGTTTATTTAGCACATCCAGAATTTTATCAACTAAAAGAATGGGAAACTACAGTTATTACAAAAGGAGTGAGTCAAGGTCGCATAAAAGTAGAAACTGGTGGGCGGAAAATTATGGCAATGGAACGAGTGGATACAGAGAGTTTTTATCGTTATATTCTCCAACAATGGGCGCGGTAAAAATTTAAATTTGAAACAGGAAAGATCGAAGTTGGAAACAGAAAAAAAGTGAATGGCAATACTAATATAAGCCACTCCACATCTACAAACCTCAACCAATTTTAGATACCGGATAAACTAGAGGATATTAAATCTATAAAGAATAAAGGGCATTGGTGAAGCGCGTGTATGATATTAATTTTAATTATTTAGGAGTAAACCCACTCCCAGGATGGGAGTCAGTCCTCAGGAGTCAGGAGGAAAGAAATAAGAAAGAGTAGTAGAGGGAGAAAGTTTTTTATTTTCGCTCTTATCCCGACAAGATATCATGCCTCAAATCACCAACACCGAATAAAGATAAATTAATTTATGAATTAATTATATTTTCTATAGTATTAAATTAATTTGATCGGTTCTTTATTTGAAAACAAAAAATTGCTCACTTCTCTACTACCGAGCGCAAATGGTCAAATTTTAACTTTAGCTGGTGAATTAATTTAACTTGTTTGATAACTCCATCAAAAAACCGCTAGTCCTACTCCGGTAATGGTAGATGAGGATAAACAACGGTGCTTCATGGGAGTAATATCATGTCCGTTGGTATCGTTTGTGTAAAAGTTAGCGTGGATATCTACAGGAAATTTAAGTTTTTTTCTTGCTCAATTGCCTTCCTGTTTGTTGCCTGTTGCCTACCTTTGCTATACAATACCGATGCTACCGGACATGATATAAGATACAAGCAAGGGAGCAAGATGCTCCCACTGCTTTTGTCCTTGAAAAAATAATTACAATAGACCACCATTACAATGCACCACCACCAAAAAACCTTTTATCATCCAACTGAAAAATCCTATAAATATAAATACTGACAATTGACTGGTAAAATCCGATAGACAGCTTCAACTTCAGAGTAGAAACTGTTACAAATTTATGTTCTTTATTGTAGAGAAAATCATAATTATGGTAGAACACAAACGTATTGGCATCCTTACCAGTGGAGGAGATTGTGCAGGCTTAAATCCAGCAATTCGGGCGGTAGTATATCGCGCAATTGGAACTTATAATTGGGAAGTTTTTGGCATTCAGCAAGCTACCCTGGGATTGATGGAACGTCCACCAAAAGCAATCAAACTTGAAATTGAAAAAATCGACCCCTTACTCACAGCAGGTGGTACAATTTTAGGAACTACTAATAAGGGCGATCCATTTGGATTTCCGATGCCAGATGGAACTGTGCGCGATCGCTCTGAGGAAATTATTGAAGGGTATCGTTTATTAGAGCTTGATGCTTTAATTGGTATCGGGGGTGATGGTAGTCTAACTATTCTCCGTAAACTTGCTCAACAGGGAAATTTGAATCTAGTGGGTATTCCCAAAACTATTGATAATGATGTCAACTGTACTGAATTGTCTATCGGTTTTAATACTGCTGTCAAAATTGCCACAGAAGCACTAGACCGCTTACATTTTACTGCTGCTAGTCATAGTCGAGTTATGATTCTGGAAGTAATGGGGCGAGATGCGGGACATATTGCTCTCAATGCTGGTATTGCAGGTGGTGCAGATGTAATATTGATTCCCGAAATTCCTTACCAAATAGAGCGAATATGTGACTACATCCGCAAACGCCAAGATTTAGGCAAAAATTACTCTTTGGTAATTGTCGCAGAAGCAGTGCGTACTGAAACAGGAGAAGCAGTCACAACTAATGATTCTTTGGGTCAATCTAGATTTGGTGGTATTGGGCAATATCTAGCTGATAAACTTGCTGCTTGTAGTAGTGCAGAAACTCGCGTCACCGTCTTAGGTCATATTCAACGTGGTGGCATACCTTCCCCGACAGACCGATTAATTGCTTCAGCTTTTGGGGTAGCAGCAGTTGACCTCATTGCTGAAGAAAAATATGACCATGTAGTAACTTGGCAAAATCGACAGGCGATCGCTGTGCCAATTGCAGATGCGATTTCTAAGTACAGAGCGGTAGATCCTAATGATACTTTAGTTAAAACTGCTCGGAGTATAGGTATTTGTTTGGGAGATTAATGTTAAAAGTTGGGTGGGAAAGTCTTTTCCTACCCGATGGATATTAATTTCAGGCGTTGGTGAATCAAGCTATGAATTAAGATATTATTAAAGGTAAATCAAGAGAGAGCTTGACACACTCATGACAATGACTCTAGTTTTACGCCTAATTCCGAGCGCGTACAATAAACCCATTTTGGCACAGTCTCGTCTTTTATCTCTTGTCACTATCCACTAGCTTGTTCATATCGAGCAGAAGAGTATCTTCATTTCCACTCATCACCAAAGGAAGCTTACCATCCCATGATTCTAGGAACAGTTTTTGAATGACTAATTCAGAACCCTGTGCTTTCAAGCTTTCCGCTTCTAGACGATTGGCCTCAGCTTTTCCCTTAGCACGATTAATCATTGCTTGCGCTTCTTGCTCGGCCTCTTGAGCAATATATTTGGCTTTTTGAGCTTTCTGTTCCGCGATTTGTTTTTCCTCAACTGACTTAGAAAACTCTGGAGAAAAATCCACATCAACTAAGGCAGTGGCAACTACCCTAATACCAAATTTCTGGAGACGCTCAATTATGGAACCATTAAAAGTCTCCATCAACTCTTCTCGTTTAGTCACAGATTCCTCAGCTTTCAATTTAGCTGAAGCAATTTTAAAGGCTTCCTGCGCTTGAGGTTCAACGTACTTCTCTTTAACATTATCAAGGGTTCCTACATCACGCAGGATATTTACTAGCTCACTGGGTTGTACTTGATAATTTACCACAACCTCGGCGGTGATATCTTGTAAATCCTTAGAGGCTGCAGTCAAGCCATTAATCTGGTGTTTTTGCACCCGAATGTCGTACTTGTTAACCTTAGAGACAAAAGGAAGTATGATATGAAGTCCTTCACGCATAGGCTCTCCCTCACGGACAGAACCGAGTACCTGCAAAACTCCGGCTTCACCAGGTTGAAGAATTAAGAACGTACTGCGGAGCATCACTATACCAAATAATCCCAGTAAAGCAGCGATACCAATTTTTATCGGATTTTCAACGTTGAGCATAGACTTAGAAGTATTTAATGTTCTAGGAGGAGGAAATTTTTGTCTTGGTGGTTTATTCATAAAGTAAAATATTTTCAGTGATTACATTTTGAAGAAATTTCATTCGACTGTTTTTGGACTTTTCAATCTCCATTAAATTATTCTCCATTATTAGTAATACAAATTCCGCACGTCGATTTATCGTATAAAGAATGGTGATTTGCAAAGTATTTTAACCTCATCCATTTTTCAACCTGGAGTTTGGGACTAAACTCTAGTATTATAGTTTCAATTGATAAGTTCTATATAACTCTATTTCCAGTTTTAAGGAGGATATGCAGTTATATTAGGCGTAAAACTAGAGTAATTGTTATGAGTGTGCCAAGCTCTCTGCAATCACAAACTAGATAACGAATTTACACCATTTCAGCTTTCACTATTTATTAAAAATAGTTGATCAAAGGTATAGCATAATTTTCTAGGCAAGGACTTAGAAGTCTTACCATAAAAGGATTATAAAATTAGTTGACAGGCTCATTAGCATATTCTCCCAGGATTTTAGTAATAATTTGATGATAATTATTTATGGTATCCATGAACAAATAACCTCCTGTTTAGCATCAAAAGTTATTAAACTCAGTCGTTGATTTTTAAATAATATTTGACCGATAGGTAAAACCTCAAATTCAGATATAATAATAGTATCAAATAATTGTCAAGTATTAATATATAATTATGCCAGCTCAAGATATATTCCATGATGCTGTCAAAAACGCCTTAATTAAAGAAGGCTGGACTATTACCGACGACCCTCTATACATAGAATTTGCTGGAGTTGATATGTATGTCGATCTGGGTTCTGAAAAGCTTTTTGGTGCTGAATCTGAACTACAAAAACTCTTTATTACTCAAGCTAAAAAACAGAAAATAGAGAATGGTTTTCAGAAGTGTCTGTAGTGCCATTACAACAATCATTAAATGACTTAAACCAGGCTTACCAAAACTTTTTTAATTGAACTAAGGGTAAAAGAAAAGGTAAAGCAATTAAACTTCCCAGATTCAAAAAACGCAGGTCAAAACAAACTGCCAGGTTTACCTTAAGAGGATTTCAACTACATGAAGACAAAGTATACTTAGCCAAAATAGGTTGTTTCAAAGTAGTGTGGTCAAGACCCTTACCAGGAGAACCATCATCAGTAACAGTAATCAAAGATTCAGCCCATAGATACTTTCTGAGTTTTGTAGTAGAAATTCAACCACAAAAACTACCAGAATCCAGCAAATCAGTAGGCATAGATTTAGGCATTTCTACATTATTCAGCAATGGTAAAAAAGTAGATGCACCAAAACCATTAAAAAAACGAATTAAAAAGTATAGAAAATTAAGTAAATCATTATCAAAAAAAAGTAATGGTTCTAAACAATATGAAAAAGCCAGACTCAGGGTAGCTAAATTTTCCTTCGGAATGCTGCGCAAACATAGTAAATTAAAAGATACTAGAACAGATTTCCTGCATAAATTATCCACAGAAATAATTCGTGAAAACCAAACAATTATTCTGGAAGATTTAAACGTTTCAGGTATGATGAAAAATCGGAAATTGTCCAGAGCTATTAGTGATTTAGGCTGGAGACAATTTCGTACATTATTAGTAGGACATACCTCTATTCCCTGTTCTCTCACAGGAGTGCGCATTCTCTCTGTTACTTGGCATTCTCATGGGGAGGAAACTATTCCCTACGGGACGCTTGCGCGTTTTCCTACCGAGTACTGCGCAAACATCTTGCGGAGCAAAACGCCGGGTTCCGAGCACTTGTGTCTGTCGCCGACGTGGGGTCGCACCGCTGTTCCATTATAGAACCCATTTGGGTTCTATTTAAAAATATAGGGGGAGTGTGGGTAGATGGTGAATCTGGAGGCAAATTTACACCTTTTCCCCTTATTCTATTTCTCGAACTCCTGAGTTCTGACTCCTGACTCCTGTGCCAAAAACCCGTACCGCTTGCAAAGATATCAAATGGCTTCTATATGAAATTGGGGCGTTGGTGATTTGAGGTATGATATCATGTCCGGATGAGAGGGCGTTCAAAAAACTTTCTCCTTATACTCCTGTTTCTTCTTCTTTCTTCCCTCCTGACTCAGTTCTCATGAGTACCCCTCCTGGGAGGGGGAGGGGCGAGGGGTGGGTTGACTCCTAAGTAATTAAGATTAATATCATACACGCTATTCAGCAACGCCGAAAATTGGTATTAAGCCATCACCATTCCCCCATCCACATTAAATACTTGACCTGTAATATAATTAGCAGCACTATCAGCAGCTAAAAATTTAATCATACCCGCTACTTCTTCTGGTGTACCATAACGACCGAGAGGAATAAATTTGATAATTTCCTCAGAATTTTTCAAGTCCTTAGTCATATCAGTCGTTATAAACCCAGGGGCAACAGCGTTTGCTGTAATGCCACGATTAGCAAGTTCTTTTGCTACACTTTTAGTAAAGCCAATAACCCCTGCTTTAGCTGCACTATAATTAGCTTGACCAGGATTACCCATTTGCCCAGTTACAGAAGCAATATTAATAATACGACCACTCTTTTGTTTGAGCATAATTTTGCTAACGGCGCGGGTACAGAGAAAAACCCCCGTCAAATTTAGGTCTATTACTGACTGCCAGTCATTGGGTTTCATCCGCAAAAGCAAAGTATCGCGAGTAATACCAGCATTATTTACCAAAATATCAATGCGACTCCATTTTTCCATCACTTCTTTGACGAGGGTATCAACCTCTTCAGCTTTAGAAACATCTGCTTGAAGTGCCATCCCATTGCCACCCGCAGCAACTATTTCTGCCACTACTTCCACAGCCGCTCCACTAGAGTTAGCATAGTTAACAACTACATTTGCCCCTTCCATTGCTAATGCTAAAGCTGCTGCTCGACCAATTCCTCTAGATGCACCTGTGATTATTGCTACTTGTCCCTTCAAACGCTGTAATGTTTCGGGTAATGCCTCCATAATGAAATCCTTTGCTATATGATTTAAACTAATTTATCAAAATAATTGGGTTTAAAACCCCGCCTTGATTGGCGAAATGTTTTTGGAGGGTTGCTCAAATCCCCGTTACAAAAACAACTTCTGACTTCTGACTTCTGACTTCTGACTTCTAACTTCATTGACTTAGGGGATTATGGCTTGTTGAGTTAAGCTAATAGATAGAATAGATAAGTATATATATTTTCTCAAGATGGCAGTTAAAAAGCAGTTTGATAGTTTTGATGAATTACTTGCTAGTTCAAAAATACCTGTTCTAGTGGATTTTTATGCAACTTGGTGTGGCCCTTGTCAAATAATGGCCCCTATTCTGGAACAGGTCAATCAAAAGATGAAAGATCGACTGCGGATAGTTAAAATTGATACAGATAAATATCCTCAGTTGGCATCAAAGTATGGCATTCAAGCTTTGCCGACTTTGGTTTTGTTTAAAAATGGTCAGCCAGTAGAACAGATAGAAGGGGTTATACAAGCACAACAGTTAGTTGAACGCTTAGAGAATATTGTCTAAATTTAATTAGGGCTAGCTGATTAATTATCAAAGTATTGATACATAAAGGTTTGAGTATTTTTAGGCTCGAATTGCAGTAGGCCTGTTTCAGTTGAAAACGCTCAAAAAGCTAGTATTTTGGGCTGACTATGGCAGAAAAATCCCAAATTGACAATTCTTACTCCTACCTCCTCGCTCATTCCCCGTTCCTCCTGTCTCCTGTCTCCTGTCTCCTGTCTCCTACCCCTACTAAAAGACTTTTGAGCGCAAATCCTAACTAAATATTTTTGAAGAAATAGACATAATTATGATTTGGCTGAATATCATATTTATGCTCACATTAAAAGCAAAAATATGCTAATATACCAGCTAAGTTGATAATAGTAAAAAGATATTATTTTTAAGTGGAAATTGCTTGTTATCAAATATACAAATGTTCATTACTCGCTCTTTAAACTACTAACTTGAGATTATCAGTTCTAAATGTAATAAATAGTGGCGAGCTGATTGAACTTATCAGAAAATAATCAATATGGCTATTTACTCCTGGAAGCAATTTAAACTCTCTGTTCTGAGTGCTAATGAGTGGTTCCGAGAAACTCCTGAAAGAGCTTTGGATATGGCTTATGATGCCGCCCTCAATATTAAGGCGATTGAAGATCAACATTTTGAAGGTCAAAATATTTCTTTAACATCAGCTAGTTATGGTGATAGTGTTAAGTCTTATTTTAATTCTGCATTGAAGCGATATTTAAAAGTTATTGAAACTAGATTAGCTGAGTTTAATGCAAGTATTTCAGTTGTAGGTATTTTTGAGAAAAATCAGTTTGGCGATAGCGAGGATAAACTCAATAAATATTATCGGCAAGAATTTCAGGATCGACCATCAATTATTTTGGAAAAATTAGAGTTTATTGATGAAGTAGCTAGTCGATATCGTAAACAAACAAAATCTCCAATTCAAAAATCTAATTCAATTGTAGAAGTGCCTGATACTTCATCTTCTTTAGCTATAATATCTAGTCAAAATAATATTAATAATTCTACTAATAATATATCATCTAATTCTGCTATAAATACTACAGAAACACTAAAAAGAGATCAACCTGAAACTAGCTTTTTACCCCGT
This sequence comes from Okeania hirsuta, assembly GCF_003838195.1. GTDB lineage: Bacteria > Cyanobacteriota > Cyanobacteriia > Cyanobacteriales > Microcoleaceae > Okeania > Okeania hirsuta. The sequence continues at coordinate 11,042 of NZ_RCBY01000142.1, forward strand.
TCATTATTAAGTACTTTCAAAAGAATCAAGAAAGAGTTAGACCCAGAAGCTGAAGAAGATGTAATTAAGAAATTTAGAAAATCTAAAGTTAAGACTATTACTTCGGTTAGATTTATTTTACTATTGATTTTAGTGCCTCTACTAATTCACCAGTTATCAAAAATAACTTTTGTGGGTTACTTAGTCGATAATTTTATGCCAATCTCTAGTCAACAAGAAGAGATTTTTATTAACCGCGACTTGGAAGAAGAAGCTTTGATGGAATTGCGCAAATATGAGGAAGAACTTCATTTTCAAATTTATTTAGGCCATACTCCTGAATTATTTCCAGAATTATATGAAGCTGGAAAAGAAGTTTCAGAAATACCTAAGCTTCAAAGAGAAGAATTGATTGAGCATAAAGTAGAAGAAAAAGCTCAAGAAATAGCTTCGGAATATAAAAATAGAAGTAATAATGCTATTAAAAATATTTTTTGTGACCTGATATCTTTGATTTCTTTTGTTGGCATTATTTCTGCTAATAGAAGAGATGTTGAGATTTTAAAGTCTTTTATGGATGATGTAATATATGGTCTTAGTGATAGTGCTAAGGCATTTATTCTGATTTTGTTAACAGATATGTTTGTAGGGTTTCACTCCCCTCATGGTTGGGAAGTGATTTTGGAAAATGTTGCTAGACATTTTGGAGTAGCAGAAAGTAGAGATTTTAATTTCTTGTTTATTGCAACTTTTCCGGTGATTTTAGATGCTGTTTTTAAGTATTGGATATTCCGTTACTTGAACCGTAGTTCGCCTTCTGCAGTGGCAACTTACAAGAATATGAATGAGTAATATCAATTATCAAAAAATTCCTGAATTGTTAATATTAATATAGTTTTAATCTTAGCTAAGTTTATATAGATTAAGCACTTCCTGAGGAGCATTTTTAATCCAATCAACCATTTGTTTAACTCCCTCTTCAATATTTACTTGATGTTCATATTGTATTATTTCCTTGGCTCGCTCATAAATACCCCAGCTTTTAGTCAGTTCACCAGGCCTTAATGGGAGTATTTTGGTTTGAGGTATAATTCCAGTTACATTTTCAATAATACTTAGCAACTCAGCAAAATTTGTTCCCTTGCCACTACCAATATTATAAAAGAATGCTCCTTGTTTTTCAGATTGCGCAGCTAATACATAAGCCCTTGCAATGTCACTTACACTAACATAATCTCTGACTTGATTTGAAGGTTCACCAAAAATAGAAATTTCTTGATTTTTTAACACATAAAGTGTATATAGAAGAACCTCATCAAGTGTTACCGGACTTTCCCAGGGACCATAAATGTTGAACATCCTCAAACAATGTGCTGTATATCCATAGGTTCTTGCACCTGCCAATACCTCTATTTCCCCTTGAAACTTAGTTTTTGCATAGGGAGATGCTGGTTCTGGGTATATATTTTCTGTTATTGGCAGTTTGTCTTCTGTTACTGCACCATAAACTGCTGCTGAGGAAGCATAAAGTATTTTAGGAACACTAGCTGCTACACAAGCATTAACAATATTTTTTGTACCTAGCGCATTGAGACTAAAATCATCATTCATGTACTTGACACTCCAGGGAGTATCAATATTTGCTGCTAGATGAATCACTAAATCAGCGCCTCTAAAAGCTCTTGGCCAATCTCCTCCCAAGTCCCGAATATCATTTTCGATTAGTTCAACTAATTCTAATTCTTTTTTGTTTCTGAGTCCGGTACGCATATTGTCAATCACAACAATATTATCGGCTATGGGCTGAAACTGAACAATTATTTCTCTACCAACAAAACCAGCTCCCCCCACAATAACTACTTTTGAAAATCTTTTATTGAATTCTACCACTATAATACTCCTCAGATCGGTTATTTTCTGAACGAAAAACAATATAACATTAAAACATAATATTCTCTATTGAGTCAATTTTTACTTGATTTATATCCTTATTAATATGATTAATAATTTAATGTCTTATACCAATTCACTTTCAGGATGTCACAAATAGTTTCGCTCCTTAATAAATGTCAAATAATTGCCTGAAATTATTGTACAGTCAAAGTTTTTAGTCTATCAAATCTAACTTTCTGACTTCTGAGTTCTGACTTCGGTGAAACGGTATTACATCTTAATCTGTCTTGGGTAACGAGGTTGACAAGGAGTTCCTAAACAAACCTGACCTGATGGCATATCTTTAAACACACTACTCCTAGCACCAATAACAGCATTAGCACCAATATTAACCCCTGGAGCAATAAAACAATCTGTAGCAACCCATGCACCATTACCAATAGTAATACTTGCTGTTTGTAAACCAAATGTGGGGTCTTCCATATCATGACTACCCGTACAGAGGTAACTTTTCTGAGAGATAACGCAATGTTGACCTATTTTTATATGGTCAAGACTGTATAAAACTACGTCGTCTCCAATCCAACTATAATCGCCGATCGCTATTTTCCAAGGGTAGGTAAATCTGGCAGTGGGGCGAATTAAAACTCCTTGACCAATTTTGGCTCCAAAGAGATTTAATATTAGTCGTCTCAGACCATATAGAGGTTGGGGAGTTAGTGGGAAAGTAATTGCTTGTATGAACCACCACAACAGTACAAACCAACCCGGTTTACCTCGGTCATACCAAGATTGGTCATATTTGCGAAGATCGACCCAAGATTCTGTTTGTTGGTTATTTATCATTGAAAGTTAATTTTTTTTAGGCTTGACTCTAATTTAATAATTTTATACCATTTAGATATATAAACTAGGTAAATAGTGATTTTTATAGACTTAGAGTAAAATTTACATAAATTTCCTATAATACCTTGATTAGCATATTAGCATATAATAGTTAATTTTCAAAGGTTTATTCAATTTATTTTGACTGTGGAATAGATTAATAAATTGAGTCATAAAAAGAGCAAACCTCCAGAATAATTTGATCTATTTCTGTGATTATTTTTCTGGTTTGTCTGGTGAAAAAATAATTTTTGCCGACTCATTGGTTATGGGATAAATAAATAGTTACTAGGGAAAATTGAGAGAATTTTGATAAATTTTTCTACCACCTCATCGGTTGTGGGATAGACAAATCATAATTTTGGGGAAGAAGAGAGAATTTGGGCAAATTTTTCTACCTTATATCTAGGTAGATGGAATGAAAACTATATATAGATAAATGAATTTTTTATCCTCAATTGGACTGTCTGACTATCTGAGGTGAAAGTTCGGAATAATTTGATCTATTTTTGTCATTAATTTTCTGGTTTCTCTCAGGGCAAAAATAATTTTTTGATACTGATTAATCTTTTCATCCGATAATTCCCGGTTAGCTTTTTTTCTATCTTTAAGCCATTTATCTAAAACTTGGTAGCTACCGATTTTAAATTCCCATATTTTTTGACTGACCCCTGTGAAATAACAATTTTTGTTAATCCATATTTTTTCATTTGTCAGGTCATACTTAGGGCTTGCTGAATAAATTTAAAAAACTTACACACTCAGCGATTAAAGGTATTTTGAATTAGAAATTGTACCCAATTTTGAGCTAAAATATACTCTTATTCCAGGTATCTATAACTGCACACACCATGTACAGACAAGTAGGCCAAGGTGACACTGCACCAGAAAATTTGGAACTGCCGTTCAATGGCCAACTATCTCCAGAAAATCCTTGGGTAGTGATGGTTAGTCTAATTCCTTGGCCAAAATATGAAGATGTATATGCTAGCTTATTATCTGAGGAAAGAGGAGCACCTGCCTGATCTTTTAGAATCGCCTTAGGGGCGTTAATTATTAAAGAAAAATTGGGTATAAGCCACAGGGAAACAGTAGAACAAATCAAGGAAAATCCATATTTACAATACTTTATTGGTCAAAAAATATTGATAAAGAACAGAAGAAACAAGCTCACTTGGATGAAAGATTGCGGAACCATATTGAGGGTAAATTCGGGCAAGCAAAAAGAGGATTTAGTCTGGCGAAAGTGATGGCCAAACTTCCTGAAACTTCTATGACTGCGATCGCAATGACCTTTTTAGTAATCAACCTTTCTACCCTCGCCGGAAGAGGCATTTTCTCTTTTTTTGTAGTTTTTTGGAGAAAAAACTGTTTTTGCGGTGTATTTTATAATTTAAAGTTATAGCTGAATAAATGATGATAATAATAAGTTATAATCAGCTTTCTTTGAATCACAAATCAACCGTTTTCAGACTTTTGAGCGCAAACCCTAAGTAATTAGTTAAAATTAAGTTTTTCCCGATTTCAGATTCTAAATAACGTTTTAACTGGTCAGTTGATTGGATTTTTTCTAAATTTTCACTAATTTTTTTTAGCTTCTATATAGCCAAGTAAATTATCATTTTCTTTGTGGGTTTAATACCCCACCGTCTACACGGTGTTCAAAATTACTTGGGGTTAGAATCCCCATGTAATTTTCCTCCTGTCTCCTGTCTCCTGTCTCCTGTCTCCTTCTTCAATATTTTTCCTAACTTTAAAATCTGGGATACCAGCTTGATTTCCAGTTTCTTCAATATTGGCATTAATTCCCAACATGGCACCCTCAATCAGATTTTTCAAAGCAGGATAGTGGGTACGCTCACTACCTTTTTCCAGATTTTTATCTAATTCTTGTAAATAGTGCTTAAATTCCATCAATCTGTATTTTTGGCAAATATTTCAAGGATATTATCATAGAATAAAAATTCTCAGAGACCATTTATCAACAAAATATTAAACATAGAATACTGCCACAGCAAAAGTAGGAGCTTGGAGACCAAACCCTTACACAATGCTAGCTATATTTTAGTCAATATTTTAATCTTATTTGATAGTTGAAAAAAACTTTATACCAAATCTCAAAAGTCTTGCTACATCTTTTTGAGAGTAGGAAATAGGGAGTAAGGAAATTAGGAATAATACCATTTCTCAAAAACTTTTCTACATTTTGTTGAGCAGGGGACTCACCCCTAACCCCTCCCAGGAGGGGAAATAGGGGAGTGGAGGAGTAGGGGAGAAGTAAAAAGTAAGAATAATTAACATTAACTGGGCTATTTTTAGCAAAAGGGTGATTATAACTGTTTTGATTAATTAATAACTGAAGTCTTACCCAAGTCTAGCGTTACTTTTAGGAATTGGTATAAGATATCTTCGCTTAATGCCTAGAATCCTTAAAAAGCCTTTCAGTCCGTAAATGCTGTTTGCGGAGCATTCCGGTACGGAAAATGCTGATAGCTAGTTAATAGTATAAAAATCAAAATAAGGAAGTAGAAAATAGGTTGACTTTCCTCTTTCTACCTCCTTTAAATGTTCGGTGAATTTCAGATTAATTAGCTACATTTTTGGCATTACTGATTATAACTATCAACTCAAGTATGATAATAAATTTAGAGTTATCGATCTATCAGAATCATCAGCAATAAAACCTAGTTTTTCCGACCCCTTCTTTGAACTTAGCTCACATTCAGCTTTTAGCTGTTTCATAAATAATGAATATACACTGCTAAGGTCAAGGTTAGTTGTTTTTTCAATACTTTGAATTGTCCTTAAACCTCTCAATACTAATTCCTGCTTTAAAGGCAATGAATTAATAGCTGATTGCTGATTGCTGACCGCTGAATGCTTATGCCTAATTACTAACTACTACTTGCTGAATCTACCTGAGCAACTGGCTGAGGTTTAGGAGTTTTTTCTATTTTCTGAACAGCATTTAACTGACCACCACAATCTTTAAGTTCGTAAAGTTTAACACCTATTTGATACTCATATTGACTCAGTAACCTACCGTAAATATATCCTGCTTTACCATCTAAAAACCCTAATTGAATAAAGTAAAATAAAATAAACCTCAATATCGGTTTAAACGGTAATCTTACCCATATCTTCTTCAGAAAACGTTTACGCTGTACCGCATCCCCAAATAAACTTGCACCAATAGTTCCATCATCATCCTGACCAGTCAGTATATTATAATGTACTCGCGCTTCCCAGTTAGAATAACGATTGTGTCTTTCCAACCAGTGGAATAAATCACGAAAATCTTCGTGAAGCATATCATTTTTCAGATAGCCTACCTTTCCATTCAAAACAACGTGTTCATGCACTTCATTATCCCCCGTATTGGCCACTCCCTCAGTTCCTAAATTCTCGTAGCGACCTTCTTTATGCTTAAATAAACGCAGATTCCAATCAGGATATTTACCCCCATAACGAATCCATTTACCTAGAAAAAATACTCGTCTATTAAGGTAGTAACCATTGTAATTTGGGTCTTGAATAGCTACAGCAATTTCATCCCATTGCTCAGGAGTAATACGTTCGTCACAATCAACAATAAGTACCCACTCATTCCGAAATGGCAAATTTTCTAAAGACCAATTTTTCTTTTTTGGCCATTGACCATTAAAATGGAACTGTACTAAATTTGCTCCATAACTTTCTACAATTTCCCCGGAATGATCGCTGCTTTGAGAATCTACTACAAATATCTCATCTGCTCTTGCAACACTATCTAGACAAGCGGGTAAATTTTTTTCTTCATTCTTAGCCGGGATGAGAACTGAAACTGGTATCTTAGATGATGTCATAGTTCAGAATTTTATAGATAGGTATTACCTTATTTTATTATCGCTATAGTTCGAAGGCACTAATAGTTTTGTATTGAGTTGCCTTGGGTTAGTATTTAGATAGTTAGGATTTGATGTTGAGTGGCCTTGAGTTAATCTTTAGGTAAGTACGATTTGAGATTGAGTGGACTTGGGTTAGTATTTCTACAGGACGATCAACTTTTTTTACCTACCACCTAAAATCTACCACATAATACCTACTTCATAAATATCATGCCCTGATATTTTGAGTGGCTTTGGGTTAGCTTTTAGGCAGGGCGATCGGCTTTTTTTACCTACCACCTAAAATCTACTTCGTAGATATCATGCCCTGAATAGCTGCACCTAGATAGCCTATTTGAGCATAAGCATAGACAAAATTATCAAAACGTTTGGCCGGGTCTGCTATATTTTTTAGAGACTTGTACACACCCCTAATCATTCTATCGCTCCCCTTTCTTATTTGTCTAAGACCCGCCTGACCAGCTAGTTGTTCGCGATAACATTCGCTAATGCCTTGCCACCAACCTCTCTCAATAAACCAGGAAGGTCTAACCCTTTCAGGAGCTACATTATGAGCAACCAAAGCTTCAGGTAAATAAGCTACTTGCCAACCTTGCTTGATTGCTAATTCTGTGGTGTGTAATTCTTCATTAGACAGTAGCTTTTTGCCCACTCGACCTAAGTTAGTATCAAAGCCATCAATTTGTTCAAGAAATGTACGACGAATGGAATAATTTAAACCTCTGGGAGTTAAACCAGGCTGATTAATATACACTACAGAATCACCAAGGTCATAGTAACCTAGGTTTCCTGATAATTCTGGAGAAAGCCATTTGGGGGGGGTAATTCCTTCTGGCCAAATCAAGGTAACTTTACCACCAGCGATCGCTAGTTTTTCATTACTTTGAAAAGCTTCTTGCAATACCCTTAACCATTGGGAACTAGCAACAGCATCATCATCAAGATAAGCTAAAATTTCTGCACTGGCTGCTTTTGCCCCTGTATTTCTGGCCACAGATAATCCTGTGACTGGCTCATATACATATTTCAGATTGGGACTAGGATATCTTGCTTCTACTACTTCGCGGGTGCGGTCAGTGGAAGCATTGTCTACTACTACTACTTCAAAGCTACCAGGAAAATCCTGTCCAAGTAGGCTATCTATGGCAGCTCCTAAGTAATTGTCCCGATTATGAGTGCAGATAATAGCAGATATTTTGGCCATAGTTAATTCTTACTATTTTGGAGTTTTCACGGATTTTGGCCGAACTTACTATTTACTAATTTATTCTAATTTATTATCCTTTATTTTCAGTTTACACTGGATTATACCAATTCTCAAAAGTAATGATATACTTAGGTAAGACTTCAGTTATTAAGTAATTAACGTAGGCAAAACAACTTTTTTGCTAATTAGTAGCCTAGTTAATGTTAATTATTCTTATGTTTACTTATCTGTAGGGGCGTTAGCGGCAGCTAACGCCTCTATTCCCCTAATCCCCGACTCAAGAAAATGTAGAAAAGTTTTTGAGAAATAGTATTATTTGTTTGTATTCCCATGAATTCTCCTCAAGCTACTTCTAAGAAACTAATTTTGGTCACAGGTCCTGCTCGCTCTGGTAAAAGTGAGTGGGCTGAAAATTTGGCGATTAGTTCTCACAAACAAGTAATTTATATAGCTACCTCTCAAGTTGATGGTCAAGACCTAGAGTGGCAAACTCGAATTGAACAACATCAAAACCGTCGCCCTCCTGATTGGACTACCTTAGAAATACCTGTGAAACTATCAGAAACTTTGACTACTTATGCACATCAAGACTGTTGTATTTTGGTAGATTCTTTAGGTACTTGGTTGGCTAATATTTTGTCACAAGATGAACCAGCTTGGAATGAAACTTTAGCAGCTTTGATTGAAGCTTTATTAAAAGCTAGTAGCGATGTAATTTTAGTGGGTGAAGAAACAGGTTGGGGAGTAGTTCCTTCGTTTCCTATCGGACGACTATTTCGTGATCGCCTTGGTCATCTGATTCGTCGAGTTGGAGTAATTTCTCAGTCTGTTTATCTAGTTACAGGAGGTCATGTTTTGAATCTTAGTGCTTTAGGCACACCTTTGAATATTTAATTCTTAATTTATTCTAAAGGAATAAAGTATTAGCTTCACTCCCCAATTTTAACGATGGAAAAGTTAGAATGAAGGTAGATGAACGAGGCTATTTATTAGCTTTGAAGTTCTATGAAACGGAAAATATCGGAGCTAAAAATTATGGCATCTCACGATCAAGTCAAACAATATATTGCCTGTTGGTTTCAGTTAGGTAAGAAGGTATTAATGAGAAATGGCCAAGCAGCTATAAAACCTCAAATCGTACTTTTAGGCGATCGCTACAGTCAAGATTTTGAATCATGCTGGCAACAAATTTTATCTTCTGGATCGGGAGATTGTTTTTTAGAGGGGACACATCAAACAATTGCAGAATTATTATCTCCAGAGTGGGACATTAGTGATTGTGCCCGTTGTTCGATGCCTATCCCATCTCGTGTTAAAGGAATGCCCCCAGATTGTTGTCCATGTTTCGATTTACCTAGTTGGCCTGATAATGAAAAACCATTGCCGCGATCGCCCATCAATAATAAATCATATTTACTGGGTATTTGTGAGCGATTATTCAACAAAAAAGAAAGTATTACTACTCATAGTCACCATTCTGAATAGGAAGATTTTAAGCATCTTTTCGGGTATTTTGGAAAACATTCAAGAATTCACAAGTAATTCCTGACTAACTTTGAGCATTTATAAATGTCCGCGCCCTATTTGCGTAAGTAAGTCGGTGAAAAAAAACCAAAGTATGTAAAGAAATTTTAAGCAGTTTGATTTGAGTAAAATTTAAAACGTTCTGTCCTGTAGTTTCCCTTTTCTCCCCTAGCTTGAATACCGTCAATTACTGCATAAGCAAGATCTAATATCAAATCCGGTAGCATCGGTATAAAAAAATTAAACCTGATAAATTAAGGGATGAATAGTAAGAGTTGGGCGATCGCCATGCCGAGATTGTTAAAGCTAGAACCACACAAAAGTATCGAAGAGTTGGAAAAACTCTACCGACAAACTCAAGACCCAATAGAACGAACTAGATGGCAAATCCTCTGGTTGATAGCTAAAGGCCACAAAGTAGAAGAAGTGGCTGAGGTTACTGGATA
>NZ_RCBY01000143.1 GCF_003838195.1 Okeania hirsuta
ATTTAAATCCTTGGCTTGGCGAACCATATCATCCGCCAAGAAATTTATTTCTTGGATCAAAGCAGAAGTCATCTTTAGATGACTAAAGATAGCTAATTTATTATGGCTAATGAATGAGACTTGATATAAGACTACTTTTACGACAATAGCTAATAGGTTAAGGAAGCTTTGTGATTCTAATAATTTATTTCGGTGTATTGAGGACGGAGAAAAGATCAACACACTACCTACAACCATTCACCCATCATCAGAATTAGGCGTTGCATATTTGCGTATTGCAAGGAGTGTGGGGAGTGTAGGGGACCTTACATAGAGTGCGCATTGGAATTCTTGTTTGAGAAAAACAGGAAGTATAAAGATGGGTTACTTTTTCTGCAAAGATTCATCCATTAGTTCAGCAACGCCGAATCAAGATACTCTTTAATGAAAGTTTTCAACCGTTTAAGTTGGAAACTATTCGCCAATTGCAAAATTTCTTGGGCAAAAGGAGTTAAAGTAACATCCGATTCTAGAAGCTGTTCAGCAACTTCCACAATACCTTGAATATCGCCATCTTCTACTAAAGTGAGTAATTCTTGTAAGACTTCCATAGCTGGAGAAACAATTTCTTCACTTTTTCTAACCTCAGTCACCTGAGCTGATGCTGCGGTCTTTTGCTCATAAACCCACTCTAAGTCAAGACACTGCTGTAAAATTTCTAATAATCTGTCAGTCTGTATAGGTTTGGGCAAAAATACATCAGCTCCGTTATCAATTGCCTCTTGTTGATTACTTTCAAACACACTAGCAGAAGAAGCGATCGCCACTACATCCTTCAACTTTTCCGAACTGCGGATATATTTAAGTAATTCATAACCATTCATTACTGGCATCATTAAATCAGTAATCACCACATCCGGCAGAGATACCATCATTTTTTCTAGAGCTTCCTTTCCATTTTTCGCTTCACTCATTTCAAAGCCAAGCATTTCTAGCAAGATCACCACCACCGAGCGATTTTCCGAACGGTCATCAACAACTAAGACACGACATTTTTTACCTTGATAACCCAATATAGTTCCCTGCTTCACAGTTCTCGAAGCCACTGCCCATTCTTTTGCTTCTGGAACTTCCACATCAAACCAGAAAGTACTGCCTTTACCTACTTCACTCTTTACTTCCAGTTGACTACCCATGAGTTTGACAATCTTTTGACTAATGGCTAACCCCAAACCTGTGCCTTCTGTCTGTTTTTTGCAGTCACCCACCTGTTCAAATGGCAGGAATATTTTCTCTTGTTGTTCTGGGGTCATACCTACTCCTGTATCTTTAACTTCAAAGTTGAGGCGATATTGGTCTGACAATTTTTGTGCGGTGACGCTAAAGGTAACGCTACCAATATCGGTAAATTTAATCCCATTGCTCAGGAGATTGATCAATACCTGCTGTAGTCGTTTTTCGTCAGCGCAAATGCCTATAGGTAAATTTTTATCGGGGGAGTAGTAAAAATTTATGCCTTTTTGTTCGGCTCGAATGCGACATATTTCCACCACTCCTTGGAGAAAAGAGGGAAAAGAAACTCGCTTGCCAAGAGGTCGAGTTTGCCGGCTTCAATTTTGGAGAGGTCGAGAATATCATTGATTAATTTCAGTAAGTGAAGACCACATTGTTTGATAATATCAAGACCTTTGTTTTCTTCCTCACTCATGGTTTCAGAATACTGAAGGATTTGAGCATAGCCAAGGATACCATTGAGGGGGGTGCGGAGTTCATGGCTCATATTGGCAAGAAATTCACTTTTGGCTTGGTTGGCTGCATTAGCAGTTTCTTTCGCTTGTTCCAATTGCCAGATGTAAGCTTGTTCTTCGGTCATTAACTGTTTGACACGGCAGATCAGTTGATTTAGGGATGTTGCTAATACACCTACTTCATCATTAGTTTGAACTGGTACTTGCAGATTGAAGTTAGAATCACGAGTAACTAATTGAGCAACATCTGTAACTGTTTGCAGTGGCTTGGCGATTGCATGACTGGTATATAAAGCTAGAATCAGAGCCACCCCTCCTGAAAGGCCAAAGCTAAAAACAATGATTTGATTTCGTAGAAGTTGGGCATTATTTAAGGCTTGCTCGGCATCTATTTCTCTTTGAATTGTGAGCTGATAAAACTCTCCCATCATATCGGGAGCTTCAATAAAAGCAACAAATTCTGGACTTTTAACTAAATTTATCAAGAGTTGTTCAGCAGTTTCTAAACCCTCAAGTTTCTGGGTCAGGGGTTGTACTGTTTTTGTAAAGGTAATTGCACGCTCCCTAAACTCCTCAACAGTTACTGCATAGTCTTCTAAAAAAGCTTGCAAATCTTTGAGGGTTGCTGGTTTTCCAGAATTATTGTGTTTAGCGAGCAAATCCTGAATATTTTGCAGTCGTTTGAGCAAAGCACCACTCTCTCGACGAAAAGCTTCAGGGTCTTGAAGGTAAGGAGCAAGTTGTTTAGCCAGGGAAAACGCATCTAATTTTTTTGACAAATGACCAAAAATAAAATTTCAAATGGAGAATATGCGATCGCGTTGCGGACTGGCAGTCTATCGCTTCTCAAATCACTGTCAAAAATACCAAAATTTTCAAGAGTAAAAAGTCTCAAATCAATTCAATAATTAATACTTAAAAATTCCTAATTAAGTGTGGAATGTTAGATATTTATGAAGGATAATTATTGTAGTAATAATAGTAATATTTAACAATGAAACTCCAGGAAAAAAAGAGTATTTATGAGTATTTTAGTGAACTAGAAGACCCGAGGGTAGATAGAACTAAACGTCATCAATTAATTGATATTATTATAATTACGATTTGTGCTGTGATTTGTAGTGCGGATACATGGGTGGATATAGAAGCTTATGGTGAGTCTAAATATGAATGGCTAAAAAGTTTTTTAGAACTGCCTAATGGCATTCCATCTCATGATACATTTGCCAGAGTTTTTGCACGGCTAGACCCAGAAAAATTACAGCAATGTTTTTTGTCATGGATTCAGTCAGTAAGTCAAATAACTGATGGCGAAATCATAGCAATTGATGGAAAAACTCTCAGAGGTTCTTATGACAAAAAAAAATCTCAAAAACCTATTCACATGGTCAGTGCCTGGGCTACAGCAAATCGCCTAGTTTTAGGTCAAGTCAAAGTAGATAATAAATCGAATGAAATCACTGCAATTCCCCAACTTCTCAAAGTTTTATCCCTCTCTGGTTGTCTAGTTACTATTGATGCTATGGGATGGCAAAAAGAAATTGTTAAACAAATTACAGAACAACAAGCTGACTATGTAATTACTTTGAAAAAAAATCAAGGTTATTTTTATCAAAGGGTTGAAAAACTGCTGAATAAATTATCTAAAAATGAAGGAAAAGAAAGTACACAAAGTGATTATTGTAAACCAGAATTAGCTCATGGTCGTCAGGAATATCGATACTATTATATGGCGAGTAATATTGCCGAACAAGTAGATCCATTTGGAGAATGGAAAAATCTCAAATCAATTGGCTTTGTCGATTACTTTCGTTTTGAAAAAGATGGAAAAAGAACTTGTGAACGAAGATATTATATTAGTAGTTTATCCAATAATGCTGAACTATTAGCTGAAGCGATTCGTGGTCATTGGGGGATTGAAAATCAATTAAATTGGGTTCTGGATGTTCAATTTCAGGAAGATTGCTCTAGAATTAGAACAGATAATGCTCCAGAGAATTTGGCAGTAATTAGACAAATAGCTTTAAATTTATTAAATCAAGAAAAAACTGTAAAAACTGGAATAAAAAATCAACGAAAAAGAGCTGGATGGAACAACAATTACCTCCTCAAAGTTTTATTCAGCTCAGAATAAAATCTGAATGTAAATAAGTGAAAACATCTGGCAATGGAATTTTATCTTCCTATGCATTAGGAGAATAATTATTAATTTTAGTTTGATTATTTAAAAGTGATTGCAGACAGTAATATCGACAATAAAATTTAAATAATAATCTTATATGTCTCTCAATAAATTAAGTGATTGCAGTCTGCAATCTTGGTAAAAAAACAAAAATAAAAATCGAGTGAATTAGAGTGATTGCAGATAGTGATATCACCCATAAAGACTCCATTATCACTTCCATTTAAATTGAACAATAGATCAAGGCTATGTGTTGGTGTGGGTGAGCTTCGCTCACCCACACCAACAACAATAATGATTATCCCGTATCACAAATTAAAGACCCAGCTAAATGTCCTTTGAACTCTTATCCAATAATGGTTTTGAGCTGCTTGTAACCCTGTGAGGTCAAGGGCATTATTGGGTTTTTAGTCATTTGTCAAAAAAATTAGATGCGTTTTCCCTGGTCTAAACTCCAGTAAATAATTAGTACAGGACTTACGGAGCGGCACTAATTATAGTGGATATATCTGGCATAATTACCAATTTATACACTATAATTAGCTGTACTACATAAGTCCTGTAGTATTTAAGCGAACATAATATTTAGGAGTTACGCATGAACACTATTAGTAGTAGACTGTTTCATCTTAAATTTTGCAATAGATGTAGGTTGGGTTGAGGGATATTAGCGCCAGCTTATCCGTAGGATAAATCCAACAACAATCTTTCTCCCCTACTCCCGTACTCCCTAATGCACCAAATTAGATGAAACAGTCCAGTAGGGTGTGTTAGCGGTGGCGTAACTGAGCAAAACCCCATATCTATTGTCAGTGCGTAAGTCCTGATATTATTTATAGCAAGGAAGGAGTTGATGTTTGACATAGATTGATGATCAACCTTAAACAGAGAAATACTTTTGTAGTAGTTATCATAAGTCCTAAGATAGATGTTACCAACATTGAAACAATAATGCCATTAAATACTGACTCAGAAATTAATTCCACGCTAAAACTTGTTAATACTGCCGCTAAAGTTGCTGCTACTTGAGGCATTGACAAAGACCAGATGGTGAAAGCTTGATTCCAACTATAGCGATAGAGAAACTTAGCGATCGCTGTTGCGAGGAATTTATCAATGACTAAAGCTATGCTAACAATAGCAGAATAGTAAATAAAACAATAAGAGTATCTGGTAGAAATTATAGTAATTTTCGTACCCTTGAAATTTTTTGTACAGTACTCAGAAATGTTTTAGTATATAGGCAGCTTTCGGCAATCAACAAATATATCAGGTATGCACTTGTGGGAAATTTGTTAACTCACAAGACTAGAAGTGACAGCCATTTTCTGAGTATGTTCGTGCAGATATTCCAAGAATGTTTGAGCTACTACCGATAATTGTTTGCCAGCTAGATAGGATACATACCACTGTCGCTTAATCGGAAAATTTTGAACATCTAGGGTAGTGAGTTCCCACTCAGAACTTTCGCAGTAGAGAGTATGCTTTGACAAAATAGAAATTCCTAACCCTCCAGCGATCGCTTGTTTAATAGCCTCATTACTACCAAGTTCTAGGCGCACTTTCACATAAATTTTGTGCTTGGCAAATAATTTTTGCACCGCCTGGCGAGTACCAGAACCAGATTCTCGCATAATAAAGGCTTGATTATTGAGACGTTTAATCGGAATATTTCTCTGGCCTGCCAAAGGATGATTTTTGTTCGCTACTAAGACCAGGGGATTATCCATCAAAGCTTCACTACATAGAGGTATATCTTCAGGAGGTTGACTACATATATATAGATCGTCTTGGTTTTCCAACATTCGTCTAGTGATGTTTTGGTGGTTTGTCACCTCCAGAGAAATATCTACACCTGGATACTCTTGGCAGAAATAACCCAAGATTCTGGGTACAAAATATTTAGCAGTTGTAACTACTGCCAAACGTAATTGCCCTTGTTTTGTCCCCTTAATATCAGCTACCGTCATTTCAAAGCGAGCGAGCTGTTCAAATACTTCCTGACAAGTGGCAAATAATTCTCTACCAACATCTGTTAAATAAAGCTGCTTGCCAATTTGCTCAAACAAAGGTATACCTACTGCCTGGCCCAGTTGCTTTACCTGAGCAGAGACAGTGGGTTGAGTAATGAATAACTCTTCAGCAGCCTTAGTAAAACTACCGTGAAGGGCCACGGTCTGAAAGACTCTCAACTGATGTAAGGTTGCCTGAATCAAGAACTTTTCCTCCTAAAAGATAAGAAAAATAAAGAAAATCTTAAGACTGGTATAAGCAATTACAAACTATCAAGTATTGCATTCCCAATTGATTTCAATAATAATCTTGACATAGACGATAGTCAATGGTTAATGTAGGTATCATTGACTTAATTAAATAAAAAAGAAAAACTTATCAATCTTTATGGCTTTTGCTACACAAGTTTTCAACAAAATAAATTTTAGGAATATCAAGGGCGATATGTTCGGCGGTTTGACTGCTGCTGTCATTGCCCTCCCTATGGCACTCGCCTTTGGTGTCGCTTCGGGTGCCGCCGATGCTGGAGCACCTGCTGCGGGTTTGTATGGTGCTGTATTAGTTGGTTTGTTTGCAGCACTGTTTGGTGGTACTCCCACCCTGATTTCTGAGCCTACCGGACCGATGACCGTGGTAACCACTGCGGTGATTGCTCACTTAACTACCACCAACCCAGAAAATGGTCTGGCAATGGCTTTCACCGTAGTCATGATGGCAGGAGTACTCCAAATTATTTTTGGTTTATTGCGGTTTGGTAAATACATTACCATGATGCCTTACAACGTGATTTCTGGTTTCATGTCAGGCATCGGTATAATCCTGATTATCCTGCAAATAGGTCCATTTCTCGGACAAGCTAGCCCCAAGGGTGGTGTAGTTGGGACTATTCAGAACATACCTAACCTTTTAACAAGTATTAATCCTATAGAGACAGGTTTAGCAGCTCTGACAGTAGCTATACTCTTTTTGGTACCAGCTAAGGTCAAGAAATTTGTGCCACCACCATTATTAGCATTGGTAGTAGGAACAGTTATTTCTGTTTTATTTTTCTCAGATGCTGGTATTCGTCGCATCGGTGAAATTCCTACTGGTCTACCTAGCTTACAGTTGCCTTACTTTACTCCCGATCAATTGCAGTTAATGGTAGCTGATGCGACAGTGTTAGCAATGCTTGGCTGTATTGATGCTCTGCTGACTTCTGTGGTTGCTGATAGTTTGACTCGGACTCAACACAACTCCGACAAAGAATTAATTGGTCAAGGTTTAGGTAACTTAGCTTCAGGATTGTTTGGTGGTCTTCCTGGTGCTGGTGCAACTATGGGTACTGTAGTTAATATTAATACAGGTGCTCGCTCTGCTCTATCCGGTATTACTCGTGCTTTCATTTTAATGATTGTGGTTTTGGGAGCTGGTAGTTTAACTGCACAAATTCCTATGGCAGTTTTGGCAGGTATTGCTTTGCAGGTTGGTATTAAGATTATTGACTGGGGTTTCCTCAAGCGTGCCCATAATATTTCTTGGAAATCTGCCATGATTATGTACGGTGTGATCGGTCTGACTGTCTTCGTAGACCTGATCGCTGCTGTAGGTATTGGAGTGTTTGTTGCTAATGTTCTCACCATAGACCGCTTGACTCAAATTAAATCTGAGGATGTGAAAGCCATCACTGATGCTGATGATGCAATCATCTTAGACAATGATGAGAAAGAATTACTAGACCGTGCTGAGGGTCGAATTTTATTATTCCACTTAAGTGGTCCGATGATTTTCGGTGTCTCCAAAGCTATCTCTCGCCAACATACACTTCTGAACAACTATGAAGTGTTGATTGTAGATTTGAGTGAAGTACCTCACATGGGTGTGACTTCTGCTCTAGCAATAGAAAATGCAATTCAGGAAACTGTTGATACAGGTCGTCATGTATTCCTAGTTGGTGCTACAGGCAGCGTCAAACGACGTTTAGAAAAACTGGGAGTTTTAGAGATTGTACCTTCACAAAATATGTTGGTGGATCGCAAACAGGCATTAGTCAATGCTGTTGCCTTGGTTACTTCTGATGTTAATATCAATTCTGCAAATTCCAAGGTAAAGAACCAAACTCCATCCAGTTTTGACAATCTGCAAATTGGTCAAAATCAGTAACCAACAAATTAATTCAAGGAAAATCAGTTAATATTCAAACTCAGAGGTTGTTTGTAAAAAATTGTGAAGTGTTTTACCCCCGTAAACTGGGTATCTTATCCTATAAATTTAGGATAAGTAACTCAAGTTGTTAGAGTTTCAAGGTCAATCATTGTATATCACAAAACTTTACAAACAGTCTCTAAATATTATCTCTCTTTAAATACCCGCAATACAAAATTTAGGTAATATCATGTCCGGGTAATCAGTGATAAAAAACCTTTTCCCTTCTAACCTTTTCTTTCCTCTCTTGATGCGCATTCCCTTGCGCCTAGTGGCTATGCGGGGTTGCACCGCTTCTGCCTCCTGCTTCCTGCCTTCCTTCTTTGACTAATCTCTGCAAAGTCAAGAATTTTGTGATTATAACTAAACCACTGAAAACGTATATATTACAGTAATCGCAGTGATTACTTATTAAAAATTATTTTGCTAGTCTCAAGCATTGAAAGCAGAAAAAATGTTTTAAAATATTAGAAATTGCCCTTGATGAAACTTTAGCTAGTTCTTCCCCAAATTGGTTGTCGAAAACCTGATGATTCACATTTGACATTGAATTTCCAATTTGTGCTAGCCAGCGCAAATCTTGACATATTTTAAGTTTGAGGCCATGGTGACCTCTAATATCTAATTAATAAGGAATTACAACATGAATTTTTTCTCCGATTTCTTGACGCTCTTCCTGGGGAAATTGCAGTCCCCGACACTCGGATTTCTAATTGGTGGTATGGTTGTTGCAGCAGTCAATAGCCGACTGCAAATTCCAGATCCTATCTATAAGTTCATCGTTTTCATGCTGCTCCTAAAAGTCGGCCTGAGCGGTGGCATTGCGATCCGCAATGCCAATCTCCTGGAGATGCTGTTGCCCGCAGTGTTCGCCATGATAGTGGGAATCCTGATCGTGTTCATCGGACGCTACACATTGGCCAAACTGCCGAAGGTCAAAACCGTGGATGCCATTGCTACTGCAGGCTTGTTCGGTGCCGTGAGTGGCTCTACCCTCGCTGCCGGCCTGACGATACTGGAAACGGAAGATATCTTTTATGAGCCCTGGGCTGCCGCACTCTATCCCTTCATGGACATCCCAGCCCTCGTGACTGCGATCGTCTTGGCCAGCATTTATATCAGCAAGCAGCGCGATGCCGCATACGAGGATCTCAGCAAGCAGGAGTATCAAAGCAAGCAGGGCATTACCGCACGCGGGTATCCCAAGCGCAATACTGCAGACAAGCGGGTCGAGATATGGCCTATCGTGCAGGAAAGCCTCCAAGGCTCTGCTCTATCAGCACTGCTGCTAGGCCTCGCTCTAGGCATACTAACCAGGCCGGAAAGTGTCTATGATAGCTTCTTCAATCCCCTCTTCCGTGGCCTGCTTTCAATTCTGATGCTGGTAATGGGTATGGAAGCCACGGCAAGGATTGGCGAGCTGCGCAAGGTGGGTCAGTGGTATGCCATATATGCCTTTGTGGGGCCGCTGCTGCATGGGTTCATAGCCTTCGGTCTTGGCATGATTGCCCACTACATCACGGGATTCAGTTTTGGCGGTGTGGTGATCATGGCCGTCATCGCTGCCTCCAGTTCAGACATCTCAGGGCCGCCTACTTTACGAGCCGGTATCCCGTCGGCTAATCCCTCCGCCTACATCGGCTCGTCCACAGCCGTAGGTACGCCGGTTGCTCTTGCCTTGGGAATACCGCTCTTCATCGGGCTTGCCCAGGCACTGATGGGCAACTGATCGCAGACGGGTTGGGTTATGCCAGCGTTCTCTTGGCGCGGCAACCAACGTTACAGCTATATAATTTCAGTCATCAGTACCTCTGCAATAAAGAGGCTACGAAAATACAGAATTCTCTTTTTTCTTGGTCGATTAGATATGGTGCAGGTTTCCTCGCCATTCCACCCTATGGGAAGCTACGAAGAAAGAACTCCGTTCCGCTGTCGCGATCGACCACTTTTTATTCCCTTGAAAGAGCAGGGAGGCTTTAGACCACAATTTCTTGGTCAAGGTCTGTGTCTTCTCCATTCAACAGCCGCGTGACCTAGTAGGTATTGGTAGTGATTTTTTCACCAGCATCAACGTTCTACAGGCATGAAAAAGCCGAGGCTATGCCCCGGTTTTTTGGTTTGATCAACTGGGTTTTGAGTCAGAATTTGTGTGCGTGCAGTACCTCCATCACACTACAGATATAGGCGATGCCCGAATAATCGTCGAAAAACTGCCCTGCGACTTCATCCGAAATCTTCACCGCCATATCCCGATTGGGGGTGAGCACCTCGATCTTTATATTCGAGTAGGTTTCGGAAACGGTTGGTCCTCCGGACGATCGCACGTTACGACTGCCTTTACCGCCAGCGTCTACCACCGTATAACCGGTAGCCCCGGCTTCGTCGATGATCTTGGCGATCTTTTTCAGCAACAACTTTTCCGTGACGATGACGAGCTTGGTAGCTTGTTGGGTCATGCGGGTTACCTCTTGACGTTTTTAGTCTTTGAACTATACATAAACTCAGGAAAACGGCAGAATTACGCGCTATTGCGCCAATCCTAGTCGGCGAAGGGAATACAATCGCGTTTGTATACACGTTACGTAATATTGCGCTTGCCATATTAAATATGCTAACACCATACCATAAATCAGTCAAGAGAATATACACTAGGGCATTTGCGATCCACTTGTTGGATAGGGAGCGTCGGGATGTTTGCGCAGTATGACCTAGGAAAAGGAAAAACCAATCAATCGCATAACCATCACTTATAGTAGGGTTTAACGGCTGTTAACCACTAAAAATGGTGTATAATTTTGCGTTGCTGAAATGTAATGGTAAGTAGCTAAAGGTAAAATTGAAAAATTTATGTTTTGCATTGATACTTAATCTAAAAATTATTACCATTCAGCAACGCCTATAATTTTATATGCGTG
The DNA here is from genome assembly GCF_003838195.1 of Okeania hirsuta. GTDB lineage: Bacteria > Cyanobacteriota > Cyanobacteriia > Cyanobacteriales > Microcoleaceae > Okeania > Okeania hirsuta. The sequence continues at coordinate 11,022 of NZ_RCBY01000143.1, forward strand.
AGTAAGCCCGATTATTTAATCTCGGCTACTCCACACCCCAAACTTACTCGCCAACAGGTTCAAGCCGAATTAATTGTCCATTAGGTCGATCGGTGAGAACATACAGTAGCCCATCAGGCCCTTGTCGCACATCCCGCACTCTCTGACCGATAGAAATAGACTTCTGAGTGACAACATTACCCGCTTCATCTACCTCAATGCGACGGATATCTTGGGATACTAACCCACCTGCAAACAAATTACCTTGCCACTGTGGAAAGCGATCGCCACTGTAGAAAGCTAAACCAGAGGGGGCTATTGATGGAGTCCACACCACTTTAGGGTCTACCAGACCAGGGCGAGATGTTTCCGGAGAGATGAGTCCTCCAGAATATTCTCGACTGTGGGTGACTGCCGGCCAACCGTAGTTTTCTCCAGCCTCAACAAGATTCAGTTCGTCGCCACCTCGCGAACCATGTTCTGTTGCCCAGACTCTATTCCTTGTGGGGTCAAAGGTGATTCCCTGAATATTACGATGTCCGTAGCTCCAAACGGCAGGTTCGGCATCTGTAGAAGTTGCGAAAGGATTATCGGAGGGTACAGAACCATCGTCATTTAACCGTAAAACTTTGCCCAGATGACTACGGCGGTTTTGAGCTTGTTGGCGGATAAATTCGCCATTGAATTCAATAGGTGGGTTGCCACCGTCACCAATTGTTATTAGTAGAGTTTCGTCAGGTAGCCAAATAATGCGTGACCCGAAGTGTTGCGCGCCAGTTTTTGTCTGGGAAACCTCGAAGATTACTTGCAGATCGCGCAGAGTATTCTCCTCAAGTCTCGCCCGTGCTATGCGGGTGCGGTTTGCCGAGCGATCGCCGTGGGAATAAGTCAGATAAATCAAGCGATTTTCTGTAAAGCGCGGGTGAATTGAGACATCCATTAATCCCCCTTGGCCAGAGGCAAATATTTCAGGAAGTCCTGTAACTGGAGTTGGATCTAGAACTCCATCACGCACAATTCGCAATCTCCCTGGTCGCTCAGTAATTAGGATAGTGCCATCAGGAAGCCAGGCCAGGCTCCAAGGATGTTCTAGGTCTTCTACCAAGGTGATTTTCTGGAAGCCTGAATTAGTGGCGATATTTTCTGGAGACTCAATTTGATTATTAGAAACTGATGCAGTCTGAGTCTGAGTAGCAGTAGATGAATCTAGTTGAACATTGGTGGTACAACTTAAAGTCCCGAATAGAGCGATCGCTATAGTAGTGCGAAATACTATTTTACTCCCTGCTGTTATGAGGCGATCGAGTAGATCGAGGGGTATTTGGTCTGACTGAGAAAACAAATTATTTTGAAACATATTATTCTGTCGCATTTTTATGACTATAGAATCTTGATTATTTAGCATTTTGATATCAAGTTAGCATTTTTTTAGCTCTTTGACATATACTTATGTTTGATAAATTAATCGAGCGATCGCCTTTTGTTAGAATGTATTGAAGAATTACATCCAGATAGTGATTCGCCTTAATAAGGGAGTTTCGACGAGTACAATTAAAACAAATCTACCAACAAATATATGGGATGAATTCATTGAGATGGTAGAAAACCATACCTATAAAAAAGCTAAGTGCTATTACCACAACCAGCAAATTACATCCGTGCTGAGAATTTAACTTCTGACTTCTGACTTCAGCTATATCTGGTGTAGTAGAAAATTTGGTAGTTCTGTAGATGTAGCGATAGCTCAAAACATTGCATTGAGCGCACCATTGATCGACGTACTAGGAACTCTAGGTGTGTTAGGAAATGCAAATCTATTTTTGATCTACCCCAACAGCATAATTTTTCGACCCGATGCTCAATTATAGGTGTTGCACAATAGAGAATGATATTCTAGAATTTTCTAGACAGATGGACTGTCCTGATTGTCAAAGTCATAAAGTAGTGAAAAATGGTCATCGTCAGGGCAAACAGAGTTATCTGTGCCCTAACTGTGGCCGTCAATGCGCGAGAAAGCCCCTGTCCTGCGGGTTATAGTTCTGATCTTAAAGAGCTTTGTGTGAAAATGTCCCTATTTGCCATGGGATTGGGAGCCATTGAGAGAGTGACTGGTATTTCCCATAACACAGTGCTCAACTGGGTACGACTTGCACCAAGCACAGATTCCCGATCGTAACTATGAAATACCTCAAACAGCTCACGCTAGATCAACTACAAACTTTTATGGGCTCAAAAAAAACCAAATTTGGGTCTGGAGAGTCGTCAACAGCAAAATGCCAGGAATTCTGAAGTTTGTACGGGGGCGTTAGCGTTTGCGATAGCATTCCGCAAGGAAAGCTCCTCTGTAAGAGACTCGCTCGTTAGTTACCTTGACTATATTGTGGCAGATGATTCACGGTTGGGCCGGTTTTCTTGATATTGTGGTTTAATTGCTACAGTGCAAGAAGGAGCGGTAGGAAATGGAGGAACTATCACAGTCAATACAGAAAATTTACGACTTCAAGATGGAGCGCAGATCAACGCCCGCAGCAGAGGTGGGGGAGATGCAGGCAATATAACCATCTCTGCTAAAGACACAGAAATAATAGGAAAATCTCCCAATGGTATATGGCTAAGTGGCTTAACCGCAGAAGCAACAGATGAAGGAACAGGAGCAGGAGGAACGTTAATTATCAACGCCGAAAATTTCAATATTCGGGATGAAGCAGAAATCACAGTCAGCTCCCAAACCCAAGAACCAGCAGGCAACCTAGAAATCAACAGCAACAACATCCTCATAGAAAACCAAGCTAGTCTCAATGCCAAAACCACAGGAGGTCAAGGCAGCATCACCATCAAAAACAACAAAGACTTTATTCTCCGCCACAACAGCAACATCAGCACTAACGCCACAGGAGAAGCCACCGGAGGCAACATCAATATCAACACCGAAAACCTAGTCGCACTGGAAAACAGCGACATCTCCGCCAATGCTCAAGCCGCCTTCGGAGGCACTATCAACATCACCGCAGCAGGCATATTCGGCACAGAATTCCGCCCCTTTTAGGGGGAGGCTTTAAACCCAATTTTTCGGTAAATTCTAAATCTTTATCAAAAATTTTTAACTCCCTGTCAAATAAGGATGCCCAGAATTTTTTGGAGATTTTGGCGCAAAACAAAGGGCTTAATCGCCCTGAAAATTAATTTAAGTTTGAACTATTTTTTGACAAATTACAAGAAATTTTCTGAACTCAAGCTTATTACATTATTAACTGTAGCTAGTAGATCTCCACTAGCAGTAACTGTTAATAATGTATTCCTACCATTTAGTACAAAAGTTAAATCAGTAAATTCTAAATCATCAGATAATACTATCTTATCGCCTCCTAGTTGAAAATCCATAATGGTATCACCACCAAAGCGACTAGCAAGTAGAAAAAGGTCACTGCCCTTACCACCTATAAGGGTATCATTACCCCTACCACCTCTAAGGCGATCATTGCCATCGCCACCTTGAAGGTTATCATCACCCTTACCACCTCTAAGGAAATCATTGCCAAATCCACCTACAAGGAGATCATTGCCATTACCACCTACAAGGAGATCATTGCCAAATCCACCTACAAGGAGATCATTGCCATTACCACCGTCAAAGAGATCATTGCCATTACCACCTACAAGGAGATCATTGCCATCATTACCTCTAACGGTATCATCACCATTACCACCTATAAGGGTATCAAAACCATTATTACCCCCAAGGGCATCATTGCCATTACCACCGTCAAAGAGATCATTGCCAAATCCACCCAGAAGGGCATCATCGTCCAAACCACCCAGAAGGGTATCATTGTTATTACCACCTATAAGGCGATCATTGCCATTACCACCTCTAAGGAGATTATTGCCAAATCCACTCAGGAGGAGGGGTTTTATTTTTCTGTTTCTTCTTCTGCTTTTTCGTTCTAGTAAATGTGGAATTGTCTGCGGTTGTCTGATAATTCGGTTCATTAGTAAAACGTTCCTGGACTAAATCCTGTAAATCTTTTTCCCAAGCTTTAATATCAGGTGTTTTTGACGTAAGACCTTTTTCATTGTTTTTAGATTCTGGCTCATCTACTGTTTCTGTCTCTGGGTCAGGTTCTTGTTTCGGGTGCAAATAATTTCCCACAATCTCTTCGAGTAATTTTTCCGGCTTGACTCCCTGTTGTTTGGCCAAAGCTCTTAATTTGTCCCAGACATCTCTGGGTAGCTTTGCTGTGGCTAAGAGAGGTGTTGTTTCCCCAGTAATAGTAGTTTCTATGTAATTTGCTGTAATGGGTTTGGATTGATCCTTTGCTTTATCCAACACTTCTTGCCAACAACTCATAGTTTCATCAGTTTCCTCGCTGACTTGACTCACAGAAGTGGCTAATCTGGTAGCTTGAGATACGTTGTCTGGCAGCTCGGTAAATCCTTCCAGCATCAATGACCAAGATATTTGAGCAGCTTTAATGACTCGTTTGACGTAATAGACCGATTTTTTCAAACATTTAACACAATATTGTTTGAAGGTTTTAAATCCTAAATTTTCATAAAGCTTATAAATTTGAAAAGCTCTCAAAGCCATGCCTTCTTTGATATAGGCGTATCTGTCGGCCAGCATATCTATTTCCAGAGAGGCGATCGCATCATCGCCATTTTTCCAGGTTTCGTTCCAAAACAAATCGCAAAATTTATCTAGATGGCCATCTGCCCATTGGGGAAGTTCTGGGTCATTAAAAGGTATCTCGAATCCGTGGTTGTATAGGTTTCCAATCATAAGTAAGAAAGTAAGAAAAAGTTAGGTTAGTAAGTAAGGGGTGGATTCAACAATTAATAATTAACAATTACCTCCTCTTTTCAGGGATATCTAACCCCACCCCGAAAGATATCCAATAGATAGTCACTAAGAATAAGTATGCTGATGTCTTTTAAGCACTAGGTTTTAACTGTTTGAACTGCTCCGTTGGGCATCACCTCTTGAGCATTGTTTGTGTATGACTTGATATTATAATTACATTGTGTATAAGATTATGTCAAGAGGGTTGAGTAGAATTATCTTGTACACAAACAATGGACAAAAGAATAATAGATGGCTGGAAAACCGAAATACAAAAGTCCCAAAAAACGAACCAATCTATCACTAACTCCGGAGACCTTGCAACGTATGGACGAAATAGCGGAGGCGTTGAATATCAGTCGCAGCGAGCTAGTGGAAAAGTGGACGGGGGCATGGGACAAACTGGAATCCGTTGGATTATTGGGGGAATCCTTGGCCTGTTTCGGGAAGTAATGCACGAAGCTTTGAGTTACATAGACGAGCATGGCGAAAGATTAGAAAAAAGACTAACAGATCATAAAAATAAGAAAGCTAGTTTTTTAGAGAAGTCAGCAGCACTGGAAAAAGAAATCGCTCGCCTATTGGAGCAGGTCGAAAAGCTTCCAGAAGAATCAACAACGGAAGAAGAATAAACTCAGAAAGCCGATCGCAGCAATGTGGTCGGTATTTTTTCATGCCACAAATTCTACACAACCAATACGCCCAACTTGCCACAGATCAACACCAAGGCAAAATCTTTCAACTCAGACAATATAACCCCCAACTTCACCTGGTCTACCCGAAACATTAATTTATATCAACGAGCTTAAGTCTTAGGTTTTAACTGTTTGAACTGCTTCGTTGGGCGTCACCTCCTGGGTATTTTTTCTGTATGAATATAGTATTACAATAACTTCTGTATACAATAGTTGTCAAGAGTTTAGTTAGAATCTTTCTATACAGAAACAATGGATACTTTAGAAGGACATGGCAAGACATCCAATTCACGGAGTGAGAAAAGAACGAATCAACTTGACGATAACGCCAGAATCTCGGCAAAGGTTGAAACAGATAGCAGAAGCTTTGAACACCAGTCAAGGAGAACTACTAGAGAAGTGGATAAAAGCATGGGACAAACTGGAATCAGTTGGATTATTGGGGGAATTCTTGGCCTGTTCCGGGAAGTAATAGACGAAGCTTTGAGTTATATGGACGATGATGGTGAAAGATTAGAAAAAAGACTAGCAGATCATAAAAATAAGAAAGCTAGTTTTTTAGAGAAGTCAGCAGCACTAGAAAAAGAAATCAGTCGCCTATTGGAACAGGTCGAAAAGCTTCCAGAAGAATCAACAACAAAAGAATAATAAATTCAGGAAGCCGATCGCAGCAATGTGGTCGGTATTTTTTCAAGCCAAAAATTTTACACGACAAATACGCCCAACTCCCCACAGGTCAGCACCAAGGCAAAATCTTTCAACTCAGACAATATAACCCCCAACTTGACCGAAAAATTTGGGTAGTTACGCTTCCTCTTTTAAGAGGATAAATATGTCAGTTAAGTCTTAGGTTTTAACTGTTTGAACTGCTTCGTTGGGCATCACCTCCTAAAAATTTAACCCTGATTGTATTGTTTATTATTTTAAGTATCCGGATAGAATAAGTCAAGTGGTTCAGATAAAATTTTTCTATCCGTATAAAATGGCTAACAAAACAAATGGCGAGACATCCAAATTATGACGAGAAGAAAACAAGCTTGGAAATAAGCTTGACTCCCAAGGCAAAAACAAGGTTAGGACAGATGGCGAAAGCGTTGGGCCTGAGTCGGAGCGAACTAATAGAACAGTGGGTAAGGCAAGAGTCTTCACCGGGGGGGAACGCGAAACTCTTGGGAAAATTCTTGAACAACTTCAAGAGTTGCAACGTGAACATATTAAATATATAGAAGCTCATGGAGACAGATTAGTACAAGGACTTCAGGAAAATAACGAATATAAGTCAAAAGTCTTGGGAAAGATGGGTGCTTTAGAAGAAGAGGTAGTCAGGATTTTGAGTGGAGAAGCAGAACTTCTAGTAAGCGACAAAACAGAAGAAGAATAAATTTAGGAAGCCGATCGCAGCAATGTGGTCGGTATTTTTTCATCAAATAGAATATTAGTGTAATAATTGTGGCCATTATTGGCCTCGTACAAATGCTGTGAGGATTATTTTTGAGGAAATTTAATCAATATGCAGAATCTATTCAAAAAAATTTATAAACTTATTAGTAATAAAAATAGACTAAAGATTGGGATACTAAAGTTGATAGCGATCGCTCTATTTGGTTTTTGTTTCAGTCTGGGAATTAATTTTTTATCTCCCATTTTAGCACAATCTTCTCCTTCTAGTTTAATTCAGCAAGGAGTCCAATTGTTACAGCAGGGAAGGGCGGAAGCTGCATTGGAAGTTTGGCAACAAGCAGAAGTTATTTATCGGAAAAATAAGGATCGTATTGGTGAAATTAGAAGTCAAGTTAATCAAGCTCAAGCATTAACAAGTATGGGATTTTATAGACGTTCCTGTGATACAGTGCTACAAGCATTTGGCAATGATTTACAGTGTGAACGCTTGACAGAAAGTGAGCTACAAACTGTTTTGTCAAGATTTAATACATCAAATACTAATCTAAATTTTCAAGGTCTACAAAGCTTGGGAAATGGATTGCGCGTACTGGGTAAATTGGCTTTATCTCAAAAGGTTTTAGAACCTAGTTTTCCATTGGTAAATTCTCAAAATATTGAAGGTCGATTATTGCTAAATTTAGGAAATACAATTCTTTCTCAAGCTCAAGGCATTGCTAATTTTAGGCTGAGAGGAAAAGCAGAAAGACAAGCAATTATCCAAGGTTTATCTTATTATGAAAAAGCGGTGACTGTTTCTGATGAAGAATTAATTAAAATTCAGGCAACTATTAATCATCTTAGTCTGTTACTTGAATTAAACCGACAATGGCAGAAGAGTTCAGGTGATGATTGGCTGCAACCTCATGTACAATTTCAGATTGATACTTTACCTCAAATTATTGGTATTTTAAATAAAATTAATCCCTCTCCTCATTCAATTCAAGCAACGATTAAATTTGCAGAAAGTTTGATGAATTTTGAGCAAATAAATGCCAAATCAACTTTAGTTCAACTACAGACTAATTTTGCCGAATTAACTCTACCAAATACTATTAATGAACAATTCCTCGACCAAGCAATTCAACAAGCAAAAATTATTCATAATTCTCGTTTAGAAGCTTATGCCATTGGAATTCAAGGAAAATTGTATCAAAACATGGGAAAACTAGAAAATGCACTTAATTTGACAAATCAAGCCTTGGCGATCGCTCAAAAAATCTCTGCTTCAGATATTGCTTATCAACTCCAAGAACAATTGGGAGATATTTTTCTCCAACAAGGAGATTCCTCAAAAGCACTTTTAGCTTATAAATCTGCTTTTAATACCCTGCAAATTTTACGACGCAACTTGGTAGCTTTAAATAGAGATATTCAGTTTGATTTTCGGGCAAATATTGAACCTTTATACAGAAAACTTGTAGCACTATTACTTCAGCCTGAACTTGGTTCAACTCAACCAAAATTGTCCAATATAAAAGCAGCTCAGAAGGTAATTGAATCTCTACAATTAGCAGAATTAGATAATTTTTTCCAAAATGCTTGTGTCAATGCTGAAGATATTAATATCGATGAAATTGATAAAAATGCAGCGGTTATTTATCCAATATTGTTAGATAATCAATTAAGTGTTATTCTCAAATTGCCGGGAACTGAAAACTTTCGTTATGCTTCAGTGAGCGATAAAAACTTTGCAGCACAATTTCAGGATACCTTATTTAATCTTAGAGCAAACATTACAACTATAAGAGGAAGCAGCAAAGTAAAGTTACCATCTAATCAACTTTATCAGTGGTTAATTAAACCCTTTGAAGCGGATTTGGAAATCGATTTAGAACATGATACCAGTCAAATAAAAACCCTAGTTTTTGTCTTGGATGGGTTACTCAGAAATTTTCCCATGTCTGTATTGTATGATAGCGATCGCGAACGTTATCTCGTGGAAAGATATGCAATTGCAGTAGTACCGGGTTTGCAATTAGTCAATCCCAAACCTTTATTAAAGGAGCAGCTACGAGTATTAACTGCCGGAACAAGTCAGAAAGCACCTAGTTATGAATTGGAGGGTTTTAGTTCCCTACCCTATATTCAACAAGAACTAGATGCTATTGAAAAAACTGTACTACAATCTGAAAAATTAGCAGATGAAAAATTCACGAAAACTAATATTCAAGCTCAGGTTAATTCTGAACCTTTTAACATTATCCATATTGCAACTCACGGACAGTTTAGTTCTAATCCAGATGATACCTTCATTTTAGGTTGGGAAGAACGTATTAATGTTCGAGATTTAGACCTACTGCTTCAGACTAGGAATTTGACAAGGTCAGAGCGAGCGATCGAATTATTAATTTTAAGTGCTTGTCAGACGGCATTGGGAGATACACGAGCAGCATTGGGTTTGGCTGGAGTTTCTATTCGGGCAGGGGCTCGTAGTGTTCTAGGGAGTTTATGGAACGTTAATGATGGCTCTACAGCAGAATTAATGAAACAGTTTTATCAAGAATTATTGCAGTCTGGTAGTTCACAACTCAGAAAAGCGGAAGCACTGCGTCAAGTTCAAATGAAATTTATCAAAGGAGAAATAGAATTAAATGCAGATTACGATAAACCCTATTATTGGTCATCATTTATTCTTGTTGGTAATTGGTTGTAGTTCGTAAGGAAGAGGGAAGAAGGAAGAGGGAAGAGGGAAAATTTGGGTTCAACGAGATGGAACTGAAGTAGGAATAGCTAGGGAGTTAATTGAAGCGGGGGTGCCTAAGTCTGATATTGTACTAGTGCAGGATGGCAGAAATAAGTGACCAGTAGGAGCAATGCCCTCTTCCTGAG